>JALHOR010000006.1 GCA_022842885.1 Anaerolineae bacterium
TTGACCGCTTGGAAGGCATGGGCTGGATTGTGCGCGAACCGGGTAAATCGCGCTCGATTCGGTTTGGGGAAAACGCGCCCGATTACCGCCCACCTGAATAACCTACCTGCCTCTATCTCACGCTTATTTGCCTTCCCATTCCACCGGATATTGTTTCGTTACGACTGCTTGTACCCCGCGCATAAAATCATCGGTACGGAAAAGTTGTGCCTGCGCCCACGCTTCAATCTTCAAATCGGATTCATTATCCATGATGTGATTTACGACGCGCTTGGTATAACTGACTGCCAGCGGTGCTGAGAGCGCAATTTCCGCCGCTAGTTCTTCGGCTTTTTTCAGCAATTCATCTTTCGGCACAACATAATTCACGATACCCCATTTTTCGGCAGTGGCTAAATCTAAGTTGCGTCCGGTCATAATGATTTCTTTTGCCCGTGCGGGTCCCACCAATTTAACCAGCCGCACCGTGCCGCCCACATCAGGAATCATGCCCAAGCGTGTTTCTGGCAAGCTGTATTTGGTGCGTTCCGCGATGATACGAAAATCGCACGCCAATGACATTTCCATCGCTATGCCTAATGCGTAGCCGTGCATCAAACAAAAGGTGGGCAGCGAACAATTTTCAATTTTGTTCATCACCTGTTGGAAAGCGGCGGTCATTGGGAACAAATTCTGTTTCCAGTGTTCGCCAAAAGGATTGTCGCCATCCAGAAAACCGCTTAAATCCACACCGGATGAAAAGGCGATGCCATTCGCCCGGATAAAGACCACGCGGGCAGTGTTGGCATTAAAGGCGCGTTCAGCTTCATCTATGGCATTGCCGATGTCTTGCAGCATTTGCCAGTTCATAGCATTGCGTTTATCTTCGCGGTTGAGGATGATTTCAAAGATATGGTCGCGCTGGTGGGTGAGGATCGTTTCGTAAGTCATAATCAAAAACCTGAAGGAGTTATTTTTTCGGATAGTGTGGAGAATTATAACATGAGGGCTTTTGGCTGTTAGCTATTGGCTTTTCGTTACAAACGCAAAACCGATAATGTAAGTTAAAATTTTAGTTCGGTAAATTTCAAATCGGGCATGATGCATCATGCCCCTACAATGGGAGCGACAAACAAGTGGCGTGTGAAGTCCCTGTCCTTCGGGAGAGGGATTTAGGATGAGGGCGAAAACACAACCTGAGTAGTTACGAAAAACAAAGTTTCACCACCGAGGCACGGAGAGGCACAGCGGTTTTCACTGAGAAAATATTGAACCACAAAAGATATAGAGATTTCAGTTGACATAAAAATCAAGTGTACTTAAAATATAAAGGAAGTAATTTTTGATTGAACAGGATTTTTTATGAATGACATGATAACCACCGACTCCATCAATGCCACTCGTATCCGCAAAGAATGGAGTGAAAACGAATGGTATTACAGTGTTACTGATATTATTGCTGAACTGCTTGATGCTGACCAAAAACGCGCTCAAAATTATTATCACGTCTTAAAAGGACGCCTCAAAAAAGAAGGGAACGAGTCCCTGACAGATTGTAAGAGACTGAAGCTCGTTGCTGCTGATGGCAAACGTTATTTAACCGATGTGATGAATCGGGAGCAAGTCCTCCGACTCATCCAGTCTGTCCCTTCCCCCAAAGCCGAACCTCTCAAATTATGGTTGGCACAAGTTGGCTCAGAACGCTTAGAAGAAACCGAAGACCCAGAATTGGGGTTGTTTCGCTCATTGGATCGCGCTGTAGACAAATATCGTTCACAAGGCAAAGCGGATACTTGGATTGCCCTGCGTGTGGAAGGCATTGTAACGCGCAAACAATTTGTCGAGGCACTCAAAAATGCGGTCATTGATGCGCCGCCGACTATGTACGCCCTGACAACAGATAAGATGTATCTAGGATTATGGGAAAGAACGGCAGCACAACTACGCAAAGATTTAAACATCGCTCCCAATGAGAATCCACGCGACCATTTTGGCAAATATGCCTTGATATACACGCGATTGGCAGAGGAATTGGCAGCAGAACGACTCAACAATATCGAAACAGTCACTCTAAAGATGGCGATGGATATTGTGTGGGAAGTGGCACATCTCTTTCATCAACAAGCCAACCAATTAGCGGCAGTTGTCGGCTATGATCTTGTAACCGAAAAACCACTGTTGCCGAAAAAGACGAGCAGGAAAAAATAATCGAATGATGGGTTTTGTTTTTCATCATCGCATTTTAACCAACAACTGCTAACAGCCAAAAGCTAATCGCTACTTGCAATATGTTCCTGCAATAAGCGATGCAAAAATTTATACCCGTTGCCGGAACGCACCATAATTTTGCGCCGCACACATTCTTCCAGAAATGCCGCATAATTCATGGGTGTACTGCCTTCGCGGGTGAGCATGATGCGGAGGATGATGTGTTGGATAACGATTTCTATACCTTTATTATTTAGAAATCCAAAAACTATACCTATAAATAACCCTATTGGAAACCTTAATATTTGTTTTTCAATAACTGCAATTGTTAATCCATATATAAATCCATAAATAAGACCTTTTATTATAACAAAGTATATACTAATATGCCAAGAACTCCAAATAGCCTCATTGGGCATTTTCTTAATAAAATTAATTATAACAAATGCTTTATCAATAGATTTTGTTAAAGGTGAAATAATTAAGAAAGCTAATCCTAGTAATATTGAAAATATCAAATTATTTGTTGAAAAACAGACTATAAAACTAACTGCAAACATAAAACGCATATTTTTTTCATGCCCAAGTACAAAAAAAATAGGAAACCATGCTAAAAAATCTGTTGTTGACCATTTAACAGATTCTATCGGAACAATTAGTTTGCCATCATTATCATTATGATCTTCAAGAAGTCTTAATAATACCAAACCAGTTCCCCCATTAAAAACTTCCAATGCTGGCAAACCGAACAAGATACCCCAGAACATAGCACATACAATATAAGCTAGTTGACACCATAACTCAGAAAAAGGTAAATAGAGAAAATTTATAGAATTAAGTAATATAGTAAATATTTTTAACCACAGTGCAGCAAATATACCCATTGCTAAAGCAGCTATTATTCGCAAACTCATAAAATATTTTTCCTGTGTTAGTTCATCCCGCAGCCAATACGGTTGCAGTTCTTCGATAAAAAATGCTTGCAATTTGCGGTGATTCATCTGCTTTGCCAGCCAGCGCAACCATTTCATCGAGGCATCTTTTTCATATTTAGCGGCGGGATTCAACAGCATTTCGAAGCGCGTATGAAGAAAACGAGCGAAGATATGGCGGTGGTGCTCGTCCGGCGTTTTTGCCGTGAAAAAGCGTTCCAGCGCATCTTGCCCTTGATACGCCAACACCAGCATATTCAGCATCAATGGCTGCCGTGCTAGTTCGCGCAAAGCATCATCCTCAATCATCAGCAAGCGCAAAGCATCGGTTTTCATGCCCAATTCACGCAAATAATTCTCAATTTGCGTATCGGTCAGCGGTTGTAATTCCACCGCACCATTCAACATCAATCGGTATTTTTCGCCTAATTGCTCATATTCGATGCTGCGGCTGCACACGACCACTTTCATAGTGAGGGCAGCAGAAAATTCGTTGATGCGCTGCACGCATTCGGCGCGATACTCTGCTGGTACTTCGTCTAAACCATCCAACAGCGGCAAAATGTGCGGCTTCTCCGACAAAAACCAGTCGTGCCAACGTTCCGGCTTGGATTGCGTCCTGAAAGCGATGACTTGCGGCAGCCATTCTGCCAGCGGTTTGCGTTCCTGCGCCCATTCGGATAATTCAAAAATCACTGGAATGGGGGCGAATTCGTCTTTTTGTGCTTTTTCCAGCAGCATTTTTGCCAAGCGCAGCAGTGTGGTGGTTTTGCCCGCCCCCGGCGCACCTAAAATCAGGAGTTTGCCACCAGTGCGTTCAAAAATGTTGACGACATCGGCATCTTCTTGGATCGTCTGCGTTTCGCCATCTACTTTGCCCATGCGATTCTCAACGGCTTTGGGCTGAAACGTCAATTTCAATTCAGCACTAATTTCATCTTCCAGTGTTGCAGTGAGGCGATTATGGACGACATCAAAATAAAAACCTTCGAGCAGATTATGCCGAATTTCAGCTACCTGACGCTCAATTTCGCTCAGGATAGTTTGGTTAAAATTAAATGTGCCAATTGTAGGTTTTTGAAATAAGGCAACCGGAGTTGGTAGGTTTCCGGCTGCCCCTAATCGTTTTTTGGGTTATTATCTGTTTCCACATCACCAAATTCGAGACGGTCAAAAGTGCCGCCTTCTGCCTTCACACCTATCGAGTCATGTGATGCTCTTATGTTGCGGAAAGTAGCAATTCCCGCTTTCACACCTATCAGGTTTACGCCGATGGTTTGAGCAATTTCCGGCGAAGATTTTTCAACCGTTTCAGCAAGTATTCCGGCTTTTTCAACAACTTCAGCATCTTCGCCTACCTTGTTTTCGGCAAGTGCTTCACTAATTGCAGCTTTTTGTGCATTTGATTCTGGTTTCTTTTCCCAATTTTCTAAACTAATTTCGTATCGTTTCTGTAGGAGTTCTTTCAACCCCTGATAAGCATCTTTGATAGCTTGCTCGGCAGTCGGTTTAATCCCAGCAGCAATGCCCAATGCGAGTGATGAGACAATTATTGTAATGGGATCCATTGCATATCCTCTCAAGAAAGCTAGATACCTCTTATTAAATCACATAATTTTGATTTTTGCACTTGTTTTGTATTGAATTTGTTTCAAAAAAATCCTTTGGGTGGAGCTACAAATCAGCGCCAGCCTGTTTTTAACTCAGCACTATGTTTATCACATCAACAGCGAGAGCAGCACCGTCAGCGTGAGGATGCTGACCAGTGTGCTGACCATCGTCGTGGCAGAGGTAAATTCGGCATCGCCGCCAAATTCGGTGACGAGCGCATTGGCTAACACAGCGGTGGGCATGGCGCTTTCAATGATGGCAACTTTCAGCGAGACGCCGCTTAAGCCAAATAACAACGCCAACGGCAGCGCGATAAACGGCGCAACCACCAACCGCAGCAGCGTTGCCAATACAATCGGGCGCAGGCGACCTTTGATGGAGGTTTGCGCCAGTTTTAATCCCAACAATGCCAACATACCCGGAATCGAACCGTTTGCTGCAATATCGCTCACCGCCCGCATGACCGGTAGTGGCAGCGTGATAATGCCCGCGTTCACCAATAAGCCCGCGATGGCAGCATAGGTTAAAGGCACGCTCAACACATTTTTGAGCGCGTGCAGCGGCGATACACTACCACCGGATGCAAAAAAAATGCCTAGCGCATTGCCAATCAAGACCGTCACCGAATAATAAATCAGCGCCCGTTCTGCGCCGGCATCCCCGAAGGCAAATTGATTTAACGGAATGCCATAATTGGCAGCATTGACCATAATCACGCTGACGATGAACGCACCTGATAATTCGGTATTCCAGTGATGATAGCGCGTAACCACAATGCCCAACACCATCATGGAAAGCGAGACACCCACTGCCACGCCCGCAATCCCGCCGATTTCGCTGCCTGCGATGGTCATGGAGGAAAACCCACGAAACACCAGCGACGGCGTGAACAGATAAATCAGCAGCACGGAAATCGGTTTGGGGTCAGGATTAAAGCGTTTGCCAATGAAATACGCCGCGCCAATAATCAAAAAAATCGGCGCAATCACATTAAAGATGATAGTTAGAATTTCGGTCATTTAGGTCACATCACTTATCAAATGGAAATGCAACAAGGGGACATCCTGATAAGTGCCACCGTTGCAAATAAGGCGATAGCCAGCCCGGTCTAATTTTAATTCGGTGATAAGCCGCTGCACGGTCATCAATACATCGCGCATGAAAGCGGTTTCGCCCGCTGGCACACTCATCAAGTTCGGATAGGGCTGTTTTGGCACAATCAGGATATGTACCGGATACGATGGGGCAGGGTGATAAAAGGCAATCAGTGTCGCGGTTTCATGCAAGCGGTCTAATGGAATTGCCCACGCCATCGTATACCATCCCCAATGCAACACCCAATAAAAAAAGGGTTGCCGCGCCATAGAAAAAAGCAAGGATTTCAGCATTTTACTTATCAATGAATAGATTTGCATTTGTAATTTATCATAATTTTTCACCACAAAGACACGGAGAACACCGAGATTTTCACTGAGAGATAAATTAATCGAGAAAATATTGGCACCAATACAGAGAAAAGCTGATAGCTGACCGCTGAAAGCTATCATACAATTTCCTTCTCCTTTTAAAATGGGCTATAAACTTGCCAATTCCAAATAGATTGTCCATAAATCGGCATTGGTTTTATCCACCATGAAGGTGATGAGGGGTGTGCCGCCACACTGCCCGCTGGCAAACGTGGTCGCGGTTTCGGGCGTCCACCAGTCCATTTGTAGGGATTTGGTAAATGTTGCTGCCACATTATCTTGTAAGTTCAATGCCGAACACAAGGCTTCGCTCTCTACGGCGTCTATCATGCGTGCAAAATCATCCGGCACGATTCGCAGCCGAATATACACAAAATAATCTGTCCACGATTCATAATAATATTCAATATCTGTTGCAGATGGTGGTAATGCTGCGCCCAACCACTGCCGAATCACAGGTAAAGCATCGTCGCCAGAATGCCGCGCTTCTTGCTTGGGCAAAGCACTAAAGGCGAATAAGGTGGGCATCAGGATGGGTATGATACTGCATATTCCCAAACCCACGATGAGTATGAGAGCCGGTTTCCAGAAGCGATGTAGCAGAGAAGAAGATTTTTTCTGGCTCATGACAATATCATTTCTGGCTCTGTTTGCGGCGTGACCTGCTGAATATATTGCTGAAATTCATCCAAGCGATGCCGTTGTCTGGATGTCAGGTGGATGAAAGGGCGCACAGCCCGGATTTTTTTTAGGGCAACACTCGGGGCAAGGTGTTCATATTTGATGAGATATGCTGCTGCCATCGTCGGGGCCCGCCCCACGCCAACACCGCAATGCACATACACTTTGCTGCCCTGCTGAATATGCTGCGCGATAAAATCTGCCCCTTGGTCTAAGTCATCCAACGTGGGCGGCGTATTATCGCGGGTGGGCAAATGCAAATGGGCGCTGCCACCAATCCCTTGCGCCACATCATCAAAGTTTGCTTCGCGCATGTTCACGACTGCCACAATGCCCTCTTGTGCCATGCCATCCCAATTCTGATGCTGTCCGCCGACATATAATTGCGGCGTCACGCGGCTTAACCCCCAATGCGGTACACCCGTGAGTTTGCGCTTGCCTTGGTCAACAAACCGCAGCACAATCCCCTTGGGTCCCATTCGCAATAAACTCCACATCCGATTCAACTGGGACGGCGGTTTTGGAAGCTGTTGTGTCATGCAGGCTCCTATCGGTATCAACAAAGCATTATCCTGTTCATGATAGCAGAGGATAAAACTTTCTCACCATAAGCAATTGTTCAGAAATCACGGGGTTTGTGTCCATTGGCACGCTGTCCGCTGCATATCACGCGGGTCAAGCTGCGGCGGTGGGGTGCGCCTATCGGTAATGATAATTTCGACGGGCATCTCCCAAAAGTGTTGGCAAGCGGTGGGCGTTTGCGCCGAAAAATGCTCATAACGAGCCACCTGAAATGTCTCATAAACAGCGATTTCTGGTGGTTGCCCCAACGCCAACCACACGTCGCCCAAAGTTAAGCGTGTCGTCAGCCGAATCCAATTGACCACCCGCACACTGTACGCTGTCTCTGCCCACCCCGCTATAAAAAATGGCGATGCGATATGGTCAAATTGAATGCTGATGACCGATACCTGCGACATATCGGCGGCGCTGTCTTGTCCCATCAGCCGCGTATTGACTTGAATGCTGGGTTGCCCTTCTAACAACCGTTCCGCTTCATCCATGCTGGTGCGTCCGGGACGAATATCCAGATAACACGGCGCACATTGCGGCGAAAACGTCAGGGCGGCTTGTAAATCGGCAAAAAAAGCATGGTCATATACCAGCAGGCGCAGGCAAGCCAACAGAAAAAACATCATGAGAAAAATGCGGAGAAGCAGAGGGCAAATGAAGTAGAGCATAGTACAAATAATTTCATAGACTCGGCTAACGATGTTATTCAGATTGCTGGCAAGGATACTCTCCGACTTCTGCAAGTATCCGGCGAGTCTCAACACGGTCGGGAGCATTCATCTGAAAAACATTTACTGTTGCCCGTCCTTCGGGTGTTTTACCGATAATTTCCATAGTCGCCAGTAGTTCAAAATGCCCATTCCATTGATGGTGACGAGGATGGTAGAAGCGACTGATTTCACCTGTTTCTGGGTCGAAGCCAGTTAAATCGTGGCTTTTGTGGGAATTACATTTGTAACAAGCTAAACAAAGATTATTATCATCATTTGTACCACCATGTTTTTGGGGAATAATATGATCTACATGGAATAGCAATGTCCCACCAATTGCGGACAACCGACAATATTCACAACATTGACCAGCACGTTGGCGTACAAACTCGCGTTGTACTTTGGTGAGCGTCATTCAGAGGCTCGCTTCAGTTTTAGTTTCATCTTTGCTTTTAACAACGACATCATTTCTTCTACACGCACAAAATCTAACATTTCTTCGCGTTCAAGTTCACTTAACTGCCCTTCGCCATTTAAGTCCAAGAGTTCGTGCGCTCGTGTTTCTAATTCCGGTGGCAAATGATAGGCAATAATGTCTTGTGGCGTGGGGTTGGTTGCCAAAAAATCGGTAATAACATCAAAAATTGTGCGAATAGGTGTCATTTGCATAAGGAGTCTCCAAGAATACCTTATCTCTATTCTAGCATGTTTTGAACACCCATCACTTTTATTGAACCGTAAGATAAAAAGCCTATCCCCGGCGCTGCTGGCACACGCGCTGGCGCAATTGGTCGCCACTTTCGCGCAGTGCGGTTAAATCGCGTATTTTGAATAACAAAACAACGGGCGTTTCCCAAAAGGTTTTGCAAACCAACGGCGTTCTGACCACAAAATGCGGATAATAGGCTTGCTGCGAGAGCGTATCGGTGACAAAGGGTGTGCCAAACGCCAGCCAAATTTCACCGAAAGTAATGGTGGTGGGCAGCGTCAATTGGTCTACCAGATTGCGGGGACGATTGATATTGAGTTCATTTTCGCCTGTCAAAAAGGCGGGCTGCAAACCACTCCACTGCCAGCGATAAATCTGCAAATCCGAACTACCAAAATTGCCACGCCGGATGAAACGCAATTCGCCAATCCAAGGATGGGTTTTTAAGACGGCTTCAATATTTTCTGCTGGGGTGCTGCCGGGATACATGCGTAGAAAACATAACAACGTCATACAGGCATCAATATCGGCAGTGTTCGTATCCGGGAGAACAGCGGGCAAGGTCAATAATTGGCGTAAATGAGCAAAATAGGCACTGTCATAAGCTACGCCGCGCACGATGCCTATCAAGAGCAGAAATGCTCCCAAACAGCCCCCTAGCCCGCGCAGTGCCCATGAAAACATCGCCGTTATTCACCAAACAATTCGCGCACCGCCACGCTGAAACCGGGCAATACATTGCCACCCGTTAAGGTATCCTCAGCATTCAAAATCGTAATTTGCCCCTCATGGGTATACACATGCACGCGGCGCGTCTTGGGATAGGCGACCCACACCAACAGCGCCCCAAACCGCAGCCATTCCTGAATTTTTTCTTCCATTTCATCGGCGCTGTTACTCGGTGAGACAATCTCAACCACTAATTCTGGCGCGATTCGTCCATACCCCGGTTCTTTTTTCTCAGCAGGCATTCGCGCATATGAGATAAACGCCATATCTGCCATACGGACAGTTTTGTTATCACCGCGTGTATAAAAACCAGCTTCACCTACTAAAAATCGTCCTATCTTATTTTGCTTTTTATACGCGGCAAACAACTCAACAATAAGAAATTCATATTCTGAGTGGTCTATACCTGGCACGGGATACTCCTTGAGTTCGCCTTCAATCAATTCAAACAATTTGCCCGGCTGCTGTGCCTCAATCAGAAGTAGGTCATCGCCTGTGAGCAGCGTTTTGGTGGGCGGTGCGGGTATGATGATGTCCATCGCGTGTTTGCCTTTTATCTTTAAACCACTGTCATCATTTTAGCATGGTTCTGGCGCATGAATGCCTGCTGCCACAATTCCAGAGTCAGCAGGCGGAAAATGACTTCTTCTTGTTTTTGCTGCCCGCTGAAATGTGCGTGAAGCAATTTTTCCAACGCTGGACGGTTGAACAAATGCCGCGAGATGGCGGCTTCATCCAACAACACTGCTTGTATCTGCGGCTTGAGCGTGGTTTCAAACCAGCCTCGAATCGGTGTGCTGAACGGCTGTTTGGGGCGCTGCAAAGCAAATTCCGGCAAGATGGGGCGCAATGCCTCACGCAGCACATATTTATTGGAGCGCAGCAGCAATTCCGGCGGCAATTGGGCGGCAAAAGCGAACAACGCCGGGTCAAAAAATGGCACCCGCGCCTCTAACGAGTGTGCCATCGTCACTTTATCCTGTGATAAAAGCGCGTTGCCATGCAGCCACGTATTGATAATTAATGCCTGCGCGGTATGTACGGGTGTCGGGCGTTCACTATGCGCCAGAATCGTGGCATACGTTTTTTCTTTGTGCTGTGCCGTTTGCCACGCGGCTTTTAATTCGGGGGAATATAAATTGTCGCGCAGTGCATCGCTGAACACCATGCCATCATACGATAATGTGCGGCGCAACCCTTCCAAACGCGGCAGCAAGGCGTGGCGCACGCCCGGCAAATACGTCGGCAAAGCACCAATAATCCGATAGCGTTTAAAGGCGGGATAATGCGGCTCTAGCCATGCCAATAAGGATTGCATCTGTTCATGACCGGGCAAATTTTGCCATGATTTTTGCCGTGCCAATAATGCCGGAATTGCCTGATGATGGCGGTAGCCGCCGAATAATTCATCCCCGCCCAAACCCGTCAGCACGACTTTGACATGTTTTGCTGTTTCTTCTGCCAAGAGCAGCATACTGACTGCTGACGGATTGGCATTAGGTTCATCATGAAAATAAGCATAGCGTTCTAAGCCGTGCCACCAATCCTGTGGGGTAATGACGCGCTCATGATGCTGCGTCTCAAAATGTGCGGCAATGCGGCGGGCATGATACAATTCGTTATCGGGCGTATCGCCGCTGAAGCCGACCGTATAAGTGCGAATGCGCCCGCCAGCGGTTTCGTGCATCAATGCCAGCACTGCTGCTGAATCCACGCCGCCGCTGAGAAACAAGCCCAACGGCACATCACTCCGCAAATGCAATGTAACAGATTCGCGCAGTTTCTCGCGGGCAATTTCAACCTCACCCCCTAAAGTAGGATTTCGGGTTTGGGCATTTTCATGAGTCAGATAATCATCGCCAAAGCGCCAATAGGGGACACTGCGAACACTGCCCTGCTCTACGATGAGAGTGTGACCGGGCATCAGGCGGCGAATACCGTGAAAGAGTGTTTCTGCGCCCAATGGATAACCAAAACTCAAATAGGTATCCAAGACATCCAAATTTAAATTTGGGTCAACCGCACCCGCCGCGAACAATGCCTTAATTTCGCTGGCAAAATATAAACAGCCATTGTTTTCGCATAAATACAGCGGCTTCATGCCGATATGGTCAACCGCCAGAATCAAGCGTTCACGCTGGCTATCCCACAGCGCAAAAGCATACATGCCGCGCAACTGCTGGAATAAATCTAAGCCGTGTTGTTCGTAGAGATGCAAAATCGTTTCGCCGTCGCCTTCGGTGCGAAGCTGATGCCCGGCGGTGCGTAAATCGTCTTGAATTTCGCGGTAATTATAAATTTCGCCGTTAAAGACCAGTGCCATGCTGTGGTCTTCGTTGTATAGCGGTTGGTCGCTGCCATCTACGTCAATGATGCTCAGGCGGCGCATCCCCATACTCAAGTTAGGCGCATCATAAAAACCATCGCCATCGGGTCCACGATGCTGGATGCTGGCGGTCATGTGCCGCACCACCGCCGGAGTCACGCGCTGTTTGCCGGTTATGTCAACGACGCCACTAATGCCACACATAGTTCACCTGTGTTGATTGCGATTGGAAAAGTTCATTTTACCGTGCATTTGCCGCAAAATGAGGATGCAGCTTTTGTTTTGGTTCATGTTCAAAATCCGCGCTGACTCTCACGCTGTTTTCTCATCGGGCTTTGCGATATGCTTTTTATGCCGAGCGTTATACACCCAATATCACCAGAAATGAGCGCGTGTGGTCAATTTGTTTTCGCGGCGCAAAACCCGTGTCTTGGTCTTAGGCTTGGATTGTGCCGCGCCTGAACTGATTTTTGATGAATTTAAAGCTGATTTGCCGCATTTGCGCCAGTTAATGCAAACTGGCACCTATGGCATTCTGAACTCGACGATTCCCTGTATCACCGTGCCAGCGTGGGCAAGCATGTTAAGCAGCCGTGACCCCGGCGTGTTGGGCATTTATGGGTTTCGCAACCGCGCTGATACCAGTTACGATGCGCTCACGACTGCCGACAGCCGCAGCCTGACGGTTAAGCGCGTGTGGGATTTTTTGGGTGAGGCGGGCAAACAGTGTTTGGTCATGAATGTGCCACAAACCTACCCGGTGACGCCCATCAACGGACATTTGGTAAGTTGTTTCCTGACGCCGGGGCGCGACCACGCCTTCACCTATCCAGCGATTTTGAAGCAAGAAATTCTAAAACTTGCCCCAGACTATCCTTTTGATATTGCCGATTTCCGCACGCCAGATAAAGATGATTTGCTGCGCCGCTTGACCGATTTTACTGATGTGCAGTACACCGTTTTGGAACAGGCACTCACCACCAAAGCGTGGGATTTTGCGATGCACGTCAACATGGGGATAGACCGCGTGCATCATGGCTTCTGGCGCTATCATGACCCGCAGCACCGCCTGTATGCGCCGAACAATCGCTATCAACAGGTTATCCGCGCTTATTACCAACAAGTGGATAGTTGGCTGGGGCGCATCTTGAATCGTTTAGCCGACGATGTGACCGTGTTGGTGGTCAGCGATCATGGGGTAAAACGCATGGATGGGGCGATTGCCATCAACGAGTGGTTGTGGCAAAACGGTTGGTTGGTTTTCAAAACACCGCCGGTAATTGGCAACCTGCAAAAATTGGATAGCCAAGCCATAGATTGGTCACGCACACGGGCATGGTCTACAGGTGGTTATTATGGGCGTATCTTCATGAATCGTGCTGGACGCGAACCGCAAGGCATTATCCCGGATGCGGATTATCCAACAGTGCGGGCAGAACTAGCTGCCCAATTGCAAGCCATCCCCGGCGCTCAAGGTGAAACCTTAAAAACCCAAGTCTTTTATCCAGAAGCCATCTATCAGCAGGTGAATGGCATAGCGCCCGATATGATTGTTTATTTTGGTGATTTGCATTGGCGCACGGTTGGAACGGTAGGGTATGGACAGCATTTTACATTGGAAAATGATACGGGTCCCGACGATGCCAATCATTCGCCAGAGGGCATGTTTATTTTATATGAGCCGGGGCGCAACGGTGCCGGCAACATCACTGGGCAGCAGTTGATGAATATCGCACCGACGCTGCTCCAGCGGTTTAAATTGCCTATTCCCACCGACATGCAGGGCAAAGTCATTAATTAAAACAGGGGGCAACTGCCCCCCGTCCATTTTCTTGTGCTTGATGATGATACGGTTTATCACATGCCTTGAATCAGCCCCAGATTGGCAGCTTCTTCTGGCGTGAGGGTGCCTTTTTTGCCGCCATCCGTCAGTTTCGCCAGTTCTTCCATGGCATCCATGCTGAATAAATCTGCCCCGTCACTATCATCAAAACTGCCACCCAAAATTTTATCGAGGTCAAATTCATCATCGGGGATAGCGTCTAACTGCGGCATCGCCGAAACAGGCTCGGGTTCGGGCGTTGATAGTTCGGCGCGTGCCAGTTCGAGCGGTTCTTCTTCTTCTTCCGCCTGCGTCTTGATGGTTTTTGCCACTTCGGACTTGCGCGGCGTGGTTGCGGCTTTTTCCTGCTGCTGTTCGCGCCGGATAATCCACGCTTCTGCGCCTAATAAGCCAATCAAATCTTCAGCAGTACGGCGACCATAGCGGCTGACAGCCCCTAATTCACGAGCGCCACGCTGCCCATCGAAAATAATTGCCATAAAATGATGCAGCCCGACGGACAGAATATAAATATCATATTCTTCGCCATCGTAAAATTGCAGCAGCGACACATTGCCGCCGACCATTTCTTTGAGTTCGATATTGGCAACCATCGTGGGGATAAGTTTTTGTGCCAGTTCATCGCGGTCTACGTAGCCGACGGTACCCCGTTCTGCCAACACATTCCCCTCGCGGGTGCATAATAAAATCGCCATCGCGTTCAAATCGGACATGAGTTTGTCCGTCAAGCTACGGGCTTTATCCAGTTGCGTCAGTTCTGGCGCAGCACTGAATTGGGGACCAAGATTGATAGCCGACATTTCTGTGGTGGCTTTTTTATCGCGGGCGGCAAACACATCTTCGCCGTCTAAAGCCGCGTTCAAAATGCGTAAAAAGCGGTCAATCTCAAATGGGCGATGTAAATAGATAAACGGCGATGAGGCTTGTGTATCCGAGTCCAGTTCGTTATCGGTGTAATCCGCTAAGATAATAATCGGCGTATCGGGCGCAATTTGTTTGACTTTGGCTGCCAGTTCCCAGCCTTTCATATTGCCACCGGGCGACCACGCCGCAAAGATAGCCGTACATTTGCTACGTTTCAGTTCATCCAATGCCTCTTCGCCAGACGGAACATCAATCTGGATAATCAGGCGATCCATCAAATCCACCGCGCCCCGGATTTGCTGCGGGATGCTGCCAGTGGGGTCTACAGTGATAATGCGGGGCAAAGACGAAGGCATAAGGTTGTTATCCTGCACTCATCTGACACAAATTACAAAAAACAAACCGAGAACATCACATCTCGCATTATAACGGATATTGGATTTTAGCGATACCGATTTTTGGTACTAATTTTAGCGACTCCACCCATTGCCGGGCAGCCGGAACACGCCAACAAAAATCAGCAGCATCGTCACGCCGATAATTGCTAAGGCTCGCCAGTAGAGTTTGGGTTGCGGTGTTTCCGCATGGATTGATTTTTTCATGGAAATATGTCCGTGCGCTGCCACCAGTGCCAGTGTATTGGTGACGGCATGTTCCCACCGATACCCCGCCATATTGAAATTGACCAGCAAAAAGACCAACAGCCCCAAGACCCATTGTAAGCCGATGACGCTGCTAAACATTAACATGATTCGATACGCCAATTGATTATAAGCACGTCCTGCGACTGCCCCATAGAGCATATAGGCGGCAGGGACAACCACTGCCAACAATACCAACCAGCGCGAATGCCCATGAATTGTTTGCAAGATTTCCATTGGTAGATGTTTGACTCCTTCGTAATTTTTACTGTTGCCGATTATATCAGCCTGTTGATAGAACTGTCATGGGCGGGCTATAGGCAGCAAGCACCGCCACAGATGAAAAACACGCCCGATTCTAACGTGGGGGCATTGCCTATAAGGGGTACTCTTGTGTTATACTCCTAGCAAACGAGTCCAAAAATATTTTGTCCTCTTCTGATTTGCGGGGTGCGTTATGGGCAGTTCGACGAACAATTTTCGGGAGTCACGGGATAAAAGCAACCAAGCCTCCGATTACGCACAGTTGCCCGCTGCTCAGGCAGCCGTCATGCTGATGCTGGCAGAACCCCGCGAGATGCCGTACCGGCTCTTGTGCGATAAAATGAAAAATATGGCAGAAGGACAGCGCCTCACTCAATCGCAAATTGATGGCGCGTTATACGAACTGGTCAAACAGGGGTATTTAAGCAGCTTCATGGAAAGTGGCGATATTGTGTATTTGGTGCAAGCCATCACCCAAAGCCGCCCTTCCAAACGCGATGAACAGCGCCTGTGGAATCGCTTTGAGATGGGATTGGATGCACTGGAAATAGAACTCGATATTGACCTGCCCAATATCAACCGCTTAAAAACACCCAGTATGAACAATCCCCCCGGCGTTCAACGGTTTAATATCCCCGGTGTGACCGATAGAAAACATCTCACGACACCGATTCCGCCGGGCATCCAGCGATTTAACATCCCCGGCATCAGCGATAAAATAGAAGAAGATACCAAAGCCGCTGATGATAAGGAGGACGACCGACAACGCGGAGCCGCTGCCACTGGTTGAAACGTCGTCGGGCAAATCGCTCACTTCAGTGTTAATGTTTCCGCGTCCGGTCTATCGGCGTCCACGCTACCGACGCTTGGTTTTTCGGCGCAGTTAGCCTCTAGCCATTATCCGCAGCATAGGTGGTGTTGGCTTCGCTCTCGGTCATAGCGTCCAACGCCATTTGGTACGCCTGATAAAATTCTTCAATGCTGGCATAACGATTCGCTGGCACTTTTTCTAGGGTTTTCAGCAGCACATCTTCCAAATCCGGCGGAAAACCCGGATTCAACACCGATGGTCTTGGCACCGGTTTGGTGACATGAGCGATAGCCACTTTATGGGGCTGCGGCTCGGTAAAGGGGAGTTTGCCCAATAACACTTCATAACTGAGGACACCAATGCTGTAAATGTCCGATTGTGGTGTCGGGCGCTCCCCCATGATGGCTTCGGGTGACATATAATGCGGCGTACCAACAGCGGCACCGGCTTCGGTCAAGGTGTTATCCATGCCTTCGCGCTTGCCCAAGCCAAAATCCCCCAAAAAGACCAACAATTTACCAGCGGCGTCACGCTCCATAAACACATTATCGGGTTTAATATCGCGGTGGATCACATTATTGGCATGACCAAATCCCAATGCCGCGCACACTTGTTGCAAGATGAGGTCATATGCCTGCGGTGAAATTTTTTGCCGCCGCATCATCGTGGAGAGTGACATGCCACTAATCAGCCGCATCGTATAATACAACTGCCGTCCACCGACCAACCCATGATCGAAGATGGGTACGATATTTTCATGCTGGAGCGCCTGCATAATCCGAATCTCGCGGATAAAGCGGGCTTGGAAATGTGGGTCATCCACATAATCCATCCGTAAAAATTTGATAGCGACGGGAGTATCGCTGTTTGCTGGAAAGGCTTGGTACACTTCACCCATCCCGCCGACCCCCAATAAGGGACCAATCCGATACCCGTTAATTTCTTGCCCTGTGAGTGAATTTTCCATGCATTATAACCGTTGCGTTTGCCTTCGTCCTATAGGCTAATCATACAGCAAACAGCATAGGGATACAATTCAGGCAATGGTGGTTGCGCCTCACGATATTTCAAAAGTAATGTTTGGGTAGGAAATCTATACTAAGGTAGCGTGGTTTTTCCAGAAGGCTTGCCACTATTCTGAAAAGAACTTACAATGACATTATCCGGGCAAGTTGGGAGTTATCACCTATGTTTTTCCACAAATTGCGACGTTTTTTGGGGATGCTAATATTCATTTGGAGTATTGGCTTGGTGGTGCTGCCCTTGTTCGCCGATGAAACAACCACAACGCAACCAGAGACTACCCGCGAACTTCCTCAGCAGATTACAGCCCGGCTAGAAGATACCACCTATTTGTATTATTTTGAATCCGATGATGTGCTGCTGGATGCTGCCACCCCTACCAAACGCTATTCATTCGGGACACTCCCTGATGAAGAAGTCACAATAGTGGTGTATGGATTAGATAATCAAGTGCTGCCGCGTTTGGCGCTCTATAATGAAGATGGCAATTTTATTCGGTCAGGCAATCAGCGGGATAATCCGTATATCACTTGGATTTACCAATATAAAGCCCGCGATAAAGCTCTCTTTTATTTTGATGTCACCAATATGACCAATGACAGCGGTCTCGTGCGGGTCATGTTGTTCCGCGGCGACCCTCTCACGGGCAATCGCACCCTGTTAGACCGTATTAATCCGCTGCTGCCGGGACGCGCTTTTATGGTGGCTGGCGAACACCCCGACCCACAAATTCAAGGATTGAATGTGGCAGTGGAAGTGCTGCCCGTGACCCGCTTTGAAGATATTCGCCCAGAAGTCTTTGCTTCGCGGGGGGCGTTAGCCTTTATCCCCGCCATAGAAGAACGGCAGACCCCCGTGACGAATCGCGCTTGGCGCAATACGCCCGATGTGCCGATTTATACCATCAATGTGCGGGCAGCACCCGAAGCCGAAACAGGCATCGAGCCAATGGTGGATTACGTTGCCCTGAATCTGAATAATTTTTATTTTTTTGATTATCACTTGATTATCGGCAGTGGCAGCAGACCTGAACTATTGGTACGGGGAGACGATTGCCAGAGCAACCCCAATCGCCCAGAATGTATCCGCGTTTCTAGTGAACCGACCGGGCGCAGTTTTGAACCGATTGTCGTCAACACGCCGCCGCCTGCCCCGGTAGAAATAGAAGTCATTGCTCTACCTCTGCCGCTGCCTGCCTTGCCTATCGAGATTATCCTCCCAGATGTGATTGATTGTGGTTTTGACCCGACTTTTTTCTTCGGCACGTTTAATGGGACGCCGGGCGATGACAGCTTAGGCGGGTCAAGCTGCTCGGATGACTTGTATGGCGAAGCCGGCGATGATATTTTGAACGCCGGACCTGGGTTCGATAACTTGTATGGTGGACTTGGGAATGATTATATGGTGGGCGGCGGACATGATGATCGTCTGTTCGGGGGACCCGGCGATGACCAATTATTTGGGGATGATGGCAATGATTTCTTTGAAGATTGGGAAGGCGTGAATGCCATTGACGGCGGTGCCAATGACCCGGTAGTCGGCTTTGCTGGTGGTGATACCATCACCTATGTGAGTGCCGGTGAATCGGTCACGGTTGACCTAGCCGCTGGCACAGCTTTTCTGACTGCCAGTGGTACGTCCCTCGGCACCCTGACCGACATCGAAAATATTTTTGGCAGCGCAACAGGGAATGATATTTTAACGGGCAGCGCCGTTGCCAACCGGATTGACCCGTGGGGCGGTGATGATACGATAGATGCCGGGGCGGGCAATGATTTTATCCTCGATTATAATGGCGAAGGCGCAGATGTTATTAATGGCGGTGCGGATACCGACCTCGTGCAGTTTATTGGGTATGGGGCAATCACCATCAATTATACGGGCGGGGGTGGCGGCACAACCAATTTTGGCGATACTTTAACCGGTGTCGAAAATATCACAACAGGCGGTGGCACCGAGACATTTAACATTACAGTGGATGCTGAGAATAATATTTTTGATGCCAGCACTGGCACCGATGTCGCCAATTATAACGGCGGCGGCGTGACATTCGATGTATCCAACGTTGTAACCGTCACGGGGGGCGGCGGTATTGATACCCTGCTAAATTTTGAAACGCTCAATGGCAGCGACGCCGTAGATACAGTTAATGTCAATAACACAACAGGCATTTCCCTGACTATTAATACGGGCATGGGTGATGATACATTTAACGTCGTCAGCGATGGCATTACCGATACATTTGATGGTGGCGC
Source organism: Anaerolineae bacterium (assembly GCA_022842885.1). Taxonomy (GTDB): domain Bacteria; phylum Chloroflexota; class Anaerolineae; order Aggregatilineales; family Phototrophicaceae; genus JALHOR01. The sequence continues at coordinate 19,626 of JALHOR010000006.1, forward strand.
AGACGTAGATACGCTCAATGTGTTTAGTGGTTTTTCTAATTATCTATATTACAACGGCGCGGGTGGTAGTTTCGTCAATGGCGATAATATCCGCAATTTTGAGAATTTTAATCTCGGCAATAATGGCAATTACATAGATGTCGTCACAGTGACGGATGGCATCGTCAATAATTTTATTGGGGGTGTTGGCGTAGATACGCTATCTTACATCGTACCACAAAATCTCTTTGTAGATTATAACGTGGGTGGCAATGGGGAAATTCGGGATACCAACGCGGCTGGGGCGCTGTTCGATACCTTCCAAAATATAGAGGAAATTTATACATTCAATGGCACCGATACTTTCAGTATCGAAACTGATGCCGCTAACAACACTTTCGATGCCCGCAGCGGTGTAGATACCGCGACTTACGATACCAATGCCACCGCTGTTCAAGTCAACCAAGTGAGCAGCAATCGCTTTACGGTCACGCAAGGCGGCACGGATACCCTCTTTAATTTTGAGACGTTTGTTGGCACTGCCCAAGATGATACTTTTAATCTCATCAACGATACCAGCAATCATACCTTTGATGCGGGTGCAGGCGCTGCCGATACCTTCAACATTGCCGATAGCAGCCGCGTCGTGCTGACGTATAACGGCGGCGGTACCATGTTATTCAACAATGCCAGTGGCTTTGTGGATACCTTAAATAATTTTGAGGTCTATAACTTTGCCAATTTTAACGATTACGTCACCCTCAACGCCATAGATGCCCAAACCGGCACGATTAATGCTGGCGTTGGCTACGATTATTTGGATGTGAATATCGCCGCAACCATAGATTATGCGGGCTTTGCGGCTGGCACTGTTACGGGCGGCACAGGCACAGCAACCTTTACGGGCATGGATTCGTTTTATGGGTCTACTGCCGATGATACTTTTACCGTTGCGGTGGATACCAACTCTAATGAATTTAACGGGGTTGAAGGCGTTGATTCGCTGGATTCCACTAGCACTGCCGATACCCGCATTGATTATTACGGTTGGTATGGCTATATGACCATTGCTGGTACGACGGATTATCTTTATAACCTAGAAAATATCACGACCGATGCTGGCAACGATGTATTTAATGTGCTGAACGATATAACAGCCAATACCTTCAATGCCGATGCCGGCACTGATACACTGATTTACAGCGGCAATGCCCCGGCGATTAACATTGGCGCAGCGGTGACGATTACCGATGGTTCGCCCACCGATACCTATCTGAATTTTGAAACTATCCGGTCTACCACCACTTTCACCGAATATGTGATTGATACCGATAGCAATACCAACTACACCATCGAAACAGTGGCTGGCACGACCAACAACTTCCGGTTTATCGGCAATGGCACTGGCACAGCGACAATTGATATTTTCAATAATTCACCCGGTGGTGATGGGCTAAATTTCAGCACTTTTACTGGGGGCGGTGTCAACATCAATATGGGCGAGACAACCGTTGCCCAAAATATTTTCGGCACATTCCAATTGTTCTTACGCAATGCCATTAACCGCCTGACCGGCAGCAACCAAGCGGATAACATCGCGGGCAGTGGTGGCAACGATACGATTAATGCTGGCGGTGGCGATGATGTGGTAGACGCAGGTGCCGGCAACGATAATATAGATGGGCAAGATGGGAATGATACGCTTTATGGCGGTATGGATAATGATACCATCAATGGCGGGAACAATAACGACATCATCTATGGTGGCGGTGTCTGCGGCGGTGCAGTCGCGCCCCCGCCCGGCGCAATCATTTTGGGCGTTCCAGCCGCATCTACCGATGGCGGTGATACCATTAATGGCAATGCGGGCGATGATACGATGTACGGCGGCAATGATAATTCTGGGGCAGCAGTTGCCAATAACTGCAACGATAACTTTGACTCTATCACCGACACACTCGGCACCGACACGCTGTATGGCGGCAACAACAACACGGGCGGCGGGGTCGGTGGCGATACCTTTGATGTATTGAACACTTTCGATTTCGGCTTTCCGGGGGATACTGCTGTTGGGGATAACTCTGGTTTTTCCGGCGGGGGCGGCAGTGCTTTCATGAATACTGATTTCTTTGACGCCACCTTTTTTGGCAACGGTCCCTGAGTAACGGGACGGATAACCCACTAACGAACAGGTGCAATCATGCGCCTGTTTTTGATTCAATCACCCAAAATATCTGCAATGCCGTTAGAAAGACGTTGTGATGTTGTTTCGGGCATTTGGTCAGTGGCTAATTCCGAGTTATACTGGTGAATAAATTTTGATGCTCCAACCTTAGTTAGCACACAACAGCGCCAGCCTTACCCGGCAGCACAATATCAGGGACAGCGGCTATGGAAAATCTTGTTGAACATCTTGTTGGGAAAACCATCAAGGGCTATGCCCTACACGAGTTAATTGGCGAAGGCGGGTTCGGCGCGGTCTATCGAGCGACCCAAACTGTCGTTGACCGCGAAGTGGCAATTAAAGTCATTTTGCCCCAATATGCCAATCGCCCAGAATTTATTCGTCGCTTTGAATCCGAAGCGAAACTGATTGCCCGCCTAGAACACCTGTATATTGTGCCATTGATTGATTATTGGCGTGACCCGGATGGCGCGTTTTTGGTGCTGCGTTGGCTGCGCGGTGGCACCCTGAAAGAAATGCTGCGCGAACAAGGCGCAATGCAACCGCGGGCGGCAGCAAAATTATTCACGCAGGTGGCATCGGCGCTGCATATTGCTCATCGTAATAATGTGGTGCATCGGGATGTGAAGCCTGCCAATATTTTGCTGGATGAAGAAGGCAACGGTTATTTATCTGACTTTGGGATTGCGCTGGATACCGTCGAATCTAGTGGGGCGACAACCAGTGGTGGCGGCATCACCGGGTCGGCGGGGTATATTTCGCCAGAGCAAGTCAATGTACAGACGATTACCAATCGCGCTGATATTTATAGCATGACACTGGTGCTGTACGAGATGCTCGCCGGGGTTCACCCCTACCCAGATGCGAAATCAGCGATTGCCTTGTTTATCAAACATACCAACGAAGACCTGCCCTATTTAGAACAATTTCCCGAATCGGTGAACGCCGTCTTGCAAAAAGGCTCCGCCAAAGAACCGACGGAACGTTATGCCGACATCATGGAGATGGTGAGAGACCTGAAGCAAGCATTATCCGAAGTGGATATTGCCGCAGCGGGTCCTGGGCTGGGCGTAGATGTGGATGATTGGGATACGACTTCAATGCAGCCTGCGCTGCAAGTGGGCGAAGTCTATAACCCCTATAAAGGCTTACGCGCTTTCCAAGAGGGCGATGCCGGCGATTTCTTTGGGCGTGAGGCACTGATTCAACAATTGTTATGGCGCATGGTCGAAGCGCACGAATATCAACGCTTTTTGGCAGTGATTGGTCCTAGCGGGTCGGGCAAATCCAGCGTCGTCAAAGCCGGGTTGATTCCGTCGCTGCGTGCCGGGGCAATCCAAGGCTCGGAAAATTGGTTTATCGTGGAAATGCTGCCGGGCGCTGACCCGATTGTGGAACTAGAAGAAGCCATCATCAGCGTCTCCGTCAACCAAATCGCGCAAATTGTGATGCGCTTGCGGTCAAACCCCCGCGCCCTGCATGATATTGTGTGGGATATTCTGCCCAAAGATGACAGCGAATTGGTCTTGGTGATTGACCAATTTGAAGAAGTCTTCACCCAAGCCAGCGATAATGACCGCAATGCCTTCTTAGAGAATCTTTATGAAGCAGTCATTGCCGAAGACAGCCGTTTGCGGGTCGTCGTGACAATGCGTGCCGATTTTTATGACCGTCCGCTGATGGTACCCCGCTTCAGCGCCCTTATGCAGCAGCGCACCGAAGTGGTTGTCCCGATGAATGCTGAAGAACTCACCCAATCTATCACGGGTCCGGCGCGGCGCGTGAATGTGGTGTTTCAGCAGGGGTTAGTGCCGCAAGTCGTCGCGGAAGTTAGCCAGCAACCGGGCGTGCTGCCCATGCTGCAATATACCCTCACGGAATTGTTTGAACGGCGTGAAGGGCAAATCATGACCGTGAGCGCCTATAACGAATTGGGCGGGGTGTTGGGGTCACTGGCAAAACGTGCCGAAGAAATTTTTTTGAAGATGACCGATATTCAGCAAGAAACGACGCGCCAATTATTTTTACGGTTAGTGACACTGGGCGAAGGCTCGGAAGATACGCGCCGCCGGGCGCTGATGAGCGAAGTTTTATCCGCATCGCGGGATAGTAAAGTGATGCAGCAAATTGTAGATACTTTCGGCAATTATCGCTTGCTGACGTTTGACCGTGACCCCACGACGCGCACGCCTACTGTTGAAGTGGCGCATGAAGCCTTAATCCGTGAATGGTCACGCTTGAAAACGTGGTTGAGCGAAGGGCGCTCCGATGTGCGGTTGCAGCGCCAGCTTGCCGCTCGCGCCCAAGAATGGGAAACCGCCAAACGTGACCGCAGTTCGCTGCTGCGTGGCGGGCAGTTGGTACAATTTTCCGAATGGGCAGCCAGTACAACGTTGATTTTGGCAAAACTGGATCAAGATTTTCTGGATGCGAGTATCCAAGAGCGCCAACGCGAAGAAGCCGAAGAAGCCGCCCGCATCGAACGGGAACGCTTGCAAGAACGCCGCGCCCGCCGTTTGCAGCGGGTTATCATTGGCGTGATGGGGCTGGCGCTGGTTGCTGGGGTGATTGCCTCCATTTTTATTATTCAGGCAAGCATCGAAGCCCAAAATCAAGGCAATTTTGCGAATACGCAGGTGGTGATTGCCCGCGAGGCGTTAGCCACCGCAACGATTGCCCAAGGTGAGGCGCTGGATAGTGCTGATGAAGCCGGAACCCAAGCCGGTATCGCTGCCGAAAATGCCGCTGTTGCCGGGACTGCCCGCAGCCAAGCCTTGGCACAAGCCACCATCGCCGTCGCTGCCCAATTAACCAGCGATTACAACGCCGACCAAGCTGAAAAACAAGCCGCCGCCGTCGGGGTTCAAGCGACGATTGCTGCCCAAAATGCCGCCGCTGCCGAAACTGCCCAAGAAGAAGCCTTGATTCGCTCGACAGCCGCCATTGCCGCGCAAGGTACAGCAGTCTCGTTGGCAGAAACCGCCGTTTTTGCCGAAGAAGAAGCGCGGGTAGAAGCGGAACGCGCCCGCAGTTTGGCGCTGGCAGCCAGTGCTAGCGGTTTATCCAGCAGCAATGCGCCGTTAGCCTTACGCCTAGCCATTGAAGCCAATAATGTCAGTGAACCTGTGCCGCAAGCCGAGCGCATCCTTATCGCGCTGATTTATGATGCCCCTCGTCGTCGTTATAATAGTCGGCATGGGGCGATGAACAGCATTGTCGTCACCAGTGATAGCCAACAAGCCATCAGCGGCAATGCCGATGGCAGCATCACCTTCTGGAATATCCCGGATGGGGGTTTGGTACGCATTTTGTATGGTCACAAGAATGCGGTCAATGTGGTCGTCCTCAATCAAGAGGGGACATTGCTAGCAAGCGGCGATGAAAATGGCATTGTGCGCTTATGGGATGTTGTAACCGGACAGCCGTTGTTGGTGTTCGATGAGCATAATGGGTCGCCCATTAATGCCCTCTCATTTAGTCCGGCGGGCAGTCGCATTGCCTCCGGCTCAGGGGATGGGCGTATCTTGGTTTGGAATGTTCGCAGTGGTCTGATTGCCGAAGAAATTCCCGGCACCAATTCGTCTATTAATAATTTGGCATTTAACCCCGAAGAGACCAATTTATTGTTTATCGCGGCGGAAGATGGGCTGCGAACTTGGGATTTTACTGGCAATGGTTATATTTTGTTCGATGGCGATGTGCGGCGCGTTAAATCTGGGGCATTCCGCCCGGATGGGTCGCTGCTCGTTACCTCGGATGTTGCCGGTTCGGGCGTGCCGTTATTATGGCGCTTGGGCGAAGTGGAGTTGAGCAATAACAACACTGTGCCACAATATCAATTACTCCAAGAACAACCCGCCCATAATGGTCCCGTCAACAGCGTTGCCTTCAGCCCAGATGGGTCATTGATATTATCGGCGTCGGATGATTTTGGCGTCTTTCTGTCGGATGTGCGGAATGGCATCATCATCAAACAGTTTAATGGGCATACCAGCCGCGTGAATGTTGCCGCTTTTACGCCCGATGGTGACTCCATTATCTCGGCATCCAGCGATGGGGTGATGTATTTGTGGGATGTCGCGCCATCGGCTTCCAGAATCCAAGATTTTACGCTGGTCACGGATAGCATCAGCAATGTGCTATTAGTTCCCAATGGCGATATTTTATACGCAACCGATTTTGGGCGCGTGGTGGTGATTAACCCCCCAGAAGCCCCTGCCGAAAATATCAACGCTGTGGCAGACACCACAACTGATAATGTCATTGACCTGACCCCCATTGCCGATATTGACCTTGGGCGCTCCGATATTCCGCAATCAGCATTGGCACTGAGTCCGCGCAGCAACGACAATACAGTCATTATTGCGCGGGGCAGCACCGATTTGGGCATTTATGATTTGACCACCAATCAGCTTTTGCAACGCTTCACGATTGATTTCCCCGACATCCAAGATGACCGCGTGTGGGTAGATGATGTGGCGTTTTCGCCCGATGGCAAATATGTTATCTGGGGTGGCGCTCATTTCTTCCGGCAAGGCTCTCCTAATTTTACGCAAGTCGGCATTTTGCGCTTGTTTGATGTGGATACCGGGGCAGTTGTGCGCGATTTTGATTTACGCGCTCCAATAACCACAGGTGAAGTAGTCGCTACAGCGACGCCGCTGCCCATCCCCGCGCCCGATGCTGCCGCCCCACCACCCAATCCCGGCGCGGTTGGACCCGTTCAAACGACGAATGATGCCGTCACCACTGTGGCTATCAGTCCTGATGGGCTGTTTTTGGCAGCGGGGATAGAAGATGGACGAATTTTGTTATGGGATATGTTGGTCGGCAACAAATTGGCAGAACTACCGGGACACAGCGATGCCGTGACGGATTTGCAATTTTCAACCGTGCGGAACAGCATTAGCGGTGCGCCTGAACTGGTACTCCTGAGTGCTGCCAAAGACCGCGTGATTATCTTGTGGCAAATTAATATTCAAGGTGGGCAAATTAGCGGGCAACTGCTGCGGCGCTTTGTCGGTCACAGTGGCGCGGTCAACAGCATTGCGTTTGATGGCATCAATCTGCTATCGGCTTCGGAAGATGGCAGTTTGCGCTTGTGGGATGGGCTAACCGGTGATTTGATTCAGCGGTTTGGCGAACAGGATGTGCCGATTACCAGCGTGGTCTTTACGCGCAATGACGCCGCATTAATTGGGACGTTGAGTGGCGAAGTAAAAACCATTTCGATTGAAACCGCCGCTAATCTGGAACTTTGGGCGCGGCGCAACCGCTTTATCCCTGACCTGAACTGCGCCCAACGCCAGCAATTTAATATCCCGCCGCTGTGCGAAGGTGAACTCGCCCCCTTGCCACCGGGAAGCCTGCCCTTACCACCGCCGCCGGGGTCTGCCGCTGTTGCTACGCCATCGCTGACGCCCATTAGCACGCCGGAAGCCACCACCGAAAGCACAGGCAGCACCTAAACAGCCTGAATTTCGGATAACTTTTTTCGTTTATCCCCTATCTCTAAATCCCTTTCCCCATTTCATGGAGAAAGGGACTTCCTGTGCCGTTGTGCATCTCCCTCCCTACGCAGTGGGGAGGGTTGGGGTGGGGACTACGTAGTGGGGAGAGAGTTGGGGGGTACGCTTCGCGCCAGATTCAACGCTAATAATTCGCGTAGAATCGCCTCATCATCCTGCAAAATCGCCACATCCCAACCATACGCTGCACACACGGCTGCATCCAAGGTCGTATGCAACGCATCTAAACGCGGCGCAAAATCACCCGCTGCGGGTACTGTGCGAATGCTTTCTTTGCCCCGGAACACTGCTAAAGCGTTATACAAGTTGGTGAGGGTGCGGTCTTTATGCATTTTTACCTCACCCCCCTGCCCCCGGTCAGCCGTCGCAAGGTGCTGCTCCATTGCATGGAGAGGGGGAGTCGGATTCCCCTCCCTGTGGTATGGGGAGGGGTTAGGGGTGGGGTCGAGAGAGGATTTAACGGTGAGGTGAGGAGTCAGCCACGCGCTTCTTTCTTCGTGCAGTTGTTTCGCTGCTGCGGCGATGGCTTGAACATGCGGATTCTGCTTATCTTCTTTGCCCGGCACAAACGGGAACGGGAAGGTTTCAAACGTGGTGGTGGGCGTATAGCGTGGATCATTGCCTTTGCCTAGCCATGTTCCCATACGCAGCGACCAAACTTCATGAATTTTGCTATGCAGCACGCCAAAAAAATAATCGTCGTCACGGGCTATAGCAATTACAGCACTATCCGGTAACACATCTTTTTCCATCCAAACGAAGATTCGATGTTTAGCAACTCTAGGTGTTATGATATAGTGTGGCAGATTTGCAAGAGCAATACGCATTTCAGGTCTAGAACGCTCATGCAACCACCATCTATTGCGAGTTTGACCATATTTCGGTTTTACATGCTGTACAATATATTTAAAGGGCTTTTCATAATGAGATGCTTCTTCAAGAGACATGCTTGTGCCAAAATCAATAACCCACATACCTCTAGGTCGCTGTACAATATCATTCCCATTCACCCATTTTTTTATAACATTTGTGTTTGAATAGCCATTTAGGTTGGTTGCTGTAAGCATCTCTTTGGCAATATCATCCGATATATCAAAGTTCGCACCCTTTTTAGTTCCTTCATATTGCAAATTCAGATTTTCTGCGAGTTGTTTCGCAATCGTAATGTCCACGCTGGCGGTTAAATCTGGCGTGATATTGGTGACGGGCGCAAAAGTCTTGCCATCCGTGCTAAATCGCTTTTCGGTCTCGATACCCGCATCAAACCCCACCATACTGATACGCACCGCCGCGCCTTCTAATGCCCATTCACGGTCGGATACCGCCATAAAAATATCGCCGGATTTTTTGATACGATTCAGCACTTCACGGTTTGCGCCGCCACGAATGCTGTTGGTCGCCAATAAGCCCGCCCGGACGTTACGCCCTTCGCTTTGTGCTTGTTCGATATATGCCCGCGCTTTTTCGTACCAGTAACACACCAAATCGGCAAAGCCCGGCACGCGCCCGGCATAGACTTTGGTCAGCGTCTCATAATAGGCATCGCCCAATTCGCCGCGTAATTTGCTGCCGCCCAAAAACGGCGGGTTGCCAATGATGACATCTATCGGCACATCGGGAAACCACGCGGGGTCTATAGCCCCTCCTTGTGGTATGGGGAGGGGTTGGGGTGGGGTCTGCATGTCAACCTCACCCCCCTGCCCCCTCTCCAAATCTTGGCGAGGGGGAGTCGTAGCGGCGTTTTCAAGTCCCCTCTCCGTTTTTTGGAGAGGGGATTTAGGGGTGAGGTCTTTTGCCTCTGCGTCTCTGCGGTTCAAAATAATCGCATCCATGCAGCGGATATTCTCGCTCAAATCTTGCAAAATCGGCTCGCCAAACGCCCGCCCATAGCCGTTATTCTGTCGCCACTGAATATAGCCAATCCACACGACGATGCTGGCAAGCGCGTGGGCAATCGGGTTCAGTTCCATGCCATACAATTGGCGCGGATGCACTTCGGGCATGGGGCGCGTCATGCCCAAAAACAAATCATGATACAGCACTTCTTTTTCGAGGTTCATCAGCCGTTGCAGCGCCACATATAAAAAATTGCCACTACCACACGCCGGGTCAAGCACGCGCACCTCACGCAAACGGCGTAGCATTTGTTCGCGCAGTGCCGCCAATTGGTTGTGTAAATCCGTCTGCAATTTACGATTGTTGGTTGTCAGCGCAGCATCGTATTTCTCACGGATGGGGCGTGCCTGCGCTTGAATTTTTTCCCACTCGCGCCGCAACGGGCGCATCAGCACCGGGTCAATCACCAAATCAATATCGGAAACGCCCGTATAATGCGCCCCCAATTGGCTGCGTTTTTCGGGGTCAAGGCTGCGTTCAAACAGCGTGCCAAAAATGCCGGGTTCGACTGCTGCCCAATTCAAACGGGCGGCGCGGGCAAGTTCGGTCAGCGCCTCTAGCTGCAATTCTTCCACTTCCGTATGGGCGAATAACGCGCCATTAAAATAGGGGATAGGTTGCAGCAGCACATCGCCGCCCGTATTCATCGCCTCAAACAAATCATGCGCGTATTTGATGAAGCGGCGCGGGTCGGTGCGCGTTTGTTCGATAATGGTGCTAAAAACCCCCGCGCCCGTGTCCGAGAGGGCGGGCAGCAGCGCCACATCTTCGGCAAACAAACAAAAGACCAGTTTCGTCAAAAAGTGGGCGATGCGTTCTGGTTCCGCCCGCCAGCCGCGCATATTATCAGCAATCAGGCGGAAGGCTTCGGCGGCTTCCTGCGTCACTTGTTCGGTATTGCGGCGCGGGTGCAATTTTTCCGGCGCAAAGAATAAGGCTTCGATGTATTCACGCACGCGGCTGTTGTTGGCAATATCCTCATGGGTGAACGTATAGGGGCGCGTTTCCGTATTTTGGAAATTGGTATAAATCACCCAATTTTGAATATCTGTCACCACCAGCAGCGGCGGGTTAAACAGCCGTTCCCGGTATTGTTTCAGTTGGTCATACGCCGCCTGCAAATCTTTGTATTTGCCGGGCGCTTTATATTCCACCGCAAAATGCCCCTGCAAGAAGACATCGGCGTAACCTTGCCCGCCGGCGTCTTTCTTCAGGCTGTATTCAAACGCAAAAATGTTGCCACGCTTATCCATGCCACTGCCCGCTGGCGGGTCATAGCCCACCAGATGGCACACATCCGCAAAATGCATTTGGTAGGTTTGGCGCTCATTTAACGTCGTGCTGCGCCAGCGCGTTACAAATTCTTCCGGGGTCATGCCAGTTGTCCTACAGTGTTGTGTGCCAATCATTAGGACAAATATAACCTATTTTGCACAGTAAGAACAATGCCCTCTAAAAAATTCTCCGTACCCGCCCGGCGCTTCCTGCGTTATAATTTTGCTTATGCATCATCATCGCTTTAAATTTATGCGTTTAGACGCGCATTAGCCCCCTTTTTCGTTTATCCCACAGAAACATCTGGTGGGCGTTGGTCGTTTACGGCAATGCCCAGTGTTGTGACCCTATTCTATTCGTATTTTGATTATCATCTGAGGCAAACACCATGTTAGATAAATTGACAGGCGTCGAGGCACGCTATGAAGAATTAGAACGCCTGCTGCTTGACCCAGACATCATGCAGCATCAGGACAAACTGCGCGAATACAGCAAGGAACGCTCGGATTTAGAAGATATTGTGGTGTCATTCCGTGAGTATCGCAAAATGGCAGCCGATTTAGCCGGCGCAAAAGAACTGCTCGAAAGCTCCGACGATGCCGAAATGTCCGAAATGGCACAATTAGAAGTCCAAAGCCTGAACGAACAGATTGCCCAACATTTAGAAAAATTGACGTTGATGCTGCTGCCCAAAGACCCGCGTGATGGCAAAGACGCCATTATCGAAATTCGGGCAGGCGCAGGTGGCGACGAAGCCGGCATCTTCGCAGGCGATTTATTACGCATGTACACGCGCTATGCAGAAGCCCGCCGCTGGAAAGTCGAAGTGATTGATATGAATGAAGCGGGCGGCAATGTGCTGAAGTCCGTTCAGTTCATGATGAAAGGCGCTAACGTTTTTAGCCGCATGAAATACGAGAGTGGCGTGCATCGCGTGCAGCGTGTACCCGTGACCGAAAGCCAAGGGCGCATCCATACTAGCACAGCAACAGTTGCAGTATTGGCAGAGATGGACGAAGTGGATGTGCATCTCGATATGAATGATGTGCGCGTGGATGTGTTCCGCAGCAAGGGTGCGGGCGGGCAATCGGTCAATACGACGGATTCGGCAGTTCGGATGACGCACCTACCCACCGGCATCGTCGTCGAAGTGCAAGATGAGCGTAAACAACTGCAAAATCGTATTCGCGCCAAACAAATTCTGGTGGCGCGGTTGTACGAAATCGAATACGAAAAACAACGCTCTGCCCAAGAAGCAGAACGACGCGGGCAAATTGGCAGCGGCGATCGGTCGGAAAAAATTCGCACCTATAATTATCCGCAAAGCCGCGTAACGGATCATCGCATCAACCACAGCAATTACAACTTGCCCACCGTCATGGATGGCGATTTGGATGATTTTATTGACCGCTTGGCGACGCAAGCACAAGCCGAATTGCTGGCGGGCGAAACCTTGCCTGACAATGCCTAAGTAGCATAGGATGTTGCCGCTTTTAATCTGCGGTCACGCTGCGAACTGCCAAGCGTAAAAACAGGTACGAGAGCAGCGCGGGCAGCAGCAGCGGCAGCACAAATTCAAACACCCCAATCATCAGATGGTTGGGGGGAATAATGGTACCATCCAATAATTCTTCGCCGCGAATGAAGGGCAAGCGATTGATGAGATTCATCATGACAAAATAAAATACGCTCAATGCCACTGTACCCGTGATAGCTGTCGCTCGGTTGGGAACAATCACGCCGATGAAAATTGCCAAAGTACCGATAAATACCGGTTCGATGATGAGCCGCAGCAGCGATACGATGAGCGAGATAATCACAATCACCTGCGACATCACGGGATACTGGTCTAACGCCCAAAATTCTGAATACACCACCAACAAAATGGGCGGCGCAAACGCCACCACCACCTGCGACACCAACACCAAATCATCCATGCGCTTCCACAATGCCACCGCAATTTTGCCCAGAAAAATCTGCTCCAAAGACATCGGCGTGGTTCGCAAGAGCGATAAAGTGTTATTCCGCATTTCTTCTTGCATCGTATCGGCAGCCGTCACAGCGATAGTCACGAGGACATGCGCGTATAATAAACCTGTCACGGGTAACACAATGATAGAGGACAAAAACAGCATGGCGGCAGTATCGCGCACAATCGGCAAAATCAGCCCAATCAATAAAATGAGCGCCCAAATGCCCACACCCACCATCAGCGGTTGGATTTGTGGGGGCAGCGTGCGCCAGTTCAGCCCCAAATGCCGCCGCACAATCGGGTTGGTACTCCGCGCCCAATACGGCACACGATTCGCGGCTTGTTCCATCATATTGAGGTAGTCTTCACGATTCACTGCCATCTTGTGGGTTTATCCTATGAGTATCCAGAAAGTCGCATTTGCGGTAATTGTAACGGATAGTGCGATGTTTGGTCTCTTTATTATAGGATTATGCCCGTAGGCTATCAAGCAAGAGCGTATCAAGTTTTGATGAAGTCACGCTGCGGCAAGCACCAATGGCTGCCCAGCACAGCGTCAAACGGCAACTACATATCAGGAGAAACTGCGATGCACCTTTGGGTTAATACACTGCGCCGTGTGCGGCTGGCGATGCTGGCGGCGGGGCTGCTCATCTTTTTTGTGGCGATTAGTGGGGCGCAAGACACCACCCCCCAAGCCAATCCGCCGAGTTCTTGCCCGCGTGGAGATAATGTCAACACGTTTGGTTATTACGATGCGGTCAATCATTATTGCCTGATTATCCCCATAGGCTATACCACCGAAACAACGGCGGCAGCCGCACTGCGTATCATCACCGATAATCCCGATGCTCCCAACCAGACCCAACTCGATTTAACCATCACCCCCGCGACTGGGCAAAGTTTAGCCGACATCCAAACTGCCCTCGCCCAAGAATTTGCGGATTCAGAGATTGAATTTGCGGATGGGCAAATAGCAGGTGTTCCCGCCTTATTCGCCAATCAAATTCCCGGCGAACCACCCGCGTTCCAAGCCTTTTGGCTGCGCGAAGAAAACCTCTTTACGCTGACGCTGACCCCCTACGATGAGAACTTATGGCGCACGATTGCCATCTCATTTCACTTTCCCCCACCACAAACCGAGTCGGCTATTCCTGATGCGCCGCCTGCCCCAGATGAATGTCCGGCACCGAGTGAGACTCATCAACTGGTGTATCAATCTGCCGGGTATTTCTGTTTTCTATATCCCACAGATTTTGTCGCTACCGCTGGCACGGACAGCGGTGGAGTTTTCATCGTGCCGGTTGCCCCCGCTGCGGATACCGCCTCGCCAACCTTGGGCATCAGCGTGAATGTCGCGCCCGATGTGACGCTGGACGACATTGAAGATAGCTTGCGCGAGCAACTGCCCGAAGTGGACATTGAATTTGCCCGCATCACCCTCAGCGGTGTTGAAGCCCTTGTGACGGATAACTTGCCGGGCAACATCGGCAATCGGCAAGCATTTTTGCTGGCGAATAACCTGCTGTATATCTTCACCTTGACCCCGGTGGACGCTATGTTCGTGCCAGCTAGCGAACAAGCTGAAGCCTTATGGACACTCATGCTGGAATCCTTCACGCTGATTACGCCGCCCGTGACACCGGAACGCCCTATTATTCAGACATTGTTTAATGCTCGTTTTGGTTACAGCCTCATCTATCCGGCAGGTTTCCAGATTAGCGAACAGCCCGATGGGTCAGTCGAACTCACAGAACAAGCCACCACGCCGGATAAGCCACAAGCCCGCTTCAGCATTTTTGTACTGCCAGCACAGGGGCGCACCTTAGCTGAAATCCAGCAAGAGATTGAAGCGCAGAATGTTGGGCTAGAGTTGCAATTTGCCATGACCACTATCGGCGGCGAACCCGCCATCATGACTGATAAACTGCCCGGCTTGGCAATCAGTCGGCAGGCGCTGTTCATCCGTGAGGATAGGCTGTTTATTCTGGTGTTGATTCCGTTTGATGAAACGCTGTGGCAAACCTTCACCGATGATTTTGAATTTATTGATGTGGCGCAGGGCAGCCCCATCCAAGTCAGTTTGGATGATGTGGGTGCGGCATTCTTGCTGCCGGAAAATTGGCGATTGACGCAGTTCGGCACAACCTATTATATCAATGCCCCCACCGGGTCTATCCCGTGGCTGACACTGCGGCGCGATGACACCCTGCCGGGCGGCGCGGATAAAGTGGCTTTTGCTATCCAAGTCGAAAATCGCTTGCTGCCAGAAACAGTGCTAGAAGGTGTCACGATTGGCATGGATGCCGTGCCAACACTGCGGGCAATCCCTGCCGCCCGTGAGCAAATTTGCCAAGTGTTATATGTACCGCAGGACACTTTCGGCTTAGTGCTGACCGTTAATCGTCCAGCGTGCGATAGCGAAGGCGTCATTACCAGCCCAGAAGTGCTGCGCCTGTTAGAGTCTTTGGCAATCTATCCGCCGATTGAATGATGCTAAATAACGCTATTTTTGAACAAACCATCACACTAATGCGGCGGTTTGTTCAACATTTTTCACGGAATTATGCCCGGCTTGGGCTGGGTTTAGTGGCGATGGGTCTCGCGCTTGGCTTGCTCATCGCTGCTGGCTTGCCCAATCGTGCTGATTATACCGGGCAGTTTGTGGCGGATAGGTATGTTGCGCCGGAAATGGGGGCATTTGCGCCGCCTATCACCGGGCGAACTTTTGCCGAAAATCTGCCTTTCACTTTGGAACAGCAGCGCGGCAAATTTGTTATCCTCAATTTTTGGGCGACGTGGTGCATCCCGTGCCAAGTGGAGATGCCGCTGCTGCAACTGCTCCAAGACGAATGCCCCGCCAGTGTGCAGGTGGTTGGCATGAATGCGGGCGAAAATCCGGCACTCGTAGCGGACTGGCTAAAGACAAACGCGCTAACATTTGTTATCCTGATGGATGACAACCAACAACAACAAACGCGCTACCGGGTGCCAGGCTTGCCGACGACTTATGTGATTTCGCCTACGGGCAAAATCAACGCCATATTTTATGGTGCAGTCGCAGACACGGCACTGCGGGCGGCGGTTGACCACTGCCCTGCGGATAACCCATGACGACTCCTCCCAAAAAATCTTTTGGTTTACGCCTGAACTTAGGACTGATGAACCTTGCCCGCAATTGGCTGCGAATCGCACTGGTGATTGTGGGCATTTATGCGGCACTGCCCTGGGTCGCCCCCCTGCTGATGAAGCTCGGACTGACCGCGCCTGCTAATGTGCTGTATACGCTGTACAGCCCGATGTGCCATCAATTCGCGTTCCGGTCTATCTTTTTGTTTGGCGAACAGCCCTTTTACCCACGCGGCGCGGCTGGCACACCCTATCAACCATTTGAACCTTATGCCTATGCCGATGAAACCTATCAACAGCAGTTTGGCTATTGGTTTGAATATTGGACGAAACAACCCCTCAACCGCGAGATGACACAAGCCGAATTGGACGATTTTACCGTCTGGATGCAGTTCGCCGCCCGTGATTTTAGAGGCAATGAGCAGATGGGTTATAAGACGACGCTGTGCGCCCGCGATGTGGCGATTTATACGGCGTTGTTTCTGGGTGGCTGCGTGTATGCGCTGCCCAAAGTGCGCCGCCGTTTGCGCCCCATGCCGATTTTACTCTATGTGTTTGTCGCGCTGGGTCCCATCGGCTTAGATGGCTTCAGCCAATTGTTGAGTTATCCGCCCTTTAATCTTTGGCAAATCCGTGAGACTGCCCCGTTTTTCCGTATTACGACGGGTGCAATTTTTGGGCTGATGAATGTATGGTTGGCATTCCCGTATATGGACATGTCTATGCGCGATACTTACCGCCAGATAGAAATCAAACTTATCGAAAAATTTGGCTCAGTCGAAGCCGCCCGGCGCATCATGCAAGACAAAAATTCATAACCAACCATTGTGCCGATTCGTGGGTATCATCAATAAAAACCTTTATTTCGTATCTGAGAAAGACAAACTAAAATGTGGATTTTTTTGCTAGTACTGGTACTTGCCCTATTTGGGCTACATTGGGTTGCCAAAAATGCCGCCCAAAAAATTAAATCTCATCCCAACCCCATCCCATACGACACCCTGAGTCGTCCGCTGCAAGGCACGCCCACCACAATTATCCGCGACGATGGCACGCGCATCCAAGCGGTGAGCGCCGGCACTGGAAAAACGGTTGTGCTGGCACATGGCTACGGTGTGACCATGCTCGAATGGAACGTCATTGCCGAAAAATTGATTGCCGCCGGGTATCGCATCATCGCGTTTGATTTGCGCGGACATGGGCAATCTACGATTGGCAGCGACGGCATTGGGGCAGAACAAATGGCAGGCGATTATCGCGCTGTGTTGGAGCATTTTGATGTACGCGATGGCATTCTCGTCGGGCATTCGACTGGCGGCTTTTTGACATTGGCATTCTTGGTCATGCAGCCCCAAGTGGTTCAAGAACGGTTGCGAGCAGCGGTCATTTGTGCTGGTTTAGCCGGGCAAGCACTCAAAGGTAGTCCCCAGAATGCAATGCAAATTCCGCTGATAAAACGGGGACTCATCCAGCGTATCATGAAATCGGATACCTATGGGTGGTTTTTTGGGGCATCTTTATGTGGCGATACGCCCTTTCCAGCGGCAATTCAAGTGTTTAACCAAGTATTCGCGGCGCAAAAACATGAGCAATTGATGCCTGTCTTGGAATTTTTGACCCAAGCCGATTTTTACCCGCGCCTTGCTGAAATCCAATTGCCAACAGTGATTGTATGTGGCGAATCAGATAAGACGACGCCAACGTGGCACTCGCAAGAAATGGGCAAACGCATTGCCAACGCCCGCAATATATGGGTGCCAAAGGTCGGGCATTTGATTAATTGGGAAGCACCCGATGCAGTCTTGCAAGCCATTCAATCGGCATAAGGCGAGAAGTTGCCAAAAATGTGGATCGCTATCTAAAATAATCAGGCTGTTAGCGTGTATGCCGTTGACAGCCTGATGGGTTGCTGAATTTTATTTCAACAGCGTATTTAACCCGCTAAAAAACTGCGCGATGGCTTTTTCGGTTTTTTGCGGTGGCAAAGCATACGAGAAGCGCACCCAATTTGCCCCCGCTTGTGAAAAATGCACCCCCGGTACAATCGCTACGCCATGTTCTTCAGCTAGAAAACTGCCAATTTGTTCGGCATTTTCGTAACCCGCGGCTTCGATATAGCGCGTCGTATCAATGAAGGCATAATAACCATCGCCCATGATATGCGCCACACCGCTTTCAGAGAGTGCTTTTCGCATGATATGGCGGCTCTCGCTGATGGGTTTGACAATGCTGGATGCCGCTTCGGTGAAGCCTTTTTCGTAGGCAGCCAGCACGACTGCTTGGGCATAATAGGAAGGGGTAACGCCGTGTGAGGCTTGGCTGTTGACAAAATCCACGACTTTTTTGCTGGCAACCAGATGGGCGCTGCGGATATTAGATGCGCCGAGACTCTTGGTGATGCCATCCATAAAGATGAGTTTATCGCGGTCTTCGGCACTGAATGCCATCAGCACTTCGTTGATGTCGTAGGGTGTGCCAGTGTCGTTGATGCGATGATACATCCAATCGAACAACACAAAGGGGTAGCCAGCGGCTAAGGCGGTTTGCGCCAGTTCGATTTGTTCTGCGTTGGTCATGGTACGTCCGGTGGGGTTATCCGGCGTGGTGATGACGATGCCTGCCACTTTGCGTCCTTGGTCTTCGGCAAACTCGGCACAGGCTTTAATGCCTTCATGCGTATAACGCCAGCCTTCTGCCGGGTCACCGGGGGCGAGCAGCACATTTAAGCCGACGCTGTAGGGACCCCAATTATAACTGACCCACGGCACCCGTGAGACCACCAGCAAATCCCCCACGCGCCCATGCCCCAAGGAACACATGGCGCTGTAGGCTTTGTTCAGCCCATCACGCCCGCCCTGCGTGAAAATGATATTATTGGGTCCCCAGCCCGTTTCCGCTTTGAACTGCCAATATTGTTCGGCAGTAGCTTTACGAAATTCTTGCGTGCCAAACGGATTATCATAGCCCGTGCCGTGTTCAGCTTGTAATTCGGCTGCCCGCACGAGTAGCTCTTTCGGCACGCCCGGCAAACTCGCGCCGCCATCACCCTGTGAGGCATCATACACGGGGGCGGCTTGACCAAATTTTTCTTTGTATTTTGCCAGCGCATTGCGAATCGTGAACATGCGCGACGGCTGAATGGGACTCATGTGCGATGGATAATCATAAACCGGAATGATATTGGCTTCCGGCACAACATATTGGGGATTGTTTAACTGCCCGTTTGTTTTGACCACGTTCAAAATTCTCCTTCGGCTAGAAATGAAAAAACCCCTGACGGGGTATGAGTGTAAAAGTGATAAGCACAGAATACCCCGGTCTAATGTTTTAGGCGGGTATTAGTAGTATTCATGTCACGGCTAATGAGCAGCATGAGAATCCGTCTGTGCAAAATATACGGACGCTATTGTGACACGCGCCTGAACGACTGTCAACCTGACAGGAATCACTGAATTTAACGATGGGTGTTTGTGCAGATTGTTCAAAATAGTGCTGAGTGCTGAGGACTGAGTGCTGAGTCAAGAATGTAGCATAGTGACATTGGAAAACCGATAACTCGGCGAAAAATCCCAACCCCTCCCCATTTCATAGGGAGGGGCTTACAGGGGTTTGGTGTGCCAAATTCAAAATTTTGGTGCATGTTCAGCTTGGGTGAAATGTGCCTTGTTGAAGGGTCGAGGCATGCCTCGACCCTACCGAAAATCACCCGTTTTGAACTTGAGTGAACTCGATACTTTTACTCAGCACTTCGTCCTCAGCACTCAGCACTAGCTGTACCGTAGGCAAAGCGTCGGGCAAAGAGCGTGTTTTGCTGCTACAATCGGCGTAAGTGAGTGATACAAAGGACACCCCATGCGCTGCCTGTTGATTTTTCTCCTCTGCTTATTTTTTGCCGCCCCTGCTACAGCGCAAGAAACACCCACGCCGGAAGACATTGCCCGTGAACGCATCGCTGAAGCGGCTGCGAGTGGCGCGACGGAGTTGGATCTGTCGTGGTTGGGATTGACCGAACTGCCCTATGAAATTGGTAATCTAACCAACTTGAAATCGCTTAGGCTTGAAAACAACCAACTAAAAAGTTTGCCGCCGGAAATCGGTAATCTAACCCACCTGCAATCGCTTGGTCTTGGTGGCAATCAATTAAACAATTTGCCGCAAGAAGTAGGCAATCTTATTGCCTTACATACGCTTTATGTTGGTGACACAAAATTAAGTGCCCTACCGCCTGAAATCGGCAACCTCACCAACTTGCAAATACTTAATCTCATTAGCAATAAATTGATAAGTCTACCGCCTGAAATCGGCAATCTCACTAACCTAAAAGAACTTGATCTTAGTTACAACGAATTAATTAGCCTGCCACCTGAAATCGGCAACCTTACCGACCTGAAATCGCTTGAGCTATGGGAAAACCAATTAAGCAGTTTGCCACCAGAAATTGGTAATCTCACTAACCTACAAGAACTTGGTCTCAGTGATAATCAGTTAATCGGTGTTCCGCCAGAGATAAGCAATCTCACTAATCTGAAATCACTTGGTCTTGGTGCCAACCAATTAATTAGTCTGCCGCCAGAGATAAGCAATCTCACCAATCTGCAATCGCTTGGTCTTGGTCATAATCAGTTCGGCAATGTTCCGCCGGAAATTTGGAACTTTCGTAACCTACAATCGCTTGGTCTCAGTGATAATCAGTTAATCAGCGTTCCGCCAGAGATAGGCAATCTCACTAACCTACAACAACTTAGTCTCAGTGATAATCAGTTAATCAGCGTTCCGCCAGAGATAGGCAATCTCACTAACCTACAACAACTTAATCTCAGTAACAACCAATTAATTAGTTTGCCGTCGGAAATTGGCAATCTCACTAATCTGCAAGAACTTTATCTCAGTGATAACCAGTTAAGCAGTTTGCCACCCGAAATTGGCAACTTAAAGCAACTTTGTTACCTAAGCATCAGCGACAACCAAGTTCGTCATCTGCCTATAGAAATGGGGCATTTATCAGAATTGACAGCAACTATGTGTGGAATTTATTCATCCGGTTTTTGGCTAAATAACAACCCCGTCATTTCCCCGCCACCAGAAATCGTGAATCAAGGCACGGCGGCGATATTGGATTATCTGAATCATCAAGCGGAGTGGCATGTGCGGCAGATGGTGAGTCAAATAGCAGGCGGTGTAGGAGTGCTTGCGATAGGCGTGTTGGCGTTGCGTTGGCGGCACAAACGGCGTAAAGATAAAAAGAAGCGGGCGTGAATAAAATAGTACTGAGTGCGAAGTCGAAATTTGTGATGATGGAATATGAAGAAGCGGATAAATCGGCAATCCCCACCCCAACCCCTCCCTACATTTCATAGGGAGGGGCTTATAGGCGTTTGGCGTACTAAATCCAAATGGATGCCATGAATGGCTATTTCATTGAGTTGATGCCGAACATGTTGCCCTCAGTATCTTGGCATAGGGTCACCCAACCGAAGCCTCCAATTGAGAACTTTGGTCTAATGACTTTACCTCCAGCGGCTTCAACTCGTGCTTCTTCTTCGGAGCAGTCTTCCACACTAAAATAGACCATTGTACCTCCCACTCCCGGACTGGAGTGTTCCGCTTTTACTAAGGCGCCGGCGGCACCATAGGATGTCATATCGGTGGTGAAGCTCATCATCTGTGTTTCACCTGTTGGGTCACCCATTTTTTCAAGCTTTTGCTTTAGTACGGTTTCATAAAATGTGGTCGCCCGTTCCAGATCGTTTACATAGATGTCAAACCATCCAATTGCATTCGTCTTTGCCATGGAATATCTCCTCAGTTTGTTGTATTTATGGCTCACAAACTTACTGTAGCAGGCAATAGGCAGGGTGTATTGTATAAATCAGACATCAAACTTTTTGCCATATGCTGCGGGTGTGTAGCCCGTGATTTTGCGAAACGAGTGGATAAAGTGTGACTGGTCAGCATAGAACGCCAGATAGTGTCCTCTGAAGGATTGTTGCAGACGTAATATTTTTAGAAGGTCGTGCGGAGAAAATCCAGTCATGCGCTTGAGTATTCGTTGTAGTTGACGAGGGGACATATTCATCAGATCTGCCATATCAGCCACTGTATGAATATTATCAATGTTTGTCAGTATTTTTTCTGTTACAGTATTAGATACTGCTAATTTTTCGTCAATAAACCGTCTTACAAGCTCGGATAAGACGGACTGTTTGGCTGAGAAGTCCAATTTTTGAAGCTGGTTACTTATTTCAACGAGTGGCAATTTACCTAGATATGGTATCCCTACAAAGCTATCGAAAATTTCCGCCCGGTTACCTTGCCACACGCCCGGCAAAAACTGAATGCCAACATAGTGAAATGACTTACCAAGATTAAGCACTTCAAAAGTGGTGTGCAGTGCTGTAACGCCTGCTATTTTTGTGTCTACTTGGTTAAACAGAATATTCACACAAGCATCGGGTATAGCATGAAGACAAAAATCACTAGGTAGCGGACTAGCTGTTTTTAGCTCCCAAAAACAATGGACAACACTGGACAAATCACTCGGCGGCTTCACCTCGACATATCGGACTGATTGTGCTGCTTTTTCTATGCCATCTTTGACTGGATTATACATACTTTTATCCTATCATAAGCATCTATGATTGGTTGAAAACCAATATAATTTTGGGGGACTGAATATAGAAAACAACCCCCTTATCCCCCGCCGCCAGAAATCGTGAATCAAGGCACTAGGGCGATATTAGACTATCTGAATCATCAGGCAGAATGGCATGTGCAGCAGATGGTGAGTCAGGCGGCAGGTGGCGTGGGTGTGATTGCGGGCGTTGGATTGATGTTGCGCTGGCGACACAAACGACGCAAAGATAAAAAGAAGCGGGCGCGAATGATATAGTGCTGAGGACTAGAGTGTGTAGACCCTGCTCATCGTGCTGAGTCAAAAATGTGGCGGGTGCTAATGGAAAACTCGTAAATCGGCGAAAAATCCCCACCCCTCCCCCTCCCCATTTCATAGGGAGGGGCTTACAGGCGTTTGGCACGCCAAACCCCTACAAAACGGTATCTTCTCCTGTGGGAGAAGGGGCTTGGGGGATGAGGGCTGAGTAGTTACTGTTTTTCTCAATATCTCTATTCGCTTTTGGCTGTTAGCAGTTAGGTTCAATCAAAGCAGTCTCATGCCCCGCGCCATGCCTTAATCCCCATCGTTATCATCATCATTGCTATCATCGGGCGATGTTTCATCGGGTGCTTGAGCTTCGGCAGTGACGATAGGTGCTTCGGCGGCTTCTGGTGGACTGTCGGTTGTGGTGTTGGTATCGGTATCTTGTATGCTTGTATCATCAGCGGCAGTATCCGCAGGGGATTCAACCGAATTTTCAACAGGTGCAGCAACTTGTGTTTCGACATTCGGTTGATAGACCGTTGGCAGCCATAACGCCAATTCATCTACGCTATCTAAGAGCATTGCCAAGCGCGGCAGCCACAGTAACACGAGTTGCCGAACAAGCGCCTGCGTTTCGGCATTGAGAGTGCCATTTACAGTATTCGTTTCTGGCGTGCTGAGGGCTTCTTCGGTTAAACGAATGTCTTCCGTTAGAATCACTTCTTCTGTCGGGGCAGGTTCTGCGCTGCTGACTGCCTCAGCTTCGGCAAATTCAGCAATCTCAATGTCGCGTTCCAGAATGTCAATTGGCAGAGTGGCAAAATCAGCCGCGTCGTAAGGCGCAACTTCAGACGGAGGCGCGGCGGGCAGCAAATCGGCATTCAGTGGGATGGTAATGCCCGTTCCCGCTGGAACAACCCGGCTCACATTTTCGGCAGTGATGATGCCTTGCCCCTCTACCAAACTCACGCGCATCGCCGCATTCGGTTGTGCTTGGATAAACGCCGTAGACATCAAACGAATATCCACGCCATTAATCGTCACTTGGATTTCGGCGGCACCTTCCGGCGTTTGGATGAGAATGCCGCTTTCCGGCGCACTTGCACAAGGCGCATCCCCGATACCTGTCCGCAAATAATAGGCGCTGGCTTGCTCGGTGTTGCGCCATTCGACATCACCAAATAAAAACACCAACACATTTTGCCCCGGTAGTGTATCCGGCAAATTGGCTTGCAATGCCAGAATCGCCAAGCCCCATTCGCGCTGCGTGGTGCTTAAAGGACTGAGGCGCAGCGATTCAATCGCCGTAATGCTGACTTTATCGCCGGGAGAATCAAAACGCGCTAAACGCACTTCGGGGCGTGGTTGTACTTCCAAGCGGGTATTGCCATAACACACTTCGTTGCGCCCAATATTGGCACACATCGCATCTACGGTTTGGGTCACTTCTTGAACAAGCTGCTCACACAATAGGGCTTCATCCGGCGTTATGGTGGGCAGGACTGCCAATGTGGGCAACGTGGTTTCGGTAGCAGGGGTACAAGCAGTCAGCAGGAATATCGCTAAAAAAATCAGGCAACGCAAACTGCCACCCATAATGCATCTCCATGGGGTATAAGAAATCAGTCTTTGCAAAACACATCGTTTCCATGCATGATGATGATACAATTGAACAGCGTAACCACACATGAATCATTCATTACAAAAATTATGACAATAGACATCGCTATCAAAGATAATATCGCCCGTGTGCAGGAAAAGGTTACGGCAGCCTGTGCGCGTGCCGGGCGCGACCCAGCGCAAGTGACACTGATTGCCGTCAGCAAGACCCATCCACCAGCAGCGATTCAGGCGGCAATGGCGGCGGGGGTGCAACACTTTGGCGAAAATCGCGTAGAGGAAGCCAGCACCAAAATTCCTATGGTGAATCAAGCGGCAGAAAAATTGCCGACTTGGCACATGATAGGGCATGTGCAGAGCCGCAAAGCAAAATTAGTGCTGCCCCTATTTGATGTGGTGCATTCGGTGGACAGCGTGAAACTGGCAGAGAAATTTTCAACATTAGCATTAGAACAGCAAAAATCATTATCTATTTTGCTGGAAGTGAATATCTCTGGCGAAGAAGTCAAAGATGGCATTCAGGCGGCGAACTGGTCACACGATGCGGCAGTGAAAGCACCGTTGTGGCAAACGGTACAGCAGATTAGCGCATTGCCCGGAATCGAATTGCGCGGTTTAATGACGATGGCACCTTTTTATGATGATGCCGAACAAACGCGCCCCATCTTCGCTGATTTGGCAGCATTGCGGGCGGCACTCAGCGCCGATTTTGGGCTGCCCTTGCCGGAATTGAGCATGGGCATGACCAATGATTACATGGTCGCTATCGAAGAGGGTGCGACGCTCATCCGCATTGGTCGGGCGATTTTTGGAGAACGCGACGAATTCTAGTCTGATTTTAATGTATTTGTATTTTAATAAGGCATCAATCGTAACAATCGGAGGATTTTGATCATGAATATTTTAGGACTTCTGCTGCTGGCGTTGAATATCTATAGCCTGATTATTCTGGCGCGAGTGTTGATGAGTTGGGTACCGAATGTGGATTATAGCAATCCGTTAATCAAACTATTGCTGGACATCACCGAACCGGTACTGCGCCCCGTGCGCGAGATGCTGCCCAAAAATACCGGCTTAGACTTGAGTCCGATGGTAGTCATGTTGGGGATTTACGTCTTCTCGATGATTTTGCGGAGCGTTTTTTAGCCAACCCATGCCCCCTACTTTTTGGGGACTTTGCGCGAACTCTAGGTGCATGTTAGGATATGAAACAGAATTCTATCCTTTTTTGCCAGCACATTCGTGGCGGGAAGGGGTATAATATCCGCACCATAACGGAAACCCGTAGACAGCGCAGCAATGCCTGTTTGCAGCCTAATCAGCAAGAGGATAGCGTATGTCGGAACGCAAATTTGATTTTAAAGACCCGCGTGGGGGGTCAGCCTTGGGTGTGCGCGTGATTACCCGCGCTGCCGAAACGGAACTCGCCGGAAAAACAGAAGAAGGCGCTTTGAAAGTGCGCTTAAAAGCCGCACCAGCAGGAACCCCAGAAGCCAACAAAGAATTGGTGGATTTTTTGGCGATCCGCTTGGGTGTGACCAGCGAAAAAATTGAAATTGTCGCCGGGTTAGATAAGAGCGATAAAATTGTCAGCATCGAAGGGCTAACAACCGCCGATGTGGAAGCCAAACTGATTAACGAAGCCTAAACCCGATATTGTATCCAAATTTTTGGAGGTGGTTTCAAAAAAATCACCCCAAAATTCGATGTTTTCAAATAGGGGCGAGGTATGCCTTGCCCCTGCAATGGGCATTGTTGCAATCAATTCTACTCTTTTTGCAGAGGTGGCAACGCCTCTCGCTGAAAATATACCCCTATGCGGATGACTGTTCTGGTAGTGTGCGGTTTGTTTTTGGCGGCATGTGTGCCAGTCACAACACCCGTGCCTGTGCCAACAGCGCATCTTATCCCGGCAACTGCTACCCATACACCAGCGCCACTTGTGCCATCAGCAACACCGCAAAGTTTGCCGTTTGCACCGCAGGATATTCAGCCAACGCTAGAAACCACCGCACCCTTAACCCCCATTCAAACGACGGATGTGATTCCTGATGCTGCCCTCGTGCGGCGCACCATCGGCGCTTTGGCGGCAACCTTGCAAGTCGAAACATCACTTATTCGTTTGGTGCGCGTGCAAGCGATTGTTTGGTTGCCAGATGCGCCGGGCTGCGCTTTGGCTTCGGCACTGCGTGATACCGATAGCAGCAGCGGCTATAGCATTGTGTTGTTAGCTGGCACGCAGGTTTATACCTATTTTACACTTGGCACGGATGATTTCCGGCGTTGTCCAATCGTTGAGGTTGTGCGTGATGAGGTGTTACTACTGGTAGACCAAGTAGCACAAGAGATGTTGGCATTGGCACAACGGCGCTTGGCACAAGAACTGGATTTGCCGCAGCGCCGTGTGCAATTGGTGACGATGCAGCCTTATGTTTGGGCAGATACCAGCTTAGGCTGTCCTGCACTCGAACAAACCTACACTGCCCGCCCGATTGATGGCTATCGGATTGTCGTCAGTGTGGGCGAAACCCAATACGCTTTTCACACCGATTCAGAGCGCATTATCCCTTGCCCGACGGGGCGGGAAACATTGCCTATAAATTAAGACAGCAAAAATCATCATTTTCATCTTGTATGAAAAATGTGGCGTTGTAGTGTCGAGGCATGCCTCGACACTACGGAAAATCATTCGTTTTGAACTTGAGCCAAAAAACCGGAGACATCATTGAGACGCTTATCACCCACAGCGGCGATTGACTTGCAAACGCACACGCTCTTGAGCGATGGCAAATGGACACCCGAAGCATTAATCCAGCATTTTGTCGCTGAAGGATTCGCGCTGGCAGCCATTACGGATCATGATAGACCGGATACGGCGGACGCTTTGCAGGCATTGGCACATGACCATGATTTTTCACTGCTCGTCGCCGCTGAGATGACTTCGTATTGGCGCGGACAATTGGTGGATATGTTGTGTTATGGGTTTGATTATCAATCGCCGCCACTGCTGGCAATGGCAGAAGATGTCTTGCGCCGTCAACGCGAGAACACCCAACTTGTTTATGATACGTTGTGCCAGCAAGGGCATTTACCACGCTTCGATGCTGATGAACTCGCGCTCATTTTGACGCTGCCCGCCACCGCCCAAGTGCAAGCATTACAGAGGTTGCTTATCAAACACCGGGATAGCACTTCAACCGTGCCTTTTTCCCCCGGCGATATTGTGACAAAAGCCGGGTGTCACTATATCGGTCATGATAGTGCCGTCGTCGTGGATGCCATTCATGCTGCGGGGGGTGTCGCATTGTTGGCACATCCGGGGCGCGGCGGCGAATCGTGCTGGTTTGATGCTGCCGTGCTAGATGACTTCCGGCGCGAGATTGCGATTGATGGACTGGAAGCGCATTACCCATTGCACACGCCGGAACAAATCACGCAATTTGTGGCTTATGCGAACCAGCATCAATTGCTCATCAGTTCTGGCTCAGATTCGCATGACCCTACCAAACCACCGATTAAATACCCGGCACATCTCTCTCGCCGCCTCTTAGAGCGTTTAGGGATTCAATTTGAGGAGTAAAGCAGCATATCTACGGAAGAACGCTGCGGACTAAAAGGCGCAATTCATCTTCTAAATCTTCGGTGATGCCATCACACACGCTAGCGGATACGGGTGAAATCCATCGTCCAATTCGTTTCCCATGTTGTACCGCCATCCGGGGAAAATGCCTGTTCCCAACGGCAAGCATCTACGGAAACGACTGTCCAAATGAAACGGCTGAAGATTGCTTTGCCTTCGAACAATTCTTGTGCGTAGAATTCACCGCGCCCGTTGACAAACGACCCGACCATTGGCACGTCCAATACTCCGCGTGAGCCATCTGCCCAATAGATACGCCATTGCTGCGATGCGACATCGAACAACCGCAAGGTTGCGCCGTGCTTTGTTCCCATTGCGGGGTCAAAAGTGATTTCATCGAAATTGCCTAAACCACCCAAAATCGGGAAGGCTGTGGACGTGGTATCGAATTCTTCCCATATCGTTGACCCTTTGAGCCGCCCTTGTAAACGACGGTTATGGATGTGCCAATTGCCCATGAGAAAATCGAAATCCCTGCGTCCATCTTGGATTGTTTGTTCAGCTTGCATGATGAACTCTTCCCTTATGTGGTTAGTCAGTATAGAAACTCTTGGTAGATTACGGAATCACCCGATGATTCAGCATTTCATTCACACTGCGGACTAAACGACGCAATTCATCTTCTAAATCTTCGGTGATGCCATCAATCACGGCAGCATCGCGGAATAAATCACGGGCTTGCCGGATGCTGTTTTCGCCGTCGCGCAATAATTTTAAACCCGCTTTAAGTTTATCGCGGGCGCTGCGGCTGGCGGGCGTCGTCTGCTGATATGGGAAATCGCGCCCATACAATGCCGCCACCTGCTGCAATTCCAGCATAAAATCATCCAGCGATGTTAATTGGAAGGCTGCCCCGCGCTGCAATAACGCCTGTAATGCTTGGCTCAAAGTCGGCTCCATCATAAAATCAAGTTCTACGATGTCCTTGTAGCGATTTTCTAATGCCTCCAAATCGCCGGGCTGCGGGCGCAGCATGGTTTTACGCGGCGACATCCCCGTGAAAATCGGATACAGAATGCCCACGCACAAATTATGAATATCTTTCAGGTATTCTTGGGTATCGCCAGCGCCACCAGATAACTGCTGTGAACTGTTAAAATCAATCACACGCAGCGTCACCCCATCCCAATACACATGCTCTAACTTATGGTCAAGATAGACCATGCGTTGCGCGTGTGCCAACTTGAGCAAATTGGTGAATTGCAATGCCAGCGAAATGCCTTCTTCACCGGGTAAACGGCGGCGCATACCGGGTTGGGCAGGCTGCATCAGATAAAACAGGTTATCGGTGCGCGGTAAATTTTCTAACGATAGATACGGACGCCAATCCTGCGCCGCAAACTCTGGCAACTGTTTGACGAATGCCGTAATATTTTTACCCAGACTCTCGACTTCGCCATCGGTCGGCGCTTCATCTACAGATGAGACAAAGCCACAATCCAGCAATTTGACGACGTGCGGACTATCCGCCAATTTTGTCAGAATTTGGGCTTCGTTGGCGAAAGCCCGATATTCCCAGCGCATCTCGCCGCCGGGGTTCAGGTGTTCGGGGCGTAACACTTTAAATGCCACCGTGATTCCCGTGCGGAAATCGAGCGCATCCATCACCCGCGCATAGTGTCCGGGGGCGAAAGTGTCAATATAATTTTCGATATGATAGACTTCTTGCAGTTTCATGGATGTCCTCAGTTTGTGCGAAGGCAGATTGTACAATTTTGTTACACATTGTGCATGGGCAAAAAAGCATCCCCCGAAAGTGATTTTTTCCGTTATACTGATAGACAGAAAAGCCGCGCACTTGTTGGCAGTCAGCAAAAAGCAGGCTAAAATACATAAAAATTTCTGGTGTTGAGGAGTCCGGCATGTATCGTCCGGGGCAGCGTGGGATTCGCCTGTTGAGCAGTGCTGTTACGCATGTGGGGCGGGTGCGGCACAACAATGAAGACAATATCCATCTTTGGGGCGATGACAATTATGTGCTGGCGATTGTTGCGGATGGTATGGGTGGTGCGGCAGCGGGCGAAGAAGCCAGCCGTATCGCCGTCGAAACCGTGCAGCAGCATATGATTAATGGCGTGTATGCAAAACCCCACGATTATGAAGATATTGATGAATATGATTTGGCAGAAAAATTAGAAACGGCAGTGCGTGAAGCCAATTTGAATATCCTCAAGCGGGCGGTCATGCGTCCTGAATTTCGCGGGATGGGGACGACGCTGACGATGGCATTCACCCGGCAAACCCATGTGGTCTTGGCACATGTGGGCGATAGTCGCGCCTACATGGTGGATGGACATGATGGGCATATTTCGCAAATCACCACTGACCATAGTTTTGTGCAAGCATTGGTGGATGCCGGTCATATCACCCCAGAAGAAGCCGAAAATCATCCGATGGGCAATGTGTTATACCGCGCCTTGGGGCAATCGGCAGATTTGGATATTGATTTAATCCAAGATGTGCGCCTGCAAATTGGTGACCGGATGATATTATGTTCCGATGGTCTCACATTGCATATCAAACCCCCTGAAATTGCCGCAATTGCCATGTCCAGCACCGACCCCCAGCAGATTAGCCAACAACTCATTGACCTTGCCAATTCACGCGGCGGCAAAGATAACATCAGTGTGATTGTGATATTGGTCGGCGAAGATGGCACGAATAAAATGTTGGATGCTGCCGAAGCTGAACTAGAAGTAACCCTTCAAGAAACCAAAGACCCCACTTTACCCGCAAGCTCTCTCCCCACCGCCACCCCGGTAAAATATACCGCATCAGCACGGACTTATTCGGTTGGGGTGTGGCACAGTTTTAATGGGATGCATGGGGAAGGGGAAGGGCAAGATATTTATGAACCAGTGCAGTGATCGTGTGTCCATGCGTTGATATTCGGTGTTTAACTTCTGGGTTTGGTACGCCAAACCCGGCTTATCCCTCTCTGCCATCGCTGGCAACGACTAGATAATGTTGCTTACCCCCTTATGAATTCCAATCCAATTCAGTCATCATCGGGAAAAAATATGCGTTTTTCACTCTTTTGTGTGCTGCTTGGCATTTACCTGTTAGTGTATATCAATCGCCCAGATGCCATAGATGGGGATGCGACGCTAGCAGTCGCCGTGAGTTTTGTGCAGCACGGCACACCGGATATAGCGGCGTTAGGTGCGTCGGAAGGTTTACTACCCGGTCTTTCGCGCATGGGGTCGTTTGGGATGGACGGACACCTGTATTCCAAAAAAGGGGTGACACCATCGCTGTTTTTACTGCCGTTTGTCCTTGTCGCGCAGGCTGCCCCTTGGCTGAGTATCCGTGCTACCGCCATGCTGTTTAATCCGCTGGTCACGGCACTGACTGCTGTTGTGTTATATTCTTTTTTGCTGGATACCAAATTTTCGGCACGGACAGCGTGGCTAACGGCGCTGCTGTACGGCATAGCGACCTTTGCCATCAGTTACACGCGCACCTTATTTGGCGAGCCATTGGCGGCGCTGTTGATATTGATGGCGGTCTGGCAGTTATGGCGCAAAAATTTTTTGTTCGCGGGCGCAGCGTTGGCGTTATGCATCGGCATCAATCTTTCATATGCGGTGCTGGTAGCAATGGGTGGGGTTTATGTGTTGGTTGCTGCCTATTTGAACGCCAGAACGCACCAAGTTTCGCCCATACAACGTGCTGATAGGCTGCATGTAGCCTCGTTTTTCGCGCCCGTTATCTTGTTTGGTCTTTTTTTGCTGGCATATAACGCGCTGCGTTTTGGCAATCCCCTGACCAGCGGCTACAACTTTGCTCAGGGCGAAGCGTTTAATTATCCGGCACAGTGGGGCATTTTTGGCTTATGGCTAAGTCCGTATCGCGGGATTGTCTGGTATAACCCCATCTTGCTCTTGACACTGCCGGGCATGTGGCTGTGGTGGCGCAGCTATTCAGACCCGATATGGCGTTCATTATCCGTTTTGATGGGGCTATTTATCATCGCGCAGACGTTGGTCTATGCGGCGTGGTGGTCGTGGCATGGCGGCATTGTGTGGGGCGCTCGCTTTTTGATTCCGGTGCTGCCGCTGTTGGTGCTGTTCATCGCCCCAGTATTAGAAAATCTCATTCGCAGTGACCAATTTGTTGCTACGGATACAAAATCAACTGTTTCTGTAGGGGCGCGATATGTCGCGCACGCTTCCAGAAGCACAATATGGTTATTTCGGGGCATGGCGCTAGGGCTAGTGCTGCTTTCTTTGCTGATACAAGTTGTGGGCAGTGTCTATGATTATCAGCATTATGTGGGGTATTTATACCAGAATTATGCCTCTGGGCGCGTAGAAGGCTTAGTCAGCGGACTCAGTGATGAGGTACTGCTGAATCCGGCACTGAGTCCCATCCTAGGACATCTCAATCGCTTAGTAAGTGGTGCCAATTTTGATACCGCCCTCACCACCAACGGTATCAATGGCGTGCATCTGTTGGCGGCACTGGCGATTTTGGGCGTGGGCGTGTTTCAGTGGTTTAGTGGGTCAGCATTTCAGCCGTCGCAAGGTGCTGCCCCATACCACAGAGAGGGGAATGACCCCACCCCTAGCCCCTCCCCATACCACAGGGAGAGGAATGAGACTCCCCCTCGCCATGTTTGGAGAGAGGGCAGGGGGGTGAGGTCGGATTTGGAGAGGGAGGGGGGTGAGGATAAAATACAGCTTTTTAAACGATTGTTTTCCTTCCTCATCGTCATCCTCGCGCTAAACATCATCGTCACACAGCAGCAAACCGCGCCCAACCATTTGCCCGTTGAATATGCGACGTTGCACCCCATAAATACCTTGGTCGTCGCCGATGCGGCTATCGGCAATGCCTTGTTGGATAGCGAAAATGGTACGCGCATTATCAGCATGAATTCACCAACAAAACCGGAAGATGTTTTGGCGGCGGGCTTATGGCAAGTCGCGCGGCAATCCGGCGGCTATATGTGGTTGGTAACGTGGTTGCCGCGCTTGCACCCAGAAAATTGGCAGGAACGCGAGTTATGGACTCGCTATGCCTTCGTGCGGGAAAGCCCATTTTTAGATAAACGCGCTGTATTGTTCGATTTGCACCCGCCTGTGGAAGCCGCCCAAACAGGTGGTTGGCAGTTCGGCGCGATGCAGTTGGTACAATATGGTATGGTAGTGACCAGCGATGCCGTGCGCGTCACCTTTGCTTGGTCAACCGCAACAGCGATTCCGCAAGATTATGGCTGGTTTGTGCATTTGGTAGATGCCAATGGGCAGATTGTCGCGCAGCAAGATAGACCGCCGCAGGGGGGATATAAGCCAACAACTTCGTGGAAAATGGGCGAAACAATCACCGATTATCTCACTTTTGCCTTGGCTGAAGATACAGATACCACAGGCTGGTTTTTACGCATCGGCTGGCTAGACCCTAACACGGGAGAACGATTGCCGCTGACCATGCCGGAAAATACATTGGGCAGCAATGAAGACAATGCGCTGTTGCTGGCGCTTCCCAACCGTTAAGGTTAAGACTATGCTATGTGCCTTGGGCAAATGAACATGCGTTTGGTCTATAAAATCTGGAAAGGATTACTGGAACATGACCCATCCCAAAGAAGCGATTAACAGCGCCATCAAAGACGCCATGAAAAGCAAAGACAATGAACGCCGCGATGCGCTGCGTCTGCTGCAAGCGGCTATGAAACAAGTTGAAATTGATGAGCGCAAAGACCTGACGGAAGAAGACGCCATTGATATTCTGACGAAAGAAGCCAAAAAACGCCGCGAAAGTATCGAAGAATTGGCGAAAGCCGGACGCGCCGAGAACTTGGCAAAAGAACAGTACGAATTGACGCTCATCGAAGAGTTTTTGCCTCAACAATTGACCCGTGAAGAAATCGAAACCTTGGTGCGGGCGGCTATCCAACAAACGGGTGCCGCTACAGCAAAAGAGATGGGCAAAGTGATGGGCGTATTGCAACCGCAGACGAAAGGGCGGGCAGATGGTAAACTGGTGAGTACCATCGTCAAAGAGTTCCTGAGCAACGGCTGATGACCACTTGGTTATCCGAACTTTTAGAAAACTGGTTCAACATCCCTGCCGAGCGCACTTTATTAGTGGTGCGGCGGCTGCTCGTCAGCATGGCGGCACTCCTGTTTGTTCTGATTGCCACCTTGATTGTCGCCTTCGACGAAGTGTTTTTGGATTTCAACCCACTCGCCAATTTAAAAGTGGGCGATATTGCCCCGCGTGATATTTTGGCAATAGACCGCAGTTT
This sequence comes from Anaerolineae bacterium, assembly GCA_022842885.1. Classification (GTDB taxonomy): domain Bacteria; phylum Chloroflexota; class Anaerolineae; order Aggregatilineales; family Phototrophicaceae; genus JALHOR01. The sequence continues at coordinate 53,980 of JALHOR010000006.1, forward strand.
TACCAGCGATATTCTGACGGCAGAAGCCCGCCAAACAGCCCGCGATGCTATCCAGCCCATTTTTGACCCGCCCGACCCCAACGTCGCCGGGCAGCAAACCGGTTTGGCACAGCAAATCTTGGTGTATATCCAGAATGTGCGCCGCGATACCTATGGTACGCCGGCGCAAAAATTGCATGATTTAGACCACATCACCGCACTCACGCTGGATGAAGATGTGGGAACGACGATTTTGCAAATGGATGATGAAACGTGGACGGCAATTCAGGATGAAATCGTCAACACTTTGCCGCGAGTCATGCGCGAATCCATCCGCGAATCCGAATTGCAAACGTTCCGTGACCAACTGCCCACCCAAGTGAGCATCCGGTTTAATAACCGTGAACGCGATGTGATTGTGGCAATCTTAGAAGATTTGCTGCGTGCCAATACCTTTGAAAATCCAGAACGGACGGAAGCCGCCCGCGATGCTGCTGCTGCCGCTATCGAGCCGATTACCCGCCGTTTTTTGCGCGGCGAGAAATTGGTGGATGCCGGGCGCATCATTACTTCGTCGGATTATGAGGCACTCGTCAAATTGGAATTATTGGGCAGTGCGACCACGAATGCTGGCAAAACGGCGCAAGCATTGCTGGCGAGTATGCTGGTCATGGTCATGCTCGGTTTAAGCATCATCCGGTTTGAGCCGCACCTGATTTATACCAATAGTCCGCGCTTGCTGGTGTTGTTGGCGCTGTTGTTTTTGTTGGTATTGGCGGCGCTGCGGTTTATGGGTATCAACGGCGATTTGTATTTGTTTCCGTTATCCATCTTAGCATTGATTGTCATTATGGTTGCCGGGTCAGAATTGGCACTCATGGCTTCATTGGGCTTGGCATTTTTGGCAGGCTTAATGGCAGAAAATTCGCTGGAACTTGCCACGCTCATCGCTGCCGGGGGCATCGTCGTAACACTAACGCTGCGGCAGGTAGGGCGGCTCAACACCTTTTTTATTGTTGGGGCGCTGGTCGGCGTGGTGAATATAGCGATTATTGGGCTGTTTGCGTTGTATTCGCCCGTCACGCTGGATAGTGGCGATTTGATGTTAAAAATTGGGCTAACGTTATTCAGCAGCGCCCTCATCACCCCCGCCACTGCCATCGCTGCCATGTATGCCATTACGTTGCTATCCAATTTGCCGACCACGCTCAAATTATTGGATTTGAGCCAACCCAACAAGCCCCTGCTGCAACGCCTCTTGCGCGAAGCACCCGGCACCTATCAGCATTCGCTGCAAGTGGCGAACCTTGCTGAACAAGCCGCTAGTGCCATCGGTGCGGATGCGTCTTTAACGCATGTCGCTGCACTGTATCATGATATTGGCAAAATGGTTGAGCCGCTGTTTTTCACCGAGAATCAGCAGGGCATTGGCAACCCGCACGATATTTTGAACGACCCCTACCGCAGTGCCGCGATTATCATTGGGCATGTTAAACACGGCGACGACCTAGCGAAACAACATCGTTTGCCGCAGCGTATCCGTGATTTTATCCGCGAGCATCATGGTACGACGACGGTGTACGTGTTTTATCAGCAGGCGTTGGGCATGGTTGATGGCGACGCTTCGGCGGTGGATATGAGCGATTTTACCTATCCGGGTCCGCGTCCTCAAAGCAAAGAGACGGCAATCTTGATGTTGGCGGATAGCTGCGAAGCGACGGTCCGTGCCAAAAAGCCGCAAACGCGCCAAGAAATCAGCGATGTCGTCAACGAAATTTTTGAAGAAAAACGTAAAAATGGACAGCTTGATGATTCAGGGCTGACATTAAATGACTTGCGAATTATCCGCGAAATGTTCGTCGAGATTTTGCAAGGCATGTTCCATCCCCGCATCAATTATCGAGAAGCAGCAGTGCGTAAATCTGGTGTGGAAGAAATGCCCACCGTCACGCGCCCTATCGTTGACCCCAAACCCCCAGCAGCATTGGTGCAGCGCGACAAAACGTTGGATTTGCCTGCTGCCCGCCCGGAAATTCGGACAACTGTCACCCATGATAGTCTAACTGCTGTCAAAAAGTCGCTGCCAGAGATGGACGAAGATGATAAGCCCGTGACGGAAGTGCCACGCTTGCCGCGCCTAGACGATAAACGCACCACCATAACGGGGATGCATAAATTGAGCAATGGGGCAGTGCCACCTAAAGAAACCGCCCAGACTGAACCGAAAAAAGCACCAGAAGCAACCGACGAAAGCCAGCATCATGAGTGAGACATTCACAATCCATATTCAAAATGAGGCAGACTATCCAGTTAGCCCGGAACGCTTGCAGCAAGCGGCATTGACCGTCTTGGCAGAGTATGAGCTTGCGCCCACCAGTAGTTTAACGATTGTGCTGACGGATGATGCGGCGGTGCAAGCCTTAAATCGTCAGCATCGCGGGGTGGATACTCCAACTGATATTTTGTCGTTTCCGGCGGCAGCACTGCCCGAAACGATTACCGATGAAGCGCCTTATTTGGGTGATTTAATCATCGCTTTTCCTTACGCCCAAGCGCAGGCAGAGCGCGAAAAACACGCTTTGATGGATAGTTTGGCATTGCTTGTCGTACATGGCACGCTGCATCTGTTGGGTTATGACCACGATACGCCCGAAAATCGGGCGGCAATGTGGGCAGAGCAGGCGGCGGCACTGCGCCAATTGGGGATTGATGAGACGATTGTGCCAGCGTTAGAAAGCAGCCCGCATGATGCTTAGACGTTTGGTTGACCGTTTGACCAGTACAGCCCGCATCAATCCTAAAAATTATGCCGCCAAAATCAGCCCGAACCGCGTTGCCAGTTTGGGCTATGCGCTGGCAGGCTGGTTGTATATGCTGCGCTGGCAAAAGAACACGCGCTTGATGTCGGTGGCATCTATCATCATTGCGGGTTTGGCGCTATGGCTGGAACTGAAGCCTGTTGAACTGGCGCTGCTTGTGATTGTTATTACGATTGTGTGGCTGACAGAATTTTTGAATGCAGGTATTGAAGCCGCGATAGATGTGGCGTCACCGGAATTACACCCCGTCGCCCAAGTAGGCAAGGATGTTGCCAGTGCTGCCGTGTTGTTAGGTGTAATTGCATCGGTCATTGTGGGTATTTTGCTGTTGGGTCCACCGCTGCTAGTCAAATTGGGCTTCAGCAGCCAACTGCCCTAAGAGAACGCATGGGGGACATGAACAATGTGGTATCTCATGGAAGGCGAAATGGTATTGTTGGATGTGACTTCCAGCAACCAGTTGGCAGAATGGTTATTTCAATTTCAGCAGCAGTTTGGGGCGCAGCATCGCGTTTTGACACTGCAAGGCGAGTATGCTTCGATGAATATTGGTATTGCGGCAGAGTTTGGTTTTCTGAATCATCTCAGCAGCGATTGGCATCAGCCCGCCTATGCCGCTGTGGGCAACGCCGCATTTGGGCGCTTGGATGCGCCCGTGGCATTTTATTTCCAGAACCACAAGACCGAGGTTTCCAGCCGCTACTGCCTGCCATTTTCCGTATTGATGGCGGTGTTGGTGGAATTTGCCGAAACCGGGCAATTGGCAGCCGCTGTAGAATGGGAAGAAGTATGATTATGATGTTGGGACACCCAAAACGATGACGACACTAGGCGATACCCCGCCGACGGTATCCCCGCTACCCCCACCCGAATCCGCTGTGCCAATTGTGATGAGTACCATGCAAATTGACCCGGCGCAGTATACCTATCAGCAGGCGGGGGGACGCTGGCGGGCGCTGTTATTTGCGATTGCTGGCTTGCTCTATTTGGTGCGGCGGCAGCCCAGTGTTCGGGCGCTGCTGGTGGTAACGATTGTGTGTGTGCTGCTGGCGCGTTGGTTGCAAATTTCATTAGAACTGTTTTTAGAGATGCTGCTGGTGATTGGGTTAGTCTGGATTACGGAGGCACTGAACACCGCCATTGAAGCCGCTGTGGATATTATGGCACCCGACTATCATCCACTGGCAAAAGTCAGCAAAGATGTGGCTGCCTCAGCATCATTGATTGCGATGTTTTTGGCGACGATTGTCACGGCGTTAATCCTTGTGCCGCCGCTGATAGCCCGTTTGTCGTGAAAAAAGATGAGGAGCGAGAGATTGTGAGCGAAACATCCCGCCGCAGCCGGGCTCGAGACCGGATAGACCGCCGTAAACGCCGTACCGGAACGATGGCACGCCAGTCCGCTGGCACAGACCGCCAACGCCAGATTCGACCCACTGGCAGTTTTGAAATGCCCACGCTCAAACTCCCCGGCGGGCGCTGGTTGCTGCTGATTCCGGGGGCAGTGATTTTGCTGGTGGCAGTCATTGCGGCATTAGGGGTTTTGAATCCGCCGGATGTGACGTTGAATACCAATGCCATTTGGCTAATGAATGATTGGACGTATGCCCAACGCAGCGACGAAGACTTGGCACAATTGGCAGCAACTTTACAAGCCAATCGTGTCGGCACAGTCTATGCTTATGTCAGTTCCTTGCGCGAAGATGCCACTTGGGCAAGCGCCGATAACATTGCGCGGTTTAACACAGTAGAAGATGCTGTCATTGATTTTGTGACGCGCTTTAAACAAGCCTACCCCGATGTTGCGCTGTATGCTTGGGTGGAAGTGCAAGCCTCCACCACCGAAGGCTACCGCTTGGATAGCCCACAGGTGCAGCGTGTCGTCGCCGATTTTAGCCAGCGCACGATTGATGTGATGCAATTTGATGGGGTGCTGTTGGATGTGAAACCGATTTTTGATGGCAACCCGGATTTTCCGGCGTTGTTGCAAGCGGTTCGCCGTAATATTGGCTTAGAAACACCCTTAGCGGTGGCTGTCCCGCCGGATTTAACGCCGAGTGACGCGGGCATTACCTTACCGCCGCAAATCGCGCCCGATACGGTGTGGAGTTTGGCGTATAAACAGCGCATTGCCTTACAAGCCGATAGCCTCGTTGTGACGGCATACAATAGCTATCTCAATAATCCGGTGGATTACATTACGTGGGTGAGTTATCAAGTCAATGCGTATCTAGCTGCCATGAGCGCCATAGATACCACGAGTCAGTTGGTCATCAGTGTGCCGCAATTTGCTGACCGCCAGCCCGCACATAATGCCACCATCGAATCGTTGGCAGGTGCATTAGATGGTGTATCGCAAACCTTCGGCACTTTGACCGATGCCCAACGTGCCTTGTTTAAAGGTATTGCTATCTTCGCTGACCGCCCGCTGACGGACGAAGACTGGCGCATTTTTAGAGAGAAATGGGTCGGGTTTTAAGCGTTTTCAAGAAAGGATACAGCCACTATGGAAATGGAACGTGCTTATAAAATGCTTATCGTGGATGATGATGCTGCTTTTCGGGAAATGTTATATCGCTTTTTTCAAGAACAAGGCTTTATTGTCGAAACCGCCGCGGATACCGAAACCGCGCTGGAAAAATTGCGCGATGGTGAATTTGATGTGGCGCTAACTGAAGTTCAATTGCCGAGCCTAGGTGGTTTGGCGATGATTAAACAAGTGAAAAAAGAAGGGATTGATACCAGTTTTATTATTATCACCGGGCAGGGCAGTCGTACCGATGCTATCCACGCTATCAAAGTTGGCGTGGATGATTGGTTCGATAAGTCGGCTTTAGATTTGGATATATTAAAAGAAAGTGTTATCCGGGCAGCACAAATCTTGTCTTTGGATGAAATTCAACAGATTCTTTCAGGTATCCCAGATTGAACGACGCCCATGAATTATTATTATTTGGATACCAACGCGCTATTCAAATACTATGGCAAAGCAACCAGCATTGATGAGCCGGGAATGCTCACTTTGCGCCGACTCATCGCCCATCCCGACAGTATCACATTAGTATCGCCATTTACGGAAGTTGAATTTATTGGTGTTTTGATGGAATTATATCGTAGCGGTGCTTTGAAAATGTATCGCATTAACCAGCTTGTAAAATCATTTCGTCGTAATATCAATCTCTCTACAGAGTCTCAAAATCGCCCTTTCACAGCAATCAGTGTCCCAAATTTGATCATTTTCAAACGCGCTGGTGATATTCTGCTGCAATATGGTGAATTTCGATGTACAACAATTGATGCGATTCACATTGCTATCGCTGAAAATTTGCAACAAACCTATCCAAATTTGCGTCTTATCACATCCGATGCGGGTATGAAGCGAGTCTGCATCCGCATTAACCTTGCCACCTATGACCCAGAAAAAGACCCGCCGCCCTAACCAGCACGCGGGTCTTTTTAATCTTGTTTATGGACAAGCCCCTAAATTCAGACTGCGCCCGGTGGAACTAAACACTTGAATCGAGGTAATGCCCGATGTGATAACCGCACCGGCACTACCACTCTTGCCACTGCCAGTAACAACGGCGACATCCAATGGCACACCTGTGATAATGATGGTAAATGTTTCGGTGTCGGCGGCGTTATCCCAAAATACGGTGACATTAGTGGTACCCGCACAGACTTTCCGCGCTGTAAACAAATCTGGTGGCGTGTTGGAGCCGGGTGGCGTCGTATCGCCGGGGCGCAGCGTCAGCACCGACCGTCCCGTATTGCACAATGTTTGTCCATTCAGCAGCGCCTCCACTTCCCATTGGAATGCGCCACCAGTGGGAAAATCACTCAAGTTTAAATCCGCTGTCGTCACAGGTGCTGGATACCAGCGTGATGCTACCAATTGCCCATTTGCATCATAAATATAGAGTTTATATTGGTCGGCTTGCGGCACATTTGACCAACGATATTGTGAGAGCATTCGTTCTCCCCCGCCAAGCCGCTGGAAATTCTGGCATTCCGGCGTCAGCGTGGGGCGGACTGGCGGCACGGGAGCTTCTGGTTGTAGGTTATTGACCACAGGTACATTGGACGATGCAGGCTCACACGGCACATTAATGGGATAATTCAGCACATTGACTGGCACATCTTCTAGTGAACACCAAGGTGCTAAATCAGCCCGTTCCGGCTCTGACCAAGCACATGCCACCGGGCGGTCATCAGCATCGCCTTCATTCGCGGCATCTTCGGTAGCGCCCAAACAGGCAAAACTCCGAAAGCCTTCCGGGATAATCACTTCCTGCGAATTAAATTCATCCGGCAACAGGGTCACTTTGCCATCAATCACCGTGATTTCCAGCGCATCGCCCACAGTACGGAATAGCACGGTAGACCCAATCCGAATTTCCGCGCCGTTCACGGTCAAATCAATCTCGTAATTTTCTGTGCCTTGTACCAGCAGCACATCGGGCGCTTCTTGGCAACCTGATTGCCCGATGCCTGTTGTCAGATAAAAGGCTTGCATGGGGGCTGGATTTTCATGCGAGATAATGGGCAATGTAGTAACATCCCCCGCAGTCGTAACTAATGTAGACCGAATCCACGCGGGCGCATCGTTATATGCCACGCGCAGCCAATCACCATCGGCACTGATGCCATCTGCTGAAAAAGTATTTCCGGCAGCAGCTACCCCGACCACATTCCGATTCAAGCCTGCGCCGCTGCGAAGATTGATATTTTCCGTGACAGTAACCTCAATGGATGACACCGCTGCTGTTTCTACACCGTCATTTTCCAATTGCGTATCGCCAAAGAGCAGAAAGGTCACGGCTTGCCCCGGCAGTGTATCCGGCAAATTGGCTTGCACACTCATGACAGCGACCCCCCATTCGCCCGTGATAATATTCAAGGCAGCCGTTTCTAAAGCGGTTAAGGGGGCTAAATCCGTTGTATCTGCCGGACGCGAGAAAAAGTCTTCAGCGACTTCGGTTGCAAACGCTGCGCCCACGCGGTTATAGCCATAACAGGCGCTATTGCGTTCCAACCCGCCACAATTATCTCCCATTTCGGCAAGCGCCGCTTCTACAATGGTCGGGCAGGTGGTTTGTGCGACCAGCGGTACAATCCCGCCCAATGCCAATAACCAGCCAATAAAAACATAGTAACGTCTACGCATATTACAATGCACCTTGCGATATGAAGAATCAATTTGTGCGTTTATGATATAACGATTCGGTAAGGTCGGTTGTTCCAGTGTGATAAAAAATAGCTGACGATTACCCGCCGCTGTTATATCGGTGGTTTATGCCGCTTGCAAAATGTCCGGCTTTCCCCGACAATATGCCGCGTTTTAAGAACAGAATATCGGGAGACCCATGCTATGAAGGGATTGATTCTCAGTGGCGGCAAAGGCACACGCCTCTACCCCCTGACGTATACTCGTGCTAAACAGTTAATTCCCGTTGCCAATAAACCCGTTCTGGTGCGCGTGATTGAAGCGATTCGGGAAGCAGATGTCACTGAAATTGGTGTCGTCATCGGTGGTTCCACCGCCCAAGAGATTCGGGATACCCTCGGCGATGGCAGCCAATGGGATGTCAAACTCACCTTCATCCATCAACCTAGCCCGGATGGGTTGGCGCACGCCGTTAAAATTTCGCAAGACTTCCTCCAAGATGACCCTTTTGTGATGTTCCTTGGCGATAATGTCATTCAAGGCGGCATCAGCAATCTCATTCGGGATTTTGCCACCAATGAGTGGAACAGCCAGATTGTGCTGAAAGAAGTTCCCAATGCTTCATCATATGGCGTAGCCAAACTGCGTCCCGATGGCAGCATCGAGCAATTGATAGAAAAACCCAAAAATCCGCCATCGAACCTAGCCCTAGTTGGCATTTATATGTTCGATGCCCATATTTTTGAAGCCGTTCATGCCATTAAACCATCCCCACGCGGCGAATACGAAATTACCGATGCCATCCAATGGTTGATTGAAAATAAGTATCAGGTGTTTCCGCATGTGCATCAGGGCTGGTGGATTGATACTGGCAAGCCCAACGATATGTTGGAAGCCAACAGCCTCGTGTTAGATGAACTAAAACCGCTGATTGCCCCCGATGCCATCATCGAAAACAGCGTCGTAGACCCCCGCGTGACCGTGCAAGCGGGCGCGAAAATCATTAACAGTACCGTCCGTGGTCCCTCGATTATCGGTGAACACACCGTTATCGAAAACAGCTATATCGGGCCCTTCACCAGCATTTATCATCATGTCGTTATCCAACAATGCGAAATTGAACGCAGCATTATCTTGGAAGAAAGCGAACTGAGCGATATTCATGACCCGATTCTGCGCGACAGCTTGATTGGGCGCAAAGTAAACGTGCAGCGCGGCGGCGATAAACCGCGTGGGCTGAAGATGAACTTGGGTGATAACAGCCGGGTGTTGATTTAAAAAAGGGCGTATATGGCGATTCAGCATGTGATTTTTCATATTCCTGATTGGATTGCAGTGGGGCTGGCAAGCGGTGATTTGCGCCGTGTAGGTGGCGTGATTATGCGTGCGGATAATGGTCGCGTGGTGGCATGGCTGCGTGACTTAACGACGATTGCAACACCGATTGAATTATTTAATGCCCTCGGCGTCGCCACCAAAACAGCGATTGCGCTGGCAAGTGGTGGTACACTACTCACGCTGGCATTGGCAGCGGCATCGTTAGTAGATATTCGTAATCGAGTACAGCGCCTTTCGACTCAAATCGAAACTTTACGCGCCGAACTGCGTGCCGAATTTGAGCAAGACCGCGATGCTGAATTTATCAGTTCGTTGCGGACTGCCAATATGGTTCTCACCAGCAGCAATGCCGATACGCGCCGCGATAACGCCCTGAATGCCATCAATCGCCTGTATAAAGTCCAAGAAAATTTCATCAGCAATTATGAAAAACTGCGCGATTCCAACCAAGTGTTGGGCGCTCATTATCTGAATCGGGCGATGTATGCCGCCACCAGTTGCGCTCGCTGTTACCTCGAAATTGGCGAAACGCGCTCGGCACGCCAAAGCCTGCACGATGATTTAAAACGACTCAATCCCCACATCACAGGCATTGTCACAGCCTTGATGGGCAAACACCCTGCTTTGTTTTTTCACAAAAACATTGAACGGGGTGATGTCGAGCGTTTTATCGTGGTGCAAAATTGGCTTGAACCGCGTGGCTTAATGGATTTGATTGAAAGCTTGCGCGAAGATTTCTGGAATGAAGAAGTTCAGCAAACTGGGTTGTTTGGGCAAATTAATCGCCTGCGCGGGAGTGCGCCGCGTACTTTGCAAGAGCGCGTGGACGAACTACCCGAACATCTAACATTGGCAGAACTCATCATCGAAAATTATCAACGCTTGCAAAGTTTTGAGATGGAAACGCTCTATTTGATGCAGGCGAATTTGGCATTTGATGATTGGCAAGCATTGGCAACGGATGACATGCTGCAAGAGGCAAAAAGCGGTGTGGCATTGATTGAACTGGATGTTCCGGTTAATCTTTCGGAATTTGTAGTCTAGGACAGCAAAAGGATAGGCATGGATACGCAGTCTCCCGACATTAAACTCATCGTGGTAGATTTAGATGGTACGTTGTTGAGCGATGACCATACGCTCAGTGAAAAAAATAAACAGGCATTATTAGCGGCGACGGCTGCCGGGGTGCCGGTGGTGCTGGCGACGGGCAAAACGCGCAAATCTGCCGAATCGCTCATTGCGGCGTTGAATCTGAATACGCCCGGTGTGTTTGTGCAGGGCTTGGTGATTTACAATGCCGACGGCACGCTGCGCTACCAACAGACGTTAGAAGCCGCCACTGCCCGCCGCGTTATCACCTTTGCCGAAGATCGCGGTTTTGGCACATTGATTTACAGTGGCAATCGCATCCTCATCAAAGCGCCTGATTCACGCATGGACGAAATTACCAAATATGGCGAACCCCAACCGGAACTCGTGGGTCCCATCGTCAATATTTTGACCAGCATCCCGATTCACAAAGTCTGTTTTTATGGCGATGACCGCCGCATTAAGGCATTGCGCTGGCAATTGGAGCAGCAGGTTGGGGGGCAAGTGGCGTTCACGATGTCGCATGTTGCCCATCTGTTAGAAGTGCTGCCGCCGGGTGCCTCCAAAGGCAAAGGGGTACGGTTGGTAGCGCAGGAAATGGGCATTTTGCCAGAACACATTCTGGCAATTGGTGATGGCGAAAATGACCTAGAGATGATTAAATTTGCCGGATTAGGGATAGCGGTTGCCAATGCGGCGCCTATGCTTAAACAAGTGGCTAAAGTTATTGTTGGCAGCAATAACGATGCGGGCGTTGCCGAAGCAATCGAGCGTTATGTGTTAGCGCCGCGCCGCCCAGTCGTACAACCCGTGCTTGAAGTCACAACACCTGCGCCGGAAAATCTTGGCTCTGCGCTGAGTGCTGAAACAACGCCGCCAGCGGCAAGTACGCTGGAAAAACCAGCCGATGAAAAATCGTCTGATGGTTAGTCCAGATGGTGTGAAAAGTGTGTATTTTGTAGGGACACGGCATGCCGTGTCCCTACGGAAAATCACCTGTTTTGAACACGAACCAAGTTAAATATACAAATTGGATAAGTTGAGGCTAAGAGCTAAAAGGCAAACGATATGAAAAATATTCTCGTAACAGGCGGCGCAGGGTTTATCGGCAGCGCCTTTGTGCGTTATATGGTGAATGCCTATCCGCACTATACCCTTGTCACTTTCGATAAACTGACTTACGCAGGCAACCTCGATAATTTGCTCCCTGTGAAAAATGCCAGCAATCATCATTTTGAACAGGGCGATATTGCCGATAGAGAGTCGGTTCAGAGCGTTCTGGAACAGCACAAAATTGATACGATTGTCAATTTCGCCGCCGAAAGTCACGTAGACCGCAGCATTCTCGAACCAGAAGCGTTTATTCGGACGGACGTATTTGGCGTATATACGCTGTTGGAAGTCGGGCGACAGGTGGGCATTGGGCGCTTTGTGCAGGTGTCTACCGATGAAGTCTATGGGGATGTGCATGAAGGCTTTTCGGTCGAGACTGATTCTTTCTTGCCGAACAGCCCGTATGCTGCCAGCAAAGCCGGCGGCGAAATGATGGTGCGCTCGTATCATGTTACTTATGGTATGGATACCGTGATTACACGCGGCAGCAACACCTACGGTCCCTATCAATACCCGGAAAAACTCGTGCCATTTTTCATCACAGAAGCGATGGATGATAAACCATTGCCATTGTACGGTGATGGGATGCAAATCCGCGATTGGCTGTATGTGGATGACCATGCTCGCGGGATTGATGTGGCGCTGCATAAAGGCAAATCGGGCGAAGCCTATAACATCGCGGGCGAAGATTTACGCCATAATATCGAAGTTGCCAAAAAGATGTTATCGCTCTTGGGCAAGCCGGAAAGCCTCCTGAAGCATGTGCCTGACCGCGAAGGGCATGACCGCCGCTACGCCATGAATGCCGATAAACTGCGCGGACTCGGTTGGGAACGCCAGATGACTTTTGAAGAAGGGCTGCATAACACCGTCTCTTGGTACAAAACCAACGATTGGTGGTGGCGCAAAATCAAGACGGGTGAATATCTCGACTATTATAAGAAGCAATATGCGGCACGCTTGGCAGCCGCCGAATCATAAAAAAACGAACCACAAAGAACACGAAGGACACAAAGAAATAAATGAATTGTGTCCTGTGTTTTTATTAAGAAAAGCAAAAAAATGAGGATAACGAATCATGCGACAGGTTATTTTGTATCCCGGCGAAGATGGGTATTGGGTTGTCGAGTGTCCGAGTTTGCCCGGTTGCATTAGTCAAGGCAAAACGCGAGCAGAAGCTCTTGCCAACATCAAAGAAGCGATTGAACTATATATTGAAGTTCTGGTTGAAGATGGCGAATCTATACCGGAAGATTTGCTTGACCGACTGCTGGTAGTGGTATGAGTAAATTACCAGTAGTCTCCGGTTGGGAATGTGTGAAAGCCTTGCAAAAAGTTGGTTTTGTTATCCGGCGACAGACCGGCAGCCATATCGTGATGAAACGCCACAATCCCAAAGCGCAGGTGGTTGTCCCGAATCACAATGAACTTGATAAAGGGACACTAAAAAGTATTCTGCGGCAGGCAGGACTAACTGTTGATGAATTTATTGCACTCTTATAATTAATCTAAATTTTGCATAACTTTTTCGCCTGATTCTGACTGCAACTTTGCTATCATCACCCCTTTACTCCCCACAATTTCAACGTGTTATCGCCACTGCCAGATACCAACATCGTTCCCGTTGGGTTAAAATCCAGTGCCATGACCGGTTTTTCGTGAGCATCTATGGTACTGAGCAACGCCCCAGAGGAGACGTGCCATAACCGGATGCGCCCTTCGCGCCCGCCCGATGCCAGCAGCGCCCCATCCGGGCTGAATGCCACACAATCCGCGCCATTCAGATGACTTTGCAAAATGGCGGTTTGTTGAGCTTCGTATAAATCCCACAGGCGCACGGTCATATCTTTGCTGGCGGATGCCAATACTGTGCCACCGGGTGATACGCGAATCTCGCGCACCCAATCATCATGTTCGCCCAATTTTGTGCCAGCCGTCTCTGACTTTAAATCCCATAACCGCAGCGTGGTATCGCGGCTGCCACTCACAATAAGATGCCCTTCCAAGCCAAAGGCAACGCTGGTTACTTCGTCGCTGTGTCCTTCCAACACCGCTTGTTGAAACCCGATTTCGGTGTTCCACAACCGAATGGTTTTATCCGCACTGGCGCTTGCCAACAGTGTTCCGCCGGGACTAAAGGCGACGGCGTTCACGGTGTCTTTGTGACCAGTCAGCACAAAGCGTTCACTCACTTTATGCGAGACCGAATCCACCCGCCACAGCCGGACGGTGGTATCGGCGCTGCCCGTCGCCAGCAACCGCCCCGTTTGGCTAAAAGCAATCGCTTTGATAGGCGCTTCATGGGTGGCGACTGCTTGCGTTGGGATTGTCCCTAGACCATCTATGTGCAGTTGCAGCCCGCCCGCCGTTGCCACCGCCAAGATATGCCCATCAGGCGACCACAGCACGCCGCTAATCCACCCATGCCGAATTGTGGCAATATCTTTCAGTTTGGTCACATTTTGTACAGTAATGAGAGGATATTGGGTTGTCATAAGATTGGTTTCTAACGCTGCTCGATAATGTCATGAATTTTATATATGCTACGATAGTGATAATGCGATTGTACCGCGTTTTAGTAATTTCTGTTACCATGACCTATCTATTTTATGCGATGTTAAGGAAGACCGTTATGTTAAAAAAGATGCTTTTTCTGGCGCTGTTGGGTGGCTTATCCGTCGCAATCTTAGCGCAGGACGAGGCTTGCCCGGCACTGGTGCAAGCGGCACTGGCATACACGGATGAGGTCTGTTCCGGCATAGAGCGCAATCAAGCCTGTTATGGCAATATTCAAATTGCGGCAGTGCCACAGGCAGATGCCGTTGATTTTGCATTTGATTCGGTTGGGGATATTGTGGATATTGCCGCGATTGAATCGCTGATTTTAAGCGAGATGGTGACGCCGGATGAGTGGGGTGTCACCTTGATGCAGGTGCAGGCAAATTTACCGGATACTCTGCCGGGGCAAAATGTGACGATGCTCATTTTTGGCGACGTAACGCTTGAAAATCGCAGCACCGATGACCAAAATCCTTTCCAAGCATTTTATTTTGAAGCGGGCATTGGTGATTCGGCTTGCACTGAAGCACCGCGCGATGGCTTGCTGCTGCAAACACCTTCTGGCGCAGGCGAAATTGAATTTGTGATGAACGAAGTCCGCATCAGCATTGGCTCAACGGTCTATGTAGAGGCGCATTCTACCCAACCAGAAGCCAGTGGCAAATTGAGTCTCTATGTGTTGGAAGGGCAGGTCACGGCGACGGCGTTGGGAGTGAGCTTATCGGCTCCGGCAGGGACGCGCTTGATTGTGCCATTGGATGCTGAGTCGCGCCCGGATGGGATACCGCAACTGATTCCTTTTGAAGATTACGAAATCAACAGTTTACAGCCTTTCGTGGATATTTTGCCTGAGCCATTTGAACTGCCTGTACCCCTGTCTGCCGATGAGGTCAATGGCAACCTGATTCCTGAAGCTGGCACTTGGACGCTAGAAGATTCGACGGGCGGCGAGTGCAATGGGGTTCCGTTTGCACCCAATAATCTGGGCAATATCATCATCGAAGCGGCAGAAGATGGCAATCAGCTTACCATGTTGGGGATGACACTAGAACGCATCGCGCCCGGCGTGTATGCTGCTGCTAATTTGCCTATGGCTGGCAGCGCCGATGCGACCTTCAGCCTCACCTTTAGCGCCTTCGCGCCAGATGCCGCCCACGCTAGCATGGTCATGAATATCCCAGCGATGGTATGTACGCCGCTGTTGATGCAGTTGGCAGCCAGCGACTAAGTGCTTCGTCCGATAAATATTTTGATTTCTCTGTTCTTAACCTCACCCCCGCCGCGCAGAGCGCGACTCCCCCTCTCCTACAGGAGAGGGGGTCGGGGGGTGAGGTCGGTATTTTAAGAAACTTACCAAATGAAGCACTAAGGTTGCATCCGATAAGTTTTTAAATTTCATTCCGTAAGGAAGGGTTTTCTAATATCCTTCCCTACACGAAATCAAACTACAAAACACTAAAAAGAGGGTATTTCTGCCCCTTTTCTCTGCGTTCTCTGCGCCTCTGTGGTGAAATTAACTTTTCTGCGCGGTTAATTTTTCCTGCAAAATCTGCCGGATAACCGCCGGGTCGCCTTGCCCCTTCAGCGATTTCATGATGTTACCGAACAGCGCGTTAAAGACTTTTTCTTCGCCATTCAAATAGCGCGTGACCATATCCGGGTTTTGTGCCATAGCGTCGGCAACTTTTTCGCCAATGGCGCTGACATCGCTGATTTGCGCTAACCCTTTTTCTTGGATAATCGCTTCGGGCGCTTTGCCGGTTGCCCACATTTCTGGCAGTACCGTTTTGACGCCGGTGGTTTGGTTAATCGCGCCCGATTCCACTTGTTTGATGAGGGCGGCTAAATGTTGGGCGCTGATGTTGGTCTGCCCGATATTTTCGCGCTCGACTTTATGGTCGTTGAGTAAGCCAAATAAATGTGTTGTGAACCAATTGGCAGCGGTTTTGGGCGCGATGCCTTCTGCCAAAACAACTTCAAAAAATTCAGCGACAGGCTTATCCATCGTCAGCACATGAGCATCATATTCGGATAAATTCAAAGCTGTCACGTAGCGAGTGCGGCGGGCATCCGGTAATTCCGGCAATAGCGCCTGCACACGCTCGACCCACTCGCGGCTGACTTCGACAATGGGCAAATCTGGCTCTGGAAAATACCGATATTCATCTGGGCGTTCTTTCAGACGTTGGATGATGATTTTTCCAGCGGCATCATCCCAACCCAGCGTCGCCTGAATGACTTTTTCGCCCTTGTTATACAGTTTGATTTGGCGGGCAACTTCGGCATCAATCGCCCGAACCATGCTGCGAATGCTATTGAGATTTTTAATCTCGGTGCGCGTGCGAAATTCAGTGTCATCCTTATGCATCACGCTCACATTGGCTTCAAAGCGCAGCACGCCTTTGGACATATCGCCATGATTTACGCCTAAATATTGCAGAATCGCCCGTAATTTGCGGGCATAGGCTTCGGCTTCGGCGCTATTGCGAATATCGGGTTCACTGACGATTTCTAATAATGGCACGCCCGCCCGGTTCAAATCTACCAGACTGCCGCCGTCAATGTGCGTCAATTTGCCTGTGTCTTCTTCCATGTGAGCGCGGCGTACCCCGATGCGTTTGGTCGTGCCATCTTCTAACTCAATATCCAAATAGCCGTTGACTGCCAGCGGGTGGTCATACTGGCTGATTTGATAGCCTTTGGGCAAATCGGGATAAAAATAATTTTTGCGGGCAAACTGGTTAAACGGCGGAATGTCGCACTTCAGCGCCAAGCCCACCATCATGCCATAATCCATCGCTTGCATGTTGATGACGGGCAGTGTCCCCGGCAGCCCCATTGAAACTGGGTCTACGGCGCTGTTGGGGGGTGCCATTACGCTGTCTACCACCGGACACGCGCTAAACATTTTGGTTTGGGTGAGCATTTCGGCATGAACTTCTAAGCCGACAATTGTAGTCCATTCGGTCATGACGGGATTTCCTATGAGTATTCAAGCGCATAAATCAACGTCGTAATGGCGGCGATTATAGCACAATTGGTTTAGCCTTTTGTAAGCGATTTGGGTTATACTATGATGATAAGTTGTGCTGTCTTGTAGATGAAGGATAACCTTGTGAACGACGACCAAAACCGCGACGACTTGCTGTTGCCCGATACGGATGATACCCTGCCAACGCCGCTTGATGACGCTAAAAATAAAAAAGATGAAGCCATCATGACGATTTCACCTTCCATGCTGATGTACGCGCTGGTCGCAGTGACATTCTTGCTGGTGGGGGTGGTGATTGGCACATCGTTGAATCAGAATGCGGTGAGTGCTGCCGAAGTGGAACGCATTGTGCGTACTGTGTTGGCAGAAACGGACTTTACGACTGCCAGCGCCAGCGGCGAAACCAACCGTTTTGAATTGGTAGACAATGACCCCTATATTGGCGATGAAAACGCGCCGATTGTGATGGTCGAATTTAGTGACTTTTTCTGCCCCTACTGCGGACGCCACTATGAACAAACGTTGAATCCGCTGCTGGAAAATTACGGCAAATACATTCGCTATGTGTACCGTGATATGGCAATTCTTTCCGAAAATTCAGTGCTGGTAGCGCAAGCAGGCGAGTGTGCCGCGCAGCAGGGCAAATTTTGGGAACTGCATAACACGTTCTTTAGCAACCAAGACTTGCTCAATGCGGATTATATCCGGCAGGTGGCGCAAGAAAACAGCATGGATATGACTGCCTTTGAAACCTGCTTAACTGCCGAAGCGACGCTGAAAGAAGTGGAAGCCGACCGGATTGATGGTTATATCAACGGCGTGGAAGGCACACCCGGTTTTTTCATCAATGGAAATTTTGTGCGTGGCGCTCAACCGTATGAAGTGTTTGAAGCGTACATCGTGCGCGAACTGGAACGCGCTGGCATAGACCCCGACGTGGATAGTTCAGCCGGGTAAAGTTTTGGCATCTTAAAAAAAACGCCGAATATTTTTATCAAGGTATTCAGGCGGTTTTTCTTAACACCAATTTTTCCGAAATTATGCTAACGGCTTCAGATTGCCCAGAATCGTCGGGAAAAATTCCGAATTCATGCCCATTTTGGGCAACTTGTACCACGCGATGTCCAGTCAAAATGTCTATCGCTTCTTTGTTCAAAATATCGGTAATCGCTGTCGCAATATCAGTATCTTCACGCGCCAACAATTGATTGCCGGGTTCAATCACGGTGACATCACTGCCAAAGCGCCGGAAAATCTGCCCAAATTCTAGCCCAATATACCCGCCGCCAATCACAATCAGATGTTGCGGTAGTTCTTCAAGATTGAGCAGTTCAATATTGGTGAGGTATTTGACTTCGTTTAAGCCCGGAATGGATGGCACAACGGAGCGCGTGCCAGTATTGATATAAACGCGCTCGGCTTCTATCACCGTATCATTGACCTGTAGTTGATAACCTGTGCCATTTTTGCCCACAAAATGTCCGTAGCCGTGATGAATATCTAACCCTGATACAGTATCCATATAGTCCCGGAAGGAGTGTTGCATCCCGCCAATGATACCGTGCATTCGTGCCATGATGGCTTTAAAATCCACTTCAATATGACCAATTTTGATGCCATAATCGCCCGCTGTTCGCGCATTATGGACGGCTAAGGCGCTGGCACGTAAGGTTTTGGTCGGGCGGCAGCCATAATTTAAACAAGTGCCGCCCAGTTTATCGCCCTCAATGAGGGCAACTTTATCGCCTTTTTTGGCAAAGGTAACAGCGATACCAGCGGCGGCTTGTCCCGCCCCTATCACGACTGCATCGTATTTCATGATGGTTGCTCCTAAAGTGCTGCTGAATCCAATAGAGAATGACGTTAGAACTTCAAAATGCCTGTAGGCGCGTGATGTATCACACCCTAATCGAAAATCCAATTTTGAAATGATTTCACCTTCATCCACACTTTAGGGCATAAATATTACGAAGATACAACCAACTCGCAGTTTTACCCATTGTATGCGTCACAAAAGCGCCATAAGGCTAAATGTGCTGCCTACTGCGTTTTTATAACATTCTATTTCTATCCACTTCCTAACACAATTTATCCGACGCAGCCTGCTTCTAATATTACAATTAGGTTAAATGCGCGTTGGCATTTATAAGGAAGGGGACAATAATGATGCGAAATCTCATCCTATATCTGGGAGTCATCGGCGCTATTTTTGGTGTCTGGTTGCTAAAACCCGTGTATTCGCAAAGTACGGGCTGCGCTGCCCTCAACTTCGGCGGTGGTCCCATCATGACCGTCACAACGCCAAACCATACGTTTGCTGCTGGCGATACGATTACTGCCTCTTTTGGCGCTGGCACAACGGCGCTCAACGCCCGCATGGAAATTCCTTCGGGGACGACGGCGATTTCTGGCGCGACCTCCGGCGTCCTCAGTTACACTTTTACGGCGGATACCACGGTTGCTATCAAATTAACGGCTGATGGTGGCGGCAATATCCAATTTACCTTTGGCTGTAACGCTGCGGTTGTGGCGGGTACAGGCGTGATATTTAATGGGGGGGGAGCCGCAGCGGCTGCACCTATTCCCAGTTGGAGTCCGGGCGATAATCGTATTGCGCCGAGCGTGGCAACGGGTTTGAATGCTTACTGCACACCTAATGGTATCGAAATTTACAGCATGACCGGCAATGTGTCGCTGTTTGTGCCGATGGCACGTATTCAAGAGGTAGGGGTGCCAGCGGTGAATACGCTGTTGGCGAGTGGCGCGGGCGTACAAGCCTGGCGGCAGCCCAACGCTTTTTTTGAGATTGTGGATGTTTTTGCTAACAATCGGCATGAACTGCTCATTGTCGAATTTGAAGATTTCCCCAATCGCTGTGAAGTGAACCGTTGGCGGCGTGCCTATTTTTACCCGAATGATAGCTACACCGATATTTACGAACAATCGCATGGGTGGGGCGATGCCCCGCGCCGCGTGTATTTTTAAGAAGTCACAAGTGCTGACCCTAAACCAAATAAAAAAGAGACACTTTTTTGTAGTGTCTCTTTCATAAATGGTCAATAAAAAATAGTTTATCGAGTGACATCATCCACCATATGCCCTAACTCAACCAATTGTGCCTTAATCGTCTGAATCAACTCCGCGAGTGCTGGGTCGGCTTGCCGTTCCAACATATACAGCGCGAGTTTAAGTGCCATCACCCGGTTGCGAAAATCATGCTGAAATTGGCTCATTTTCGCGGCGGTAGCTAAAGACAATACAGGCATGAGTTGGGTGGTGGTTTGGGTTTTGCGGTGTGCTAACATGCTATTGCCCCTTTGTGAACCATCAACCATAATAGTATATGAGATTTCAAAAACGTTCCGGTGTAAAAAAGTGATAAATTTTTTCCGTAATGTTGTGTTATGGATTATCATCTTATTCGTGATTATCGGCGCAATCGTGCTGCTGATATTCTTGATTCCGCGCGGCGGCGGCGATGCCTTTGTCGCGGATTTGCTGCGCTTGGATATTCCCGCGATGGAAGCGCGTTTGTGTGATGGCACAACGCTGACAGACATCACCGGTATTTTGAGTGCCAGCGGCGATAATTTGAGCGCGTTTTTGGCACAGGGACTCGGCGCACCCATTGAACTGCCGGGGCGCGAGCAATTGTTGCAGGCACTATCGCCGGATGCCGCGTATTATCCTTTTACAGGCGCGTATGTTTTTCATGTGAAGTTAGTACGCGAAATTGACATTCTCGGTTTTAAGCTGGCGGCGGGGCTGCGTTCCCCCGATTTTACGCTAACGATAGGGCATCCTACACCCTGGAGCGCGTGTGTGATGGTTGGGTAGTTATTAGGAGCATTAATCCTCAAGATCCGCTACAAGTTTTATATTACCAAAATCCCATTCTCCCCACCCGGCTTGCCATTTTCCGCTATAATATGACCATGCTTAATATCCCGCAACGAAAGGGACGCGCTGTGAGCGATGAATTACAAGTGGGCATGACGGGCGAAAGCCACACAACAGTCACGAATGATTTAACTGCCAAAAAAATGGGCAGCGGGTCTTTATTGGTGTATTCAACCCCGGCGATGATTGCTCTGATGGAAGCTGCCGCCGTAAATGCCATCGAACCCTATTTGGCTGCCGGGCAAACAACGGTTGGCATTCAAATTGAAGTACGCCATATTTCAGCGTCGCCCGTGGGGGAGCAGGTGCGGGCAGAAGCGCAAGTGATGGCAGTGGAAGGCAAACGAGTTTTATTTGCTGTGCGGGCGTGGGATGAACAAGAAATGATTGGCGAAGGCAGCCACACCCGTTACCTGATTGATGAAGAAAAATTCATGGAGCGCGTGCAAAGCAACAGCCGCGAATGATGATTGCCCATCGGTTGCTAGGCTATCGCTGAACGCATGCTAGGCAAACATTGACATCACATCATATTTTTGCCATGCTCTAAGCATCTTTTTTGCGATTTGGGAGAATGGCTCATGCTTAAACGATTGTCTTGTTTTGTTCTGCTATGGGTGGTATCTATCACCGTTGTATACGCACAAGATGCGCCCCGCGTTGTTGTAGAGGCGGCGGTTGCCGCTGCGAATCGGGTTATCCCCACTTTGGGGCGTCCGGCAAGCTGGAGTTGGGCATTGGAGGGCGAAACGCGCAGCAGCAATCTGGGCTGTCCGTTGGCGCAAGGCACCGATTTAGGGCGCAGCATTACCCCTTACAAAATTACCCTCATTTATACATCGGGTTCTTATGTCGTCTATGTATCGGCAGATGGCACGCTAACGCAGCCTTGCGATGCCAAATTTGGGACGAACACCACCGCTGGCGCTGCCGTTACTTGTACAGTGACAACGGCTTTGACGGCGGTCACGGTACGCACCGCGCCGGATGCCAACAGCACGGTTGTGAACGCCAATCCTTTTACCAATGGCAGCGGCACTGCCACGCGCCGCACCGCCGATGGCGCTTGGTACGAAGTGCGCTTGCCGGATAATACGGTGGGTTGGATTGCCAGCACAGGCATTAATGCTGCCCCAGAATGCCAAGGGCTGGTGGTGGTAACGGTTTCTGGCGGCGGCGTGACGGGTGGCGCTTCGACCTGTGGTTTAAGCCCCAAAAATCCCACAACGACCATTCGCCAAATTCCCGATTTTAATGGCATCGCGCTCACGGATACTGCCTTCACGAATAATGCTGCTACGGCGATTGGGCGTACCAGCGATAATTTATGGTATCAAGTGCGGACGTTAAGCGGCGGTATCGGTTGGATTTACGCGCAAGATGTGAATACCACGGGCAATTGTGCCGCCATGCCCATCACCGCCTCCAATGACCCCAATGCCGTCCGCAGTGCCTGTTATATCTCGCCTGCTGATGCTTTCTCCAATGTGCGCGAAAAACCGAATACCGACGCCAAACAAGTAGACCAAATTTTTGAAGGCAGTTCGTGGCAAGTGTTCGGGCGCAATACGGAAGGGACATGGTATTTTATCAACCCCGGTTGGGTGGCTGGCACAGTGGTTACCACTTCCGGCGATTGCAGCCGTATTCCATTGACCGATAATGCCATTGGCACGGGCAGCGCCTCACCGAGTTTGATAGGGGCATCGTTTGAATGCCCGCCCGGTTTTGCGGGGTATATGCCACCGCGCCTTTCGATTGGGGCAGCGCGGGCGCGAGTCGCTGATGGCAATATCCCCAATCGTATCCGCACCGAGCCATCGGTGAATGGGGCTTTTGTGGTAGATGCCCAGCCCGGACGCACTTTTGATGAAGTTTTAGATGGTCCCGCATGTTCTGGTACCTATGTTTGGTGGTTGGTGGAATTGGATGGGGTGGTGGGTTGGACTGCCGAATCCGATGCCAATATCCAAGAATATTTCCTGATTCCGTTAAATCCAGCGGGAACGCCCACTACACCCGTCACCACGGTTATCACCGCCCCCGCACAGCCCACGCCCGGCAGCGATACTGCAACGGGAGGTGTGCCATTTTTGACGCTGCCTATCGAAAATAGTGCTGGCATTGCCTTTAACGCTGATACCAACGGGTTATTCGTGCTTGCGCCGGACGAAGACAGCACCATCATCAGTTTATGGTCAATCCCGGATGGCGAACAAGCAGGTGCGGTCGAAGTTGCCGATGCTTTTGCCCAACGGGTGACGCTGAATCCTGATGGCGATGTGGTTTTTATCACGCTGCCCTTTAACACCGGTTCTGGCACACCGGTACGCGGCACATTGTTTACATTGGCGGCGGCAACGTTAGAACAGGGTGCAACCTTCATCAATTTGCCGCCATCAGGCATTGTAGATTTTAACAGTGATGGCAGTTTCTTCGTGACAACAGGCTGTGCCAACGCCAACGAAGACCCGGCGGGCTGCACCACCGGGCAAGTTGAATTGTGGAATGCCGCTGAAGGTGTGCCAGTACGCTTGCAACCTGCCCACCCGACAATTCCGTTTGATGCCGTCTTTAGCCCGGATGATAATGTGATTGCTTCGGTCAGTGTGGATGGCATACAGTTATGGAACACCCAATCGGGTGCCTTTCTGAACGCTTTTGCCAACGATAAAATCACGGGCAACGTGCTGTTCAGCAGTGATAGCACAAAACTTATTTATGCTGTGTGTACTGTGCGTGCCGAACAAGCCTGCTCACAGGGCGATGTGCTAATCCAAGATAGTGCCACTGGCACGGTGGCATTGACACTCAGCGGGCATACCAACCAGATTCAACAGCTTGCCCTGAGCGCCGATGGCAAACAAATCGCCTCTGCAAGTTTGGATGGCACAGTCAAATTGTGGGATGCTGCGACTGGAACGCTCTTGCAGACCTTTAGTGCCAGCCCACAAGGTGCGAACTATGTTGCGTTTAGCGCCGATGGCACCTTGTTGGCGACAAGCACCAGCGATGGCAAAGTCATCATCTGGCAAATCGGCGGTTCAGTGGGTTAATTAAACATAGGGGGCGAAGATGCCCCCTACCCAAATTTTATCTCCTGCGTCAAATTCAGTATAATAGGCGACATCGTCACGTTGAGACTTGGTGAAGCCTTATGCCTGTTGCCCATGAAGCGTTTATTCGGCGCGTGCCATTTTTCCAGAATTTGCCGCCGCATTTGTTAGAACCGGTTGCCCAAGCCTTTGAATTTCGGCGTTATAACCCCGGCGAAGTGCTATTCCGGCAAGGAGCCGCCACACGCGGCATGTTTTTATTGCTAGAAGGGCGCGGAGTCCTGACGCAAACCGGGACAGATGGCGTGCAGCGGCAGTTGGGTGTCATCCAAGCCGGACAATACATCAATCATGAAGCCTTGTTCCGCGATGGCATCGAATCCGCCTCCCTTCATGCCATGCAGCCGATTTCGGTCTTATTTTTGGCGCGGCGCAATATGGTGGCACTGCTGGCACATTATCCCGATTTGGGCGGGATGATGGGCATCAAAGAAGTGGCTCCGCTGTATACTGACCAATTCAAAACCAAGCGCGAAGGCGAAGAAACGCTGCTCAAAATTCGCCGCCATTGGTGGGCATATGTGCGCTGGCTGCCGCTGCCGCTGTTAATGATGGTGGGGTTGGGCTTTTTGGGCTTGCTGATACCGGCGCTGCGGGCGCCCTTGTTGGCATTGGCGTTGTTCGTGCCGGGCGTCATCATGGTTTATCTGTACGCTGAATGGGCGAATGACCAAATTATCATCACTGACCAACGGCTGATTCGCATCACGCGCACCATTTTGACCCTCAGCGAAGTGGTCAACGAAATCAAAATAGACAGCATCCAAGAAGCCAATGCCGAAGTGCCGCCGGGCGACCCCTTTGCCCTCTTGTTCAATTATGGCATTGTCGAAATTAAAACGGCGGGCGAAGCGGGCAATTTTTTTCTGGATTTTATCCCCAACCCAGATGCTGTGCAGGAACTCATCATCTATGACCGCAGCATCCGTAAAGCTGCAATGAACGCCAAAGAACAGCACAACATGCGCCAAGAAGTGCAGCAGTGGATGCAAGGCAGTGGACAGCCCGCGCCTGTCAACAATCAACCTAAACCCCCCGCCACCAACCAACCGATTGCCACAGGACCGCTGCAAATGGTGTTCGATACGCCTGAAGGCAGAGTTTATCGGCGGCATTGGTTTGTGTGGCTGCGGAGTGCGTTTGTGCCATGCCTGTTTTTGCTGGTGGGCGGCGTCATTTTTTTGCTGGATTTATTTAACCCGACGTTCCAAAATTTGGGTGTCATTGGTTGGGCGGCAGGCTTGGTCTTTTTCCTGATTGGGGCGCTCTGGTTCGCCTATGCCGATTGGGATTGGCGCAATGATTATATGCTCGTTAGTGATACGACGGTGACGATTATTCATCAGCGCCCGCTGTGGTTGCAAAATGAGCGCGATAAGGTGCTGCTGAAACAAGTGGATAATGTTGTCGCAGAGACGACGGGCATTTTCCAGCGGTTGTTCGGCTATGGCAATTTGCGCTTGTCGTTGATTGGCGCTGACCAATACAAAATGTTCAATCGCGTGCCACATCCTTTAAAAATCCAAGCCGATATTACGACGCGGCAGGCACGCCTAAAAAAGCGCGATGATGAAGAACGCGATAAACAAGAACGCCAACGCCTGAGCGAATATTTTTCCATCTATCATCAGATGCAGGGGGGGCAGCCGCAGTATTATCCACCGGGGCAACCTGTGATGTATCCACAGCAGCCCACGCGCCCGCCCGCTGTGCCATCGGCTGGCACGGGCAATCAGCCGCCCGTTGCCCCGGCATATGGGGCGCAGAATGCCCCCGTACAACGCCAAAATCCCGTACCGCCGGCTGTTCCCGGCGTGCCAAGCGTGAATGCGTCGCCAGCCAGCAGCACCCCCGGTTATGACCGCAATCGCCCACCGAATATTGGCGCACAGCGTCCTACTATGTCGCCCGGTGTGCCTTACGCGCCCACGCCGGGTAAACCGCCGGTCGTGCCGCGCCATAAATTGGAAGGTGATGACCCGGCGAACCGGTCGGATTCGGGGCGTCCGCCGCGTTTCCCGCGCCGTAACGTTTCGGAGTAACTATCGTTTTCTTTACGTTTGTTTTTTATAATACGCGGTATCATTGAAAGTGGTTAAAAACACACCATACTTATCGAAGGATATAATACACCCATGCCGTTCCAGACCTACTGGATAGATGAACCCTACATCATGGTCACAGAATACGTTGGACGCATCCACGCCGGGGATATTGAGATGAACATGCTGGAACTTTCCGGGATTATCCAGTATCAGCCGGTCTATGTCGCGCTCGATTTTGCCCGTGCCGAAGCTGTGCCAGTGCGCTTTTTTGAATTATCATCGCCTTCACAAATTATCAGCCATCCCAATACGCGCTGGTTTGTGGTGGTGAATCCCAAAAATGATACGTCGCGTACAACGCGCTTATTGACGGGCGATAAGGTCAAGGTGTTTAATGACCGCAAATCAGCAGTGGCATTTTTGCGGGGCATGGTACGCCTTGATGCCGATGCCCTGACGTAAGAACCTGTCCGAAACATAAAATTTTCCGTAAGGGCGAGACCTATCTCATCCCTTATGGATATTGGCTAATTCAACGAAAATTAAGACGAGAACAAGAATCACATGGCACTTTTGAATATTATCCAACCGGATAACCCGATTTTGCGGAAAAAAGCGGTGCGGGTGACGACCTTCACCGATAAAAAATTCCAAAAATTGATTGATGACATGGTGGAAACCATGATTGCCGCACCCGGCGTTGGGTTGGCTGCGCCGCAGGTGGCGGTCAGCCAACGCCTGATTGTGGTGCGTTTGCCGGATGCCACCGAAGAAGACCGCGAAGAATATGGCGATAAAGCGGGTGTGGTGTATGCTGTCGCCAACCCCAAAATCATCAAAGCCAGCAAAGAGAAGGTCAAAGGCGTGGAAGGCTGTTTATCGCTGCCGGGCTTATTGGGCGACGTAGAACGCCATGAGATGGTGGTTGTTACCGGGCAAGACCGTCACGGCAAAGAGTTTCGCATCAAAGCCGAAGGTTGGTTAGCGCGGGTCTTCCAACATGAAATTGACCATTTGGATGGTGTGTTATTCACTGATAGAACCGATGATGTGTGGGAGCCAAAAGACGAGGACGAACCCGAACCACAGGGGTAGTCCGAATAGGAGTTCGCTATGACGCTCCAAAATCGTTATCTGGGCATCAATCCGCATTTGAACAGCCTGCTCCAGACGCCGGGAACGCCCGAACAACCGGCGCTCTGGATGACCTTCCACAATCGCCATATCACCCACATTTGCGATTTTTTGAATCAACAACTGCCCACACATTACATGGCATTGTCCGAACAATCGCTGCAAACACGCGGCATTGAACCGGGTGGCGATATTGTGATTCGCAATCTAGAACCGGATGTGAGCATTTTTCGGCAAAGCAGCGGGCAAGCTGTCGCCGTCGCTATGTCGCCTATCCCGGTCTGGCAAGGCAAATTAATCCGTATGATTGAGCCTGTGCGCCGCCTAACAGCAGTGGTGGTACGCGAAGTGGAAAAACCGGGTATTTTGGGGCAATTGGTCGCCCGCATTGAATTGTTATCGCCCGCCAATAAACGCGGTGGCAGCGATTATCGTGCCTATCTTATCCGACGCAGCGAAGCGATTCAGAGCAATCTCCCTCTCATTGAGATTGATTATTTGCACGAGATTCCATCCCTGCTGCCGGATTTGCCCCTCTATCCCCACGAAATCAATGCCTATCCCTACAGCATTGCCGTTCATGACCCACGCCCAATGTGGGAAGAAGGCGAAAGCCGCGTTTATGGTTTTCATGTGGACGAAAAAATAGCGCCATTTTTGCTGCCGCTGGCAGAAGATGACGCCCTCATTTTTGACCTAACACCTGTGTACCAGCATACCTTTGAGAATGGACGTTGGGCTAATTTGGTGGATTACAGCGTGTTACCCGCCCGTTTTGAAACGTACAGTCTCGCTGACCAAACCCGCATTCACCAAAAAATGGCAAGCATCGCGCAGGAAACGGGCAATTAAACTAATTTCCCGCTGGCACGCCCCACACAAACACTGACCCGGTTGCCTCAAACAATGCCAAGGTAAACCCATCTGGCGACCATGCGACATCGGTAATGCGTGCCGACGGCACTGCCAACGTTGTGCGCGGGATACTTTCTTCGGTTAAGCCTGCCAGATTCCAGAGCGTGACATTTTGTTCAAAAACGGATGTGACCATCAGCGTGCTATCCGGCGAAAACGCGACCGAGACGCGCAGCCCTTTGGCATCAGGAATGCGCCACACCACATTCCCATTTCTAGGACTCCACAAAACCATATCGGCATCGCCCCCGGCAGTGACCAGCAAGCCACCATTGGGCGAATATTTCAGAAAATGGTCAGCGCCATTCAGTTGAAATTCCAGATTATTTTGGCGCTCACCTGTTGCCACATCCCATAATAGCAAGCTCTGTAATGTTGCCGCCGCCATTTGGCTGCCATCGGGCGAAAAAGTGGCTTGAACGAAGGGGTCGCCGCCGAACCATAATTCCTGTAACACCGTGCGCTGCTGCCAATCCCAAATTTTGATGATGTAATCTTGGGCAATGGTGGCTAATGTTTTGCCATCGGGGCTAAAAAATACACGGTCAATCTCGCTATCGGCGGCTTGCAGCGTGACCAACGATGTGCGTTCCAGCGGATTCCAAACGCGCACAGTGCCATCGGTGCCGCCCACTGCCAATAAGCCGGATTCGGCGTGAACATCATTGCGTCCGTTAAAGGTCTCTAATGCCAGAAAATCAGTCTTTTGTCCGCCAGTTTCGCTGAATACCAACACAACGCCTTCATTGGTTAGCCCATACAGTTCGGTTTTATCGGGCGAAAAACCCAAGCGCATGACGGTACGGCGCGAGATGTTGTTGAGCAGTGCGCCATCAATTAAATCCCATGTCATCGAAAATTCGTTACTCAACGCCGCCAAGCGCGTGCCATCTGGTGAAAACACATACTGAAAAATACTGCTCTGCGAGCCGACAGGACTTTCTAAGTTGCCCAAATACGCGATTTGGTTCACGTTCTGCGTGGTGATGCGCTGCGCGGCTTCTTGATATTCGGGTGCGGGTAAATTAATCGGGGCAGCATTTGCCGTGGGACCCGCTTCTAACGCCGGGGTAGGCGCAGCGGACGTGCCACATGCCGCTAAGAATAAAATGACGCCCCACACAATGAGTTTATTCACCATTCAACGTTCCCTCGTAAATCGGAATATTGCCAAACTGGATGCCATATTCAGGGATTTGTGCCAATCCACATTCACCTTCAAACGGTTCAATTTGTCCGTTTTCGTTGGCATCAATGCCTCTTAAAATCATACCCCCTAAAGTCGTGGATTCCTCAGCTTGTGCAGCAACCTCAACAATATCGCTTGCCGCCAAAATTTCGCGTTCTAATGCCTGCATCTGGTCTGCCCAATCGCGTACATTTTGGGTACAAGTACGAATCAGTTCGGCATTGTTTTGAACATCCAAACTGGCAGCGGCGTCCAGCGCGGCAGTCGTCAGCAGTGCTTCAATTTTGTCTAGGAAAAAATACACGCCAATTTTGCGCCCCGGATTTTCGCCACGCCCATTGCCATTTAAATCTTCTTCCAGCCCAGTCAGAATATTGACGGTGTGTTCAGCGTGCGTTTGCATCCCGCCGATGTTGGTGGCACGGGCAGCCAAGCCTGAATGCTGTTCGGCAGTGGCGGCTTCGGTTTGGGCGCCCTCCAGCAAACTACCGCCGTTAATGCCATCGGGTGAACTCAAGAAAATGTCGTGGAGTGCCTGCGAAACGGCAGTCGGAATTTTGCCGCTAAAAATGACTTCGCCCGTGCGCGTCGTGCTTTCTTGCGCTTCGGCAGTAATCCATACGGCATTAAACTCGGCGGGCAGCATCAAGGGTTCGGGATGCGTATAACTAAGTGTGCCTTCGCCAAAGGCATCGCGCACAATGACGCCTAATGAGAGCGTTTCTTCGGTGTCAGTATTAGTCAACCAAACGACATACACCAAATTTTCCGGCGGCGGTGGCAAATCACGCACCCGCACTGTCAGTGAATCGCCCGGCACATTCAGCGTGCTAAACCGTACTTCGCCGTTATCGGGAGGACGAATAATAGTAGGCACAACTTCGGCAGTGGCAATGATGGGCGTAGCATCGGCAGGCAATGCCAGCGGCGGCGTATTGAGTTGATTCAGCAGCAGCAGCACCAACCCCACCAAAATCACGACCACTAACACGAAGCCGCCTAAAATCAGCGTGGGCGTAGATGATTTTGATTTTTCGATTAAGACGGTAGATTGTGGCGCAGCCGTTTGTAAAGCCGTTTTGTTATTATCGTTTGAGGGTAATTGCAAGGTGGGCGCAGTTCCCGGTTCTAGGATAGCGGTCTTATCGGCTAAGGGAAATGCTGCCCGCACATCTGCCAGCGATTCAGCGCGGGTGTGCAGCGCGGCGCTAAAGGCTTCGGCAAATTCGGTAGCGGTTTGGTAGCGGTCTGCTGGATTTTTTGCCAGCACTTGGTCTAACACAGGCTGCATGGCGGCGGGCAAATCCGGGCGAATATCATGCAAGCGAGGCGCGGATTCGGTGATGTGCTGCAAAATAATCATCATAGGGGTTTCTGCTAAGAATGGCTGCCTACCCGTGAGCATCTCAAAGACCATGATACCCAGCGCATAAATATCAGCGCGTCCATCTACAGGTTTGCCTTGTCCCTGTTCGGGGGACATATACGCCGGCGTGCCGATAATCGAAGTGCCAGTCAGATTAGTTTCGTCGCTCATCATTTTGACGACGCCAAAATCTGCCAGCAGCACATTTTTTTCGGAGTCGAGTAAGATATTGCCCGGTTTAATATCGCGGTGGATGACGCCGCGCCGATGAGCAAAATCCAGCGCGGAGGCGATTTGGCGCAAAATGCGTTCTGTGGTTTCCAGCGGTACTCTGCCAGCATCCATCATATCGCCCAAGGTGCCGCCATCCGCATATGCCATCACCAAATATAAAATATCATCCTCAGCGCCATAATCATACAGCGATAAAATATGCGGGTGCTGCAAATTGCCAATTGTGTGGGCTTCTAGTTGGAAACGCTGGATATACTGTTCATCCAAGCCGGGGTGGGGTGGCAGCACTTTAATCGCCACCGTGCGTCCGACGGATGGTTGATAGCCTTTATAGACCGTTCCCATGCCCCCTTTGCCTAGGATGTCGAGAACGTTATAAGCACCCAATTTGCGCCCGATAAGATTAGACACGGCGCCTATCCTCTCGTTAAGTCATCGTTGAAAATTTGTGTTTATTATAACCCGTTCACTGTCTATCTTAGAATCGAAAACGGAATGCTCATAGATGCATTCCGTCTATTAGAAAATCCGAATCATTTACTTAACGATAGATGATATAAGTATCCCGCAGTTCTTCGCGCAATTGCAAAAAATTGTCGTGGCGCGTTTTGCTGATTTGCCCCGTTTGGACGGCGGCTATCACCGCGCAGCCGGGTTCGTTGGTGTGCGTGCAATTATGAAACCGACACTGCCCAATGCAAGCCGCAATATCCCGGAAATAACCATCCAATTCGTCGGGTTCAACATCCCATAGCTGCATCTGCCGGATGCCGGGCGTATCTGCCAGATAACCGCCGCTTTCCAGCTTGATGAGAACGCTGTCGCGGGTGGTATGCACGCCTTCGCTGGTGGAACCGACCGATTTTACAGCGCGTCCTAAACCCGGCTGAATCTGATTGAGCAGGCTGGTTTTGCCCACGCCGGAAGCGCCCGTCAATATCGAGATACGGTCACGCAGGCGTTCACGCAATTCCGCGATGCCATCTCCCCGCGCCGCACTGGTGAACAGCATATCATAATTCATACGCCGATAGGGGGCGGTCATGGCTTCGATGAGCGATGGGTCTTCTAAATCAATTTTGTTGATGATGATAAGAATATGCTCAAGATGGGCTTTTTCGGCAGTGATGAGCAGCCGATCCAGCATTTTTAGATTGGGGGTGGGGTGTGCTGCTGCCACCACAAATAACGCTTGGTCGGCATTGGCAATCAGAACATGCTCGCGTTCAGCTTGCCCTGCGCCGCGTTTGCCTGTGGTGCGGACAGCCCGTGATAAGATGGTGCGGCGGTCTGCCACACTTTCGATAACGCCGTGTTTGTCGCTGATGCCCGCGCCTTCGGCTGGCACTGGACTAATGGTAACTTTATCGCCAATCGTCACAATATCGGATGATTGCGCCTCTTCTTTTAAACGTCCGCGCAGTCTGCATACATAATGACTACCATCTACTGCCTCCACGCGATAAAAACCGCTTTGTTCACTGATAACCAGACCTTCAATTGGGAAAACCAAACAAGTGCCTCGTGGGCTAAACCTTTCTGCTCGTTGAAAAACTCAAACCGGACGACATGGGCAGTGTTGCCCACCTTCATTATATGCGGAAATTGCAAAATGCCGAAAGTGCATTATCATCAGGACTCAAAACAGGCGACAACCTACACAGGTTGCCGCACGTTTTTGGCATTTACCGCACTCTGTTTAGATTATGCAAGCGATATTCAGGGCATTTTGCGACTGCTGTCAATTTGCATATTTATGTTGATAGTTGTTGTTTATCTTCATTTTTTGATGTTTCTGTTAGTAGCATCGTGAATGTTGCTCTATCTTTCATACATTGTCGCTGCCAGAAAGAACACCAATAAATAAATATCAGAAGCAAAAAAGTTGTTATTATTACAAATCCAACCAAAGCAAACAGAACTAGGTCAGCCAACTCCGTCGGAGGAGTTATCTCCATCTGAATTACTCCCGTCTGAACTACTTGAATCAAGCCACCAATATACGTAAATAAACCAAAAAAAAGAAGCATTAGTAAACCTCCAATCAAATACCCAACCTTCAAGAAACCTTCTAGACCAAGGCGGACATAACCTTGCAGCATTATCTCCCCGCTACTTTGTCTTGTAATCCGACCTTTGGATAATAAGCTCGTCTCCTTGCCCCGAGAAAACAGAATCGTAAATTCGGCAAACTCATCTTTATAATATGGGGTTTGGGATATATAAACATGCCGCGAGTTTAGTATGAAGAATCCACTATGGTCTATTTTTTTTACCTTATCAATCACATCGTTCAATGATGAATTGACATACACTTTCTCAAATTCTTCATAGACTGTAAGAGTACGCCATATTTTTAACAAATTTAGGTATATCGTTTTTAAATTTAGGGACATTGTTTTTAGATCCGTCTCTAGCTTATATCGTCTACTATAGATTGTAGCCTGTTCGTAGAAACTGGCAATAAACGTTATTAACGTCCACAAATTGCCTAAAATGCATTATCATCAGGAATCAAAACAGGCGACAACCCAACACGGTTGCCGCACGTTTTTGGCATTTACCGCACTCTGCCATGTCCTAGAAAGCGTAACAGAGTGCGGTGAAACCACACAGTTAGAAACTACGCATTGTTTTCAGAAGATGCGCCCGATGGTGACTCTTTATCTGGCGTATCGTCTGCCGATTTTTCTTCGCACTGCTCGTCGTCGGCTTTTTTGGCAGTCGGCGTTTCATCTGATTTTTTAGCCGATGGGTCGTCTGGTGCTTCGTAAGGCTCATTTTCGTCCCACCAGCCAATCAAATCGCCTTCAAATGCCGGATTGCGAACTCCAATATTTTTCGCCCGCGTGAGTTCTTCTTCGGTGATTTCTTTACCATCTTGGGCGGTGTGCAGCAATTTTCCTAAGAAGGCGCGGTCAATCGGACGGAGCGACTTATCTCTTAACTTCCAGTCGAGCAGTTCAATGATGCGCTGCCAATATTCGCTTGATGCACTGCTGTATAACATGATTTACTCCTCCTCATCATCTTGATAATCAATAATGTTGCCTTGCTCATCCAGCACGAAACCTTCCATTTCCAGCAAATAGCGTTCACCTGCGCCCGTAATCTGCTGTCCCGGATAACGCCGATTGAACTTATCCAGCACTTTTTGGGTATGGGCATCTTGTTTTTGCTGCCGGTCTAGTTCTTGCTGGCGTTGGTCGTTTTCGCTGCGCCATTTGGAGCGAAACACGATTGCTACCGTCAAGCCAATGGCGAGTCCAGCGGCGAAGCCATTGAGATATTTGAAGCGCACTGCACCACCTCCTGAAAAATATGGATACATCGCTGCCAAAATACAGGCAATCGCCGCCCAATACGGCAAATACCATACACAGCACGGTATCCATGCTCTATACTGTGATTAGGTGATTTACCGTTTTACAACGGTTTTCTCTGGGGTGCGTTCAACACCCCTTCTGTACTTTTACAGACGAGAACGACTATAACGCCCTCACAAAAAAATTGCAACTTTTTTGATGCACCAATTTTGCAACTTGTAAACCTCTAGCACAGCAATTACTGCTTGGGCGAACACGCAGATTCGCCCCTACGAATGATGATTTTCGGCAAAAACTTTTCTTTGTGGTTAAATTTTGGGCGGATTGGCATCCACCCTATAATTTATTCCTCCGGCGTTTTGAACGCCGCCTCAAGCACGGTATCCGCAAATGGTAAGGCATCAATTTCCGCTGAAAAATCGGTTTTGGTGCGATTGCGCCGCTTATGCAGATAGCTGAGGCGAAACAAGGCTATAGCGTGTGGCACATCCTCATCCTGACGAATGTAAAAACTAATCCAGCCCGAATCGGCTAAGAGATGATGTTCTTCTGCCGCGCCACTGGCGACCAATGCTTCGCGGATTTTGCGCGTGAAGGGAATATCCACCATGCCATTACGATGAATATGCCCAATTTCAACCTTGCCCACTTTAAATTCCACACCGCCAAAGCGATGTGCCTCAGTTGTAATGCCTTCCCAAGCAGTGATAGCTGTTTGAAGCATAGGATGAATGCTGGTATTCATGTTAAAACTCGTTTTCTATGGGTGTTTTCTCGTTCCATTTTTTAGATGCTATCGGATAGGAGATTCGTACTTTGTGAAGAAAATTTATTCTTTTTTTGATTTTGGAGCGTGCTGACCTGCTAAAATGAGTGGCAAATAAACTCATGGGGGACATATCATGCCAATTACAGCCCACTGGGCTATTGAAGACACACTGATTCAGGTTAAATCATCCGGCAATTTGGGAACTACCGAAGTCCTGCAAGTGGGCAGAGAGATTACGAAATTGTTGGATGCCAGCACGAGTGGGAAAGTGCATCTGCTGATTGATGAGAGCGAAGTCGAGAATCTGAATATCAAAATTACCGAATTGAGCGAACTGACGATGCTGCGTCATCCGCGCGTGGGGTGGATTGTGACGTGGGGTAGCCAGCAAAATCGCCTGTTCGCTTTCTTGCAAACGATGGTGGCACAGCTTGCCGGTCTCAATTGGCGCAAATTCCAGACAGAAGCCGAAGCACGCACGTTTGTAGAGGCGCTGATAGCAGCACCGGAATAATAATGAGTTATCGCGCTTATGCATCTGGTTATTTTAGATGGGCGACCACATCGAGTCGCCCCTACTTTTAACTTTTAACTTTTAACTCCCCTCACTCACACTTCTGCCAATTGAAGCGATGCAGCCCGTCTAGCGTTTGTGACCAAATAGGCTTGCTGGTGCGGTCTATGAGGTGAACGGATAAAATCCGGTCTTGCGTCCACTGCGTATACATCACCAGATGATTATCTGGCGACCACATGGGGTCGCCTAGTCCTTTTAAATCACGGGTAACGGTCTGTGTGCTGTTGGTGGCTAAATCCAGCACATGCAATGCTTGGTTGTCAAATCCCTTGCCCATTGTTTTGGCGATGATAATGCTGCCATCAGACGAGGGGAACAAGCGACTCCACTCCGGTTTAACATTGGGCAGCAGCACGCCAAACAATTTTTCACCGTCAAAAGTATAGCCTTCGTACCACCAATCCTCAGTAGAGATAGGGGCTGGCGTTACACTAATTGGACGATGTTGCTGGTCGAATTGCACGGTGGGTAAGCTGCTTGGGGCTTTGCGCCATAAGGTAATGCGCTGCTGGGCAGCATCGGCTTGGATATACGCAGCATTTTCGCCATCCACAATCGGTTGGGCTATCCCGGTTGGCAAAGAGAGACGCTCAATGCTGGTGCCGCTGTCACGCCAAACGGTATAAATTAAATGTTGTTCATCGCTTGACCATACGAGGTCATACACGCTGTAAAAATCATCGTCTAGCGTGGTGATGTCGCCTGTATCGGTATTCATCAACGTCAGATAGACGCGCCGATTGGGATTAAATTGCCCCGGCACATCCAACACATCTGACCAAGTGACCGCGACAAATTTGCCCGATGGCGACCAAAAGGGGTAGCCCATATCGGCAACATCATCCGGCAGCAGCGGCTTTGCCCATAAGTCCTGCATATTGATAATATGCAGATTCCGCCCGGCGGCATCCATAAATGGAATCACAACGCGATTGCTGGCAGTGAGCCAATCATACGGCATCAAATCATCAAAATTGGCGCTAGGCAGGTCAAAATATGCCAGCGTCTCGCCCGAAAGACTCACAATTTCGACCAAGGTTGTCGCGGTTTGCTGTGTATACACCAGCAAGCGATTGGCAACCGGCACATAAAATAAGGTTTGGAAACCACCCATATTCTCCGTTGGCGAATACAACAATTGAATCGTCTGCGTTTGTGTATCGAACTTAAAAAACTGATTATTTGACCAATAGCGAAACTGCGTATCATCTTGTGACCAATGCAGCGCGGTCATATCCGGTTCTTGCGACGATTTATATCTTAACTGTACCAATTCATCTTGATGAATCGTGGCAACAGGCATCACTGTTCCATCCAACCCAATGAGCGTTATGGTTTGGGGCGTGTTGTCGCTTAGTGGGCGTAAATATAAGGCGATGGTGCGCCTATCGGTTGACCATACTACGGGGGTAGGGGCAGTGGTCATGCCCGCCGGCATCGCATAATCCTGAACTGCCGACCCATCCAACGCCACAAAACGGATAAAAGGCTGCTTTTCATCCGATTGGGCAAAAATGACGGCATTTTTCCCATCTGGCGACCACTCCACATATTGATTAAATACGCTCACATCTTGAATCATGATTGGGCGGGCAGCATCCGTTGGTAAAATGGTCATGCGTTTCGTGTCATAATCGGTGGGGTCATTGCCAATCATGACAATATATTCGCCATTGGGCGACCAATTTTGAATATAATATGCCAGCGGGTCAAATTTTGTCAGTTGGCGGGCTTCGCCTTCTATCGGCAGCAGCCAAATATACGTGCCATCATTCACCAAAAAGTAGCGGCTGTCCGGCGACCAACCCAGCATATCGCGTCCGTTTTCCAGTAATTGGCGTTGTGTGCCATCCGATGCCACCAGCATCACCTGTTGCGCCGCATTCACGAAAATGAAAAAACGGCTGTCCGGCGACCAAAAGACCATTTGATTATAAAAATTAAAACCATCGGCTGTGATCAGCAATGGTTCCGCGTTGACTTCGTTTTTGAATAAATAAACGCCTGTTTCCTGATATTCCACATAATAGCGATTATCAGGCGAATACAGCACCAGCGGGTTTGACCCTCCAATAACAACTTGATAAGCATTGCCGTTGACATTGCAATGATAATCCAACATAAAAACGGATGTGGGCGTCGGTATGGGATAAAACGGTGTGGGGGTTGGCTCTGGTTGCACGCTGACATAGACGAATAAACTGGCAGGCAGCACCACCAACAATAACAGTGCCATTATGACTAAGAACCAACGGGCGCGGGGGTCATCATTTTTGCGTTTGCGTTTTTTGGGCTTGTCGGGTTCGATTATGGACATGGGGTTTCTCCTGTTTGCGTGTGAACACACCCATCGAAAAAGATGTAGTGATAAAGACACGGAAAAGAGCAACGAAGTTCCCGCATCACCAACGCCGACTGAAATTGTGGATTGATGACTAACTTGATTCCGCAATACTTCTATCGCAACAGCTTGCGAATAAAATAGGATTCGTGACCGGGCGGACGGTTGACCAACGTAAACATGATGTCAAAGCCGTGCTTCTGGTAAAACGGCAATGCTTGGAAACTCGCGGTATCCGCAAAGATGCCATAGAGTCCACGCCGCTGACATTCGGCTTCTGCCAATGCCAATAGCTGTGTGCCATACCCTTTGCCGCGCAGCACATCCGCCAACCAGACCCACCGCAAATCCAGCCAATCCCAAAAAACACCCGCCACCAATCCGCCGACAATCTGCGAATCAGCATCACGCACAAACACGGCAAGACGCTCATTGATAATTGGCACTGCACTCGATTGGCGTAATGCTGTATCCAGCGTCCATAAAGCATTTGCATCCGGTGGCACTTGTAAATGCAGCCGAAAATCCACCGGAGCAGGTAACAGCGGCTGTTTGACCAAATAATACGTGGTATGCCCGGCAGGGCGATTGGGGCATTGACCAACAATCTGATAGCCTAATTTTTGGTAAAATCCGAGCGCCTGAAAATCCGCCGTCATCAGATACACGCCGATAAAACCATTCACCCGCGCTGTTTGTTCGATAGCGGTCATCAAACGTGTGCCGTAATCTTGCCCGCGCTGCGCCGCATCTACCCACAGCGTATCCACATATAGCCAACCCCAATCATCATTGCCCGTTGCCCCGCCGATAATGCTGCCATCATCAGCATATGCCACCACCGCGCCTTCCATCTTGACTTGACTCAGCAGTTCCGGTACTTGTGCCCGATTATATGCCCGCAGCCCGGCACGCAGTGTCGCAACATCCACCGGATTGGGGGATAATTCCAGCGAAATGGTATAGGACATTATGCTTCAGTCCGCATTTTATTCGGCAGATGTTCGGTATTGTTATAATACATGAGCGTCGTCAAGCCGCTATCATCCACCCGAATCAAACTGATGCTGCAATGAATGATGTATAAATTCGCCCATGCATCCAACGTCGTATTCAAGACGCGGCATACCAAATAGCGTATCAAATTCCCATGACACACCACCAATTCATGACTATCCGCCAAATAGGGGTTGTCGGGCGGTCTAAAATAATATTCGTAAGCATCGTCCGCCTGCATCCGATGAACGATAATATCTTCTAGGTCGAAATCGGGGGCATGGGCGGCATAATGCCGGATTTGGGGTTCTAAACGCATGGGCAGTGATGGCACACATTCGCGCAAAATATCGGTTTGACGGATACCTTCCGGCAAGTGAAAATTTTCTGCAATAATTTGTGCCGTTTCCACAGCCCGCGACATGCTGCTGCAATGAATCTTGGTGACGGGAACATCCAACAAATGTTTCCCCGTATGTTCAGCTTGTAACTGCCCTAGATGGGTGAGTTTGCCATGGGGCAACTCTGGTGTTACGACATATTGCCCGTGTCGTATCAAATATAAATACCGTTTGGACATTCCGTTTCCTGGTTGCGTACGATAAAACCGCCATTATTATAGTCAATTTTGGCAATTCTTGCGCGACATTCGCAGGTTCAAATATTGGAATTTGGAATTTTTTCAGGATATTTTCAGTTTGTGGGCGGCAATTCTCCCAAAAAGACGATGGCATACTTGCCACTGGTGCTGCGCTGACGACTGGATAGCTGGATATATAAGGGGTCGGTGTTATTCGGCAGCAGGTTGATACCCGCGTCAAACCTATCGCCCAAAATCACCATATTATCGGCAGTGAGCGTTGCCCCGGCGTTGGCGAAACTCAGGATGTCTTCACAGGTGAGACCAGCATCATCGCAACTTTGCAGCACATCGCCATTGGCATCCAAGACTTCGATATAAGGGTCAAGCCGATTGTCTATCGCCCCTACCATATAAATCGTTAGCCCGGTTGTCTTTGCCAGTGGACCCAAGCGCACGATTAACCCATCTATATCATCGCGGTCTTGCAGCGCCAACCCTTCTAGGATTGCCATGTAGCGCCCCGGCTGCCCATCAAGGCTGCCCATCGTCAAATTCACTTCACCAAAAAATTGTTCTTGGCTGGCGTTGCGTAAGCCTAATTGCGCCGAAAATTCTTTATCGGCTTCGGTCAGCGTGACCGGCGCAGCGCCCGGCAACGTATAAATATTGTTGGGAATATATTCCGCATCGCGGCTGCAATCGAGCCGTTCTTCGCGGATGCTGGCAAAAGCGCGGATAACGGGTTGAAAACCATCCAAGCCATAGACCGTCAGCCGATAGGCTTCTACCACTACACCTTCTGGGGTATTTTCCGGGATAAAGACTTCTTCTTGAAAACGCAAATCCAGTGCCGTTGTCACCAGCATCTCGTTACACCGGAACACGCTCTCTAACAAGTCATTCTCACGCGGGGGAATAAAATTGGTTTTGAGCGCGGTGAGCGTATAACTGCCAGTCGAGGTGCCATCAGCATTGCCGAAGCGGGTAGCGATAATCGTATAAACGCCATCCGTCTCTGCCCGATGCTCAAAAAATGCCAATGAGTCCGGCTCTGGTGATTCATCATCCATGCTGCTGCGGGCAACTAATTCACGGTCGGGTGCCATCAAGCCCACCAACGGGACTAAGCCATCATATGCCTGCATCTCAATGCGGATTTCATCGCCAGTGACGAGCGAAATTTGCCACCAATCGTAAAAAGCAACTTGGGTGATGCTCTCCTGCACGGTCATATCAAATTGAATCGTCGCCGCAACCGGGGTATCGGCATCTTGCGCCCATAGCGGCAGAGTGAGGCAGCACAGGCTGATGAGAATGAGCAAATGACGCATTTTGTTTCCTTAGTTAGCTGTTAGCGATTAGCTTTTAGCTGCTTTGTTGCAAACATCAAAATGGCTCGTGTCGCCCCAGACTAAAGTCGTGGGGCTAAACAAAACCAAACGCACTAAAGGCGTTTTTGAAGCAGTCTCTTTAGCAGACTTGTCTTTTTGGCAGCCGGAAACTTTAGTTTCTGGCGGCATGATGTACTGATAATCGAACCTTGCAACTGAGCAGCTTTTAGCTTTTAGAGATGGTTTTGTATATGTTAGAGTGCTTTAAAATCATCGCTTATATCCAGATTGGGTGAAAAGTGCGTATTTGTAGGGACACGGCATGCCGTGTCCCTACGGAAAATCACCTGTTTGGGACATGAGCCAAAATTATTTTTGAACCGCAAAGACACGAAGGACACAAAGATTTTTACTTTTTCTCGGTGGTCTCGGTGCGCTCTGTGGTTCAAAATAAATATACATTACAAATACAAAACAGCCTCTTAGCTTTTAGCTATTGTAACGAAAAGCGGCGCGAGAAATGTTAGCATTGTGTGCAGAATCCAAAAGCCGCCAATACATGATTGGCGGCTTTGGTTGCGGGCGGGTCTAACAGCAGGTGATTCGGGCGTTATTTCAGTTCGACGCCAGCACCCACTTCTTCCAGCTTTTTCTTGGCATCAGCCGCGGCATCTTTGCTGATTTGTTCCAACACCGTCGAGGGTGCGCCTTCGACCAATTCTTTGGCTTCTTTTAAGCCCAAGTTGGTCAATGCCCGCACAATCTTGATGACATCAATTTTCTTCGGACCCACATCCTTGAGGATGACGTTGAATTCAGTCTGTTCTTCAACTTCTTCAACGGGGGCAGCGGCAGCAGCGCCACCCATAGCACCTGCCATCATCATCATGCCACCGGAAGCGGCTTTCACGCCGAGTTTATCTTCCAACGCCGTCTTCAACGCCGAGGCTTCCAGCAGGGTGAGGGCGCTAATTTCTTCGACTAATTTTGTAATATCCGCCATGAGAGACCATCCTTATCGTATACACATGAGATCAATTGCGATTGATGCTGATAAAATGAATTAGGCAGCTTCGCCGCTGTCCTTGTCTTTGTCCAACAAGGCTTGCAGCACATTGACGATACCCGCATCGGCAGCGTCCAGAATGCTGACCAGATTGACTGCCGGCTGCACAATCAAGCCGATAATCTGCGCTTGGAGTTCCGGCAATGTGGGCAACTGCGATACCGCTTTGACGCCATCAGCATTGAGGATGTCACTCCCCATCACGCCGCCGACGACTTTCATTTTTTCTTCGTCTAGTTTTTCTGCCTCAATAAAATCCAACAATGCTTTTGCTACACCGGGGAAATTATCTTTCCCGAAGATGATAGCAGTTTGTTCTTGGAGCAAGGCAGATGGCACAACCCAACCGGATTGTTCTAGGGCTTTGGTAATCAGCGTGTTTTTGGTGACAGCATACTGACCACCCACATCTTTAATTTTGCGGCGCAACGCTTGAATTTTAGTGACGGCTAACCCGCGTGTAGACACGATGGCAAACCCACTGCTGACACTCAGCAGTTCGTTGTACAGCGCCACAAATTCTTCTTTACGCTGTCTTGTGATGGGCAAAATAACGCTCCTTTCCGGTGCAAATCCCGGTCTGAGGCTGGTTGAAGGTGGCGCGAAACGCACACCCGAATCAAAAAAGCGACCCGCAAAAATGCCAGAGTCGCCCAATAAGCAGCATAACATGATGTGCTATCGGACTCACCTCGGCTGGATAATTAAGGGCAATTTGCCCCCCGCGCTGTCTACGGCAGAGTCAACCGTATCTTGATGTAACGGGAAAATTATAGGGATGGGCTGCCAAATGTCAAGTGAGGATAAAACAAAAAAAACCTTCTGGTCTGTGATAACTGAAGGCTTTGAGTGGAGGATTGTGCGATTGCCCGGCAACATAAGTGGCAATCGCCTGATATTCAGAATTGGTTTCAAAAATTCGCGTTGTGGGGGCGCGATTGATCGCGCCCATGAAAGCGGCAATTATTCGCCCAAGAATTGCCAGCGATTGCGTTTGGGTTTCACTTCAGGGTAGTCGAATTTATGTGTCGCCAAAACTTCATCGCGCAGTGCCTGTTCGCGTGCCTGAAGTTCTAGTTCTTTTTGTTTTGTCCAATTTTCCAGCATCAGATGATAATAGTTCGCCATGGTGGTTAGCTCCTGTCGCGTTTGTCACTGTGCTTGCTGTGTTGTTATCAGGATAGACCACTTGTGCCACCAAACGAACTTATTTAGCAGAATCTAAATACCGCATTCGCTGCAATCCTCAACTCACGGCTTTCTTCACAAGCTCGCTGATTTTTGTCTCAACATCCCCGGTCAATTCCTTCAATGCGAAGGAGATTGCCCACATTGCGCCTTCATCCAGATGCGCCGCGTCGTTGAAACCGAAAGTCGCATATCGCGCGTCGAATTTGTGGGCGCTTTGGAAGAAGCAGACAATCTTACCGTCTCTAGCATACGCCGGCATTCCGTACCACGTTTTTGGCGTGAGGGCTGGCGCACTGGCTTTGATAATCGCATGAATTCGCGCCGCCATTGTGCGATCCGGTTCTGGCATCTCGTCAATTTTCGTCAGCAAATCCTTTTCCCCATCTTCTTTATCCTTTTTTGAGCGTGCCTCGCGCTTTAGTTCTTGGGCGCGTTCCTTCATAGCGGCTTTTTCCGCGTCTGTAAAACCTTTGGACTTTTGCGAATCTTGCTTTGCACTCATAGCAATTTCCTGATGGGTTAGCACATATTTTAGGCTTGTTATTTACCTTAACTTTTCACCACAGAGATTTTCACTGAGAAATAGGCAAAAAGAGCCAAGCTGATAGCTGACTGCTGAAAGCGATAAGGATCAGGG
This sequence comes from Anaerolineae bacterium, assembly GCA_022842885.1. GTDB lineage: Bacteria > Chloroflexota > Anaerolineae > Aggregatilineales > Phototrophicaceae > JALHOR01. Next base: position 97,752 of record JALHOR010000006.1, read on the forward strand.
CATTTCAACTGATTTTTGCTTTAATATTACCGTTGATTTGCCCTAATGCTTGTTGATTTCGCCTGTATACTGTTTCCATTTGCCTGAGAGAGTGTCCTAAGTGGTGATTGCTTGCACAGATAGAACAAATCTATACATCTTGGATGGGTGAGGCGTTAGGGAGGGTGTAGGGGGTTGTTTCAACAACTGCTGTCTGTGCAGGACGCATCCGTTCTTCTGTGCCAATATACCCGCCAGCACCTGCCGCGAATGCACCCACTATCATCGCTGAGAAGATTGCGCCTGCTAGTACAACAATCGCATTGGTAACAGCCTGACCAACATCACGTGCCGTTGCTTCTGCTTCTTCACGGACTTGCATATAGAAGGCTTCCCAACGGTCAATCTGTACCCGTGCTTCTTGTGCGGTTAAATCAGTGCGCCCTGCGATTGACTCGGCTAATTTGTCGCGGTCTGCGTCGGTAATGTCGGCAGGATTGGATAAGAATGCTTGAATCTCGCGGTTGAATTGAAGTTGCTCAATTGTCGGAGGAGCGTCCATCTGGGTGATAGGTTGCCCGGCTTGCCCTTCCACCTCAGTTACGGCAGCGACAAATGCTTGCGCTTCATTCTGAATCGCCAACAGCGTTTCGTCTTGAAGGTTAAGTGCTTGTGCAACTTCTGGTGCAACCTCACCCGCCGCTTGTCCGGCAGTGGAGACAATCGAAGCAAATGCGCTGCTTACACCACTGATGATGCCACCGACGGCAGTTGTCAGCATGAACAAAGATACTGCCGTCACGACTGCCCAAGTCACCAGACCGTGCAGAGCGCCATCGCCTTCATCAGTAGTGCCAGACATGCGCCCAGCGGTCACACCACCCAAAAACAGACCAATAACCGTACTTGCAGCTAACCAAATGACCGTGCCGACGCCCAAAGCCGGGGTTACGGAATTAATTTCCTGTGCTGGGTTAATGCTGGCTGCACCAATCGCTAAGCCTAGCATATACAGGGCAAACATGACGACCAGCGCGATAATCGCACCTGCCAAGATAGCGCCCCAAGATATACTCCGGCGTACTCGGTTGGGCATGACGACTGTATTATGACCATCGGCATTTTCTCTTGTTGAATAGTCTCTTCTGATTTGCATACGATGTCCTTCTTTCTTTTTGTTTTAGTATTGTTAAAACTACTGTATTTTACTTAGGTGATAATACGGCGACCTAACAATAGAGCGCCGATAAACAGCACCACAAACACGAAGAAGATTAACTGTGCGATTCCTGCTGCCGCCCCTGCAACACCACCGAAGCCCAATAGCCCCGCCACGACTGCAATGATTAGAAAAAATACAGCCCAGTTTAACATACGATATACTCCTGTTTTATGTGAACATTTTTATACGATTGCACGATGCTGGCTAACCAACCATTAACCGTGTGAACTACCTTAATTTGTGCTTTTATCTCTAGTAGTTCGAAATTACCTCTACACTCAGTATAGAATTTATGCTCTACTAAAGCATCCGTCTTCAAGCGGATTATTTAGTCATCCTTTGAGGCAATTTTCGGCAGTTTCTACATCAGGAATTGGGATAACGGGTGGTGTTGTAGCGTTTAGAGGAAGAGGTGCCAACACAGTTCATCACTGAATTTATCAATTGCCCCATTGAACTGTGTTGACCTTATTTAACAAGTAACGCGGAATTAACGATTTGCAAATGTCCCATCTTTAGCCGCTACTGGTCGAAAGCGGGTAGGGGAGATTGCAATCAGTATAAAACGCGAATCAATGCGGAACTCAACTCACGGCTTTCTTCACAAGCTCGCTGATTTTTGCCTCAACCTCCCCGGTCAATTCTTTCAATGCGAAGGAGGTTGCCCACATTGCGCCTTCATCCAGATGCGCCGCGTCGTTGAAACCGAAAGTCGCATATCGCGCCTCGAATTTGTGGGCGCTTTGGAAGAAGCAAACAATCTTACCGTCTCTAGCATACGCCGGCATTCCGTACCACGTTTTTGGCGTGAGGGTTGGCGCACTGGCTTTGACAATCTCATGAATTCGCGCCGCCATACTACGATCCGGTTCTGGCATCTCGGCAATTTTCGTCAGCAAATCCTTTTCCCCATCTTCTTTATCCTTTTTTGAGCGTGCCTCACGCTTTAGTTCTTGGGCGCGTTCCTTCATAGCGGCTTTTTCTGCGTCCGTAAAGCCCTTAGGCTTTTGCGAATCCTGCTTTGCACTCATAGCAATCTCCTCATAAATGATTTGGAAAACAAAAAAGGAACTGCTCAGGCGTCAGACTTTAATTCAATCAGTCCGAGCAGTTGCGAAATTCATGGCTATGGGTAGTGGGACTTAGCGTTTGTCTTGGGAGAGTACCATGATATTGCCGCTGGTATCTTTAAAGATGGCTTCAATCGTGCCATAGGGGCGGGCTTGCGGCGGTTGCATAAATTCCACGCCTTTTGCCGTCATTGCTTCATACGCTTTTTGGCAATCATCTGTCTTCCAAACACAGTGTCCAAGTTTGCCAGACTCGACCAGTTTGGTCAGCACTTGCACTTCGTCTTCTGTGAGCGCCATACTGGGTTTCAAAGCTGATAAGCCAATTTCAAAATCGGGCTGATTCTTTGCCCCGACGCTTATCCAGCGATAATCCCCCTTGGTCACATCAGCACGAATTTCAAAGCCGAGTTTTTCAGTATAGAAATGGAGGGCTTCATTCTGATCTTTGACCCAAATTACCGTAACTGCCAATCGGTTTATCATCCGTTATCTCCTTCGCTAATTATAGCTCAAATCATAATACATTTGTGCTAAATTGGCTTCTCGAAAATTGCTCTATTTCACGGCTCAAGCGTGTCAGAGATGCCATGTAACAAGCAAGTACACAAGGGGATATAAACAGACTGCCGAATGGTTTGGCTACTGTGGCGATAGGCGCTAGGCGAAATGCCCACGATTTTGCGAAACAGGGTACTAAATGAACCTAGACTTTCAAAACCAACATCGGCGCAAATTTCGGTAATGCTGAGATTGGAGTTGATGAGAAGGTCTTTGGCTTTGGTAATCCGCACCCGTATGAGGTATTGATGGGGTGTCTGCTTATAGATGCGATGAAATAGCCGAATCAGATAATAGGGCGAAAGCGCGACTTCATGACTCAACTGCTCAATTGTGATAGCTGTTGCATAACGCTGATCCAAAAGGCGGCGAGCAAGTTGAATTTGTTTATTGTAGTACATAGCCAATGTCTCACATTATAAAGTCACGATTTGGGCTACTATCCGATGATGCTGATATTAACATACCACGACGAACAGACGAAACTCATGCCAACAAATAGCGCGTAGGTAGTTCGGTTTCGATAGCTTTATCCCCATCACGCACAATGCGGTAGCCTTTGGCATGGGGGCGTGAACTAACGACTTCGCGCAATTGTCCATCCACAAAATGCGCGGCGGCGCCATCATCCATCGCAATACCGTCTAAAATCGCGCCACTGGCTACTAATTCATGGAACACCGGGCGGCGGTTGGCTTCGCCATCATAATGCGGCGAAAAACTGCCTTTTAAATAGCCTAAGCAGTTCAACGGGCGCAGCGTGCCATCCCCATACGAATCTGTCGTTCCCATCTCGTACCAACACAATGCCCCGGCGCTGATGCCCGCCAACACCGTGCCATTGTTCGCGGCTTGCAGCAAAATGTTATCGAGTCCCCATTCGCGCCACAGTGCCAGCATGGATTTGGTATTGCCGCCACCCACATAAATGATGTCTTGTTCCATCAGATAACCTTCAATATCGGTGGTATGCGGCTGGAACAACGACAAAAACGATGGCTTGCCATCCAACGCACTAAACGCCTTAAAAAAATTGATGATGTAAATTTGCGATTCGGCGCTGGCTTGCCCCAGAAAAGACACTTTCGGACGGTCTTTGCCCGTTTGGGCAATCACAAAACGGTCTAATGCGAGGTTATCCGGCTCCATCGAAAAACCACCGCCGCCCATCGTAATAATCTGCTGCATTATGCTTGCTCCTGTTCATGAATAATGCGGGTTAAGGCTGCCCATTCTTCCAAGGTGATGGTTTCTGCCCGCCGCTGTGGGTCGAGTCCGGCAGCGTGCAGGTATGCCTCTGCCACTTCGGATTTGATATTTAAGCCGCTGGCTAAAGCATTGCGTAATTGCTTGCGCTTCTGGCTGAAGCCTGCCCGCACCACCCGGAAAAAAGCATCATCGTTGGGGACATTCACTGGAGGTTGTGCATAAGTATCAATGCGGACAATGGCGCTGTCCACATCCGGGCGGGGCCAAAACACGGCTCGATTGATGCGACTCGCCAAGCGCGGCTTGCCATAATACTGCACGCTGACTGCCAGCAAACTCATATCATCGGGTTTGGCGCTGAGTCGTTCTGCCACTTCGTATTGAATCGTCAGCACCACGCGCTGCGGACGATTTGCCATTTCCAGCACATGCCGCAAAATGGCGCTGGTGATATAGTATGGCACATTGGCAACCACCAAAAAGGGCTGTGTGCCAACTAATTTTTGAATATCGGTTTTCAACACATCGTTAAATACAACCGAGACATTGCGATATGCGGATAAACGGTCTGCCAATAAAGTTTCTAAGCGGTCATCAATTTCAATAGCGATGACTTGCCGCGCTGCTTCTGCCAATTTGACAGTGAGTTCGCCCGTGCCGGGTCCAATTTCGATGACGGTATCGCTAGATTGCACAGCCGCTGTTGCCACAATTTTATCCAGCGTATTGGGGTCATGCATGAAGTTTTGCCCAAGGCTTTTCTTGGGCAGCAGATGATAGGTTTCTAATAATTGGCGCGGATTCATGGCTGACCTCCTACGGTATTCTTCCCGAAACATTGAGCGAATATTCATTTCAAAGTTAGTTACAATACAGTACCATGAATAACATAATACTCTCTCGCTCATCTAGTCAGAATGTGCCGGCATCATGTCAATCACCGTTGAATGGGACAATGACGAACAGACCATCATTCGTTATACCTTTTTCCAATATTGGACAATCGAAGAATTTTTTGAGGCATTTCCTATTGCTGGACAGATGATTAAAACTGCTAAAACACAAGTGATAGGCATTATCGTGGATGATTCGCAAGAAATCATCCCCCCACAAAATGCCATGACAGCCTTCAAACAGACGGTTTTGCGCGGGACTCTGCCGATAGTATTTGTGGGGGCAAATCTTGCCAGTAAAACGATGATGCAGACGTTACAAAAAGCCTATCAAGGCAAACGTCAATTATTTTATGTGCAAACGCTCGCCCAAGCCCGCCAACTATTACATGAGTTGGCAACGCCCACACTTCACCCAACGATGGAATCTGAGCTACAGCATCAGGATTGATAAGCCCTAGCCTATGTTTGTAGGAGTCCCCTACCTGCCATGTGTTTTTAGGGGCGACCCGCTGTGGTCGTCCGCAACTACCCAAGCCACCAGCATGATAATTTAGGGATTCAACGTTTTCCAAGCAGCAGCCAAATCAGTGGCTATCAGGCGGGCGATGTTTTTATCTGTCCAATAGGCAAGATGAGATGCCGGATTCCAGCTTTCCAAGATGCCGCCCACATTCACCTCAATATCCTCCACAAATTTTTCAAATTCGGCATTGAGGGGCTTTAATGGGTATGCCAATACATCATCTTATCATAAATATTCGCCCAACGTCCG
>JALHOR010000007.1:0-59351 GCA_022842885.1 Anaerolineae bacterium
ATATGCCGCAGAATGGTAGTATGTGATGAAAAGCACCCATCAGCAATCTCGCGCAAAGTGGGTGCCATGCCCACCGTTTGCCAATGCTCACGGATGAATTCATACACTTGTAGGGTCAGCGGCAGCAAGGTCATGTTTGGGTTATCCGACATTACAAGAAACAAACTTTTTGATGTAGGATAATGATAGAACAGATTTTCGCTATGACCATTGGTGGAATGGTTCGGAGAGTGTTATAAAAATGTTTCAAACTTTGGGTGTGAAAAACAAATGTCACCACTGAGGCACGGGGCGCGTAGACACTGCCCATCGCGCACAGAGATTTCACAGAGAAAATGAGCCAAAATTAACCGCAATGGCGCAAAGAAAAAACCATTGAACCACGAAGGCACGAAGCACACGAAGAAAAGCAAAATATCACCACTGAGACACCGAGGGCGCAGAGGTTGCACAGAGAAAATCGTAGGGGCGTGATATATCGCGCCCGAAAACAACTCCCAAACTCCAAACGATTTATCAGTTTCCCCAAAAATGCAGGCTGTGGTTTTCAACCAGTAGCATCACTTCGTTTTGTCTTTTTTTAGAACATCCCCATAGATAATAGGCTCGCGTTTGATTGCCGTGAGATAAGCAGCACGGGCGGCACACATGGCAAACAAGATGCCCATCATCATAATAAGAAAAACCGCAGACTCATTGTGTAAAATGATGGTTACATCCCTATCCCTAATGATATTTTCAAGTGTGGTTTATATATTGGCTTTTTGTTGTTTGGTTTTTGCTTTTCCAACATCATCAGTGAACACAACATTCTCATATTGGCGTGCAACACGATATGTAGTGTGGGCGGCAAACGCAGCAAAAAGCAGAACAACTAGCAGATATAGAAGTGTAACGGCATGAATATTGTATGATTGTCCCCATCCTTCGGAATAATTAGGATAAAAAGGATAACCACGAAAAATAAAAAATATTCCGCCTAACATTAACAAAATGCCCCCGCTGAAAGTTGTTAGTATAGTGGTAATTACAATGCTTCGGCGATAGAGGGTTCGTGTTAGAGTAGTGGCATATTCCTGATAGAGGATTCGCATCATATAGGCAAGCAAAAAAGCGTTTGCGATACCGGATAGCAGAGCATATATACTAGAAAAAATAACACCAGAAGGTAGATGGAAAATTACATATAGATAATTAAAATTTAGCGAAGTGATTCGGTCATGTGATATATGATGTATAAAACTATTTAATATCGCAGTAACTGCAACAAACTGCCACAGATGAGACCTATATTCTTTTAAGAAGGCGCTAGCAATTTCCAGATGAATCGGCAAAGGTTCAGGAAAATCGTTTTTACGCTTGATAATTAAGTCAATGTACCAGTCCGCATAACGGCTGGCGCTGTAGGCTGATGCAAGTCCACCCCAGAACGCGGCACCAATGAACATCAATGCATACAGATTAGCATCAAAATTAGCATTAAGCTCATCAGGAATGAAGAATGCATAGAGCGTGATTGCCATAAAGATAACACTGCCAACCACCGTGATGATACCTATCCCAATAGTCAAACACCGCCGATAACTCACCAAATCTGTATCAAAATTCAGGAAAAGTGTGTTGTAAATTATGATGACAACGCCTGCAATAATCCCCAGAATACCTCCCATCACCAATCCCCAAGGCGCAGACAAAATCGAACCGAGTATCGGAAAAATCAACGACCCGGCAACTGCACCGAGGATTAAGCCATAACTTGCGCCATAGACTAAGAAGTAACTGAGTGTGCGAAAATGGCGATGCATGGATGCTTCCCCTTACGTTTGCGTTATCATAATCAGTATATACCCTTTTTGCGGTTATTTTCCTTAATTTTGATGGCTGCCGTTTGCCCCTGTGGTGCTATGGTGCTTTTCTTCGTGCGCTTCAATCATGTTAGTGGTTCATGTCGCCATCGATTGCAAATTTATTTTCTCTGTGAAACCTTTGTGCGCTCGGTGTTCTCTGTGGTTCAAAAGATTTTTCTTCGTGTCCTTTGTGTCCTTTGTGGTTCAAAAACGTTTTTCTTGGCGCTCTTTGCGTCTTGGCGGTTCAAATGATTTTCCTCCACAATTAGCCGCCAAAAAACGTTCCAAATGTTCGACCAAATGTTCGCCATTGATGCGAAAATATGTGCTATAAAGAGTTATAGGTTAAAAGGGGCAAGTTAAAAGTTAGGCTCCAGTTCAAAACGAGTGATTATCCGCAGGGGTGAGGCATGCCTCACCCTACAATTTCGTATCCTTCGTGACTTCGTGGTTGATAAAAAGAGGAGGCGTATGAAAAAACGCTATTCGTTGGAAGAACAAATCGCGGCATTGAGTGTGCTAGAAGAACATGGCGGGGATGTGGTGACGGCTGCCACCAGCACGGGCATTCCCGCCGAGGTGCTGCGGCGCTGGCATAAACAACAAGCCGACCTTCAGCGCGATTATCAACAGCAGCAGCAAGCACAAGCAGCACTGCTGATGACGCAGGTGCAGCGCAAATTGGCAGAAAAATCGCTGCAAATTGTGGATGCACTTGATGAAGAACATATTGCCAAAGCGCCCCTCAATCAATTAGCGACGGCGCTGGGTATTTTGATAGACCGTTATCTGAAATTAACCGATGATGTGCCACAAGACACAGAACAGGTGATACGCTTTGAATTCCAAACTCCAGAGGGTGTTATTTCCGCAACTCCACCCTGGGCAAATCACGATACTCGAACATCCAGCACGCTTCAAAGTGGTGGCGTGCGGGCGGCGCTTCGGCAAGACGACGCTGGCAAAACTGCTGCTGACGGAAAAAACACTGTACGCCGGACAGCAAACATGGTGGCTCGCGCCGACGTATCAGATGGCGAGCCAAGTGTGGCGGGATTTGAAGATGACGACCAAGAACGTCTCTGGGATGATGGTTAGCGAACAAGAACACCGCATGGAATTTCCGGGCGGTGGCATGATGGGCATTCGCAGTACACATGTGCCGGATAATCTGCGCGGTGCCGGTTTAGATTATGCCGTTTTAGATGAAGCCGCTTTCATGGAGCCGCGCATCTGGTCAGAAGTGGTGCGCCCCATGCTGCTGGATTCGCAAGGCGGTGCGATGTTCATCAGCACACCGAATGGGCGCAATTGGTTTTACGATGTGTATCAATTGGGCTTAGACCCGCACGAACCCGATTGGGCGGCATTTCATTTTACGTCTATGGATAATCCGCATATTCCCGCGTCGGAATTTGCGGCGATTCAGCGCACGACGCCGGAACATATTTGGCGGCAGGAATATTTAGCTGAATTTATGGATGATGCCGGACAGGTGTTTCGCGGCATTCGGCAGGCAGCGACCGCGCCGATGCAGGCGGTTTATCAGCCTGACCATGTGTATATTGCAGGCATAGATTGGGGACGCGAGAACGATTTTTCGTGTTTGGTGGTGCTAGATGCCACCACGCAGCAGATGGTGGCGTTAGACCGCTTCAATCAGATTGGGTGGGCATTGCAGCGTGGACGGGTGAAAACGTTATTTGACCGTTGGCAACCGGCAGTGATTTGGGCAGAAGCCAACAGCATCGGCAGCGTCAACATCGAAGCATTGCAAACCGAAGGGCTACCTGTGCGCCCCTTTTATACCACCAACAAGAGCAAAGCCGCGCTCATCGAAAGTTTGGCATTGGCATTAGAACGCCGCGATGTATCGCTTCAGCCTGACCCAGTGCTGTTGCACGAATTGGCGGCATATACACTGGAACGCTTGCCCGGCGGTGGCTATCGTTACACTGCTCCCCCCGGCTTGCACGATGATACCGTCATCGCAACGGCATTAGCGTGGCACGGCGTCCAACAAGGCGGCATCAGCGTAGACTTTGCGTGAGAATTGCCCTGTGTTCATCACTCCGGCACTTTTTCGCCCTCATATGCCAGAATAATCTGCTCACGCGGAATTTTGGCATTGACCATGAGGGCTTTGTAGAGTTTCTTATCGAACACATCATCATAATCAATGATAACTTTATCGCCCACGACCCGCGCCATGATAATCATATCAACCGAATATTTTGTCCGGTCAAATGGAATATGTACGACCATATAATGCTGTTGTTCATTGTCCAGAAACGAATACATCAGACCATCAAACGAATTCGCAGCGTAACGGTCTACTTCACGTTTGACGAGTTGTGCGAGTGTTAATTCCTCCACCGATGCCTCTATGATTTCAGCTTCATCTAATCCATCGATTCCTTTTTTTAATCCCCTATATGCGGGAGAATTTGGGTCATCTGAGCGCCAAAAATTGGGATGATTTGGGTCAGTGAAACGAGTTATATCTGTTTCTGTTGTCCAGTGCTTGCCGTCTGGAAGAACAGTAGTTTCATCAAATTGAGTTGTTTCGCTTATAATTGCTCCCATTAAGTTTGCGTCCAATAAACTTGCCGAAGTTAATTTTGTGCCGGTTAAATCGGCTCTACTCATATCACAATTTGCCATACCTGCCCAATTCAAATTTGCCTTAAACAAGTCTGCCCTACTCAAATTTGCGTATGACAAATTTGCACCTTCTAGGTTAGTTTCAGATAAATATGCTTCGGTCAAATTTGACTTTCTTAAACTCGCACCTATTAAATTTACACCCTCTAGATTTGAGTTAAATAGATTTGATGCTATTAATCTTGCATAACTTAGATTTCCTTTGGTTAAATTTGAATTAGACAGATTTGTACCCCATAAATTACAAAACATTAAATTTATTTTTGCTAATTCCCCGTTTATTAAAATAGCATCTTCTAGCACTATTCCTTGCAAGTTTATACCCTGCAAATCAGCACCTTGCCATTTAGCGTTTCGTATTTCTTTATCCTGCAATAAATTATCATTTTCACTCAGCCAGCCTTTTAACTTCATCCGGTCTAAAGCATTCAGCGCAAAATCATTGCTCTGGCTACGAACTTGAACAAGCAGTTCTTCACGGAGTTCATTTTCAGCGCGTCGTTGATTTAGTCGGTCAACAATAATAACAGTGATGATGATACCGAAACCTTCTGAAAATAAGTTGCCAAAAAAACTAAGTTCTTCGGCATCCCAAAAACGAGGCAATACAGCTAAAAAAAGCCACCTACCCAAGCTAATCATAATAATAGCAACAATGATTGCCAACAAAATCTCATTAAAATTGCGCTGTTGACGGCGCGAAATACCATATTTGTGCGAGAAGAATGGATCAGTTTCAGGTGTAGGTTTCATGCGATTTGCCCTCTCTAGCCGAACATAGTGGTAAAACGACAACCTAAAATTTGAAGATATTTTATATTATTAAATTTGTATATCATCCGTTCATACTCTTCTTTTGAATACATCTTGCCAGATAATGCCTCTTTAAAGCCACGCTTGAAACTGGCTTCAATTTCTTCAATCGTCATCTCAATTCACGTTATGCGCTCATAAGAAAAATTTGCGCCAACACAGCCAACCTCACCCCTAACCCCTCTCCTAAAGGAGAGGGGAGTCGCGGAAGGGCAGGGTCTACGCGTCCCTCTGCGCGGCGGGGTGAGGTAACTAAAACAGCCCCACGATATTGCCATTCTCATCCAAATCCACGTTTTCGGCGGCGGGGTGTTCGGATAAGCCGGGCATGGTACGCATATCGCCCAATAAGGGATAAATGTAACCCGCGCCAACGCTGGCACGCGCTTCCCGCACGGTCACGGTAAAACCCGAAGGCGCATTTTTCAGCCCCGGGTCGTGGCTGAGGCTGAGGTGCGTTTTTGCCATGCAAATCGGCAAGCTACCAAACCCATTCGCTTCATAATCACGGATTTGGCGCTCTGCCAATGGCTCATAAGCGACAGCGCCTGCGCCATAAATTTCTTTGCAAATCGTCTCAATTTTGGCTTTAATCGGCTGATTCAGGTCATACAAAAATTTAAACGTACTCGGCGTATCGCAGGCTTGCACCACCATCTCGGCGAGTTCAGTAGCGCCTTTGCCGCCTTCAGCATGATGCCGGCAGACTGCCGCGCCCAACGCCCCCGCTTCGGTGGCGATGCGTTGAATCGCTGCCAATTCGTCGGGATGGTCATTCTCAAAAACGTTGATGGCGACGACGGGCGTCACACCATGTTTGGTCACATTTTCGATATGTTTGATGAGATTCGCCGCGCCAATTTCAACATGCTCTACATTGCGTTCTAGCAGTTCCGGCGGCAGTGGCTTACCGGGTTGAATCTTATATTTGCCGCTGTGCGATTTTAAGGCGCGGACGGTGACAACCAATACCGCCGCATCGGGCGCGAGTCCGCTGTAGCGACATTTGATATTAAAGAATTTTTCCGCACCAATATCCGCGCCAAAGCCAGATTCGGTGATGAGATATTCGCCACATTTGATGCCCATCAAATCTGCCAGAATGCTGCTGTTGCCGTGTGCGATGTTGGCAAACGGACCCGCATGAACGATGACAGGCGTATTTTCCAGCGTTTGCATCAATGTTGGGCGCAGTGCCTCTTGCATCAGCACCGTCATTGCTCCTGCCGCGCCAATTTGTTCAGCGGTGATAGGCTTTTTATCATACGTAAAGCCAATCACAATGCGCCCCATGCGCTCGCGTAAATCTTGCGGACTCGTCGCCAATGCCAGAATCGCCATGACTTCGCTGGCAACGGCAATATCGAAACCCGTTTCACGCGGGATGCCATCATCTTTTGTGCCTAAACCAATCACGATATTGCGTAAAGCGCGGTCATTCATATCCACAACGCGCTTCCAAGTGATGCTGTACGGGTCAATATTCAGGGGATTGCCGCGCATGAGTTTGTTATCAATCATCGCTGCCAGCAAATTATTCGCGGCAGCAACGGCATGAATATCGCCTGTGAGGTGTAAATTAAACGTTTCCATCGGCACGACTTGCGAATAGCCGCCGCCCGCCGCCCCGCCTTTAATACCAAACGTGGGTCCCATCGAAGGCTGGCGCAGCGTAATCACTGATTTTTTGCCAATGATATTCAACGCCTGCCCTAACCCGACAGTGGTGGTAGATTTGCCTTCGCCCAACGGCGTCGGCGTGATAGCCGTCACATCGACATATTTCGCATTGGGTTTAGCCCGTAGTTTATCCAGCACATTCAGCCGCAGTTTGGCGATATAGGGGCTGCCATATATATCATAATCATCGCTCTCAAGCCCCATCAGCGTGGCAATTTCTGTCAAGGGTTTGAGCGTGGCGCGTTGAGCAATGTCGAGGTCAGATAACATAAAAAAGGTCTCCTTATTTTTAAAGTGAATAAGTCATGATTCAATGATACCCCATCGCACCCCACAGGTCGCCTGTCGTGCATCGGGTTTTAGGCATGAGGGGTGTCCGCAGTCTTATTCACCAGAAATAAAGTGTTTTCCCTCTCTAAGTTTTTGAGCTTCTGCACGAGTTTCTGCAAGGAGTTGGTTGTAATGGGCGAGTTCACACTTAGATTAGTCAATAATCGAATCATCTTGCCATTGAATGAACGTTTGAACATCGATTTCATCTAAAGCAAACCACTCGCCATTCATGCGCTTGTTTTGAAATTCAATGTGTAATTTACGTTCCAATTTAAACATATTGGCGGTGGCAATAAGATGAATAAATTCAATTTCAAAAGGCAATTTCACACTAAACATTTGTAGTCGGCGATTAGGGTCTTTTGTGCAGCCAATTTTGTAATGCCCTGATACAGACCGGATGAGGTATATAAATCCAGCTTTATTCTGATTCGGAGCGGCGGGTTCAACGAGTAATAATCGAAACAACTCAAGGGTTTGATGATAAGATTGGAGTAGTGCTTCTTTAATCTGTTGCGTTGCCCATTTGCGAAATTGCACTCCACGACGAGAATTTATACGATAACCTATTGAGATAATGACATCAAGGTTATAGAACAAAACTTGTCTTTCCACATCACGACCCCCTTCTTTTTGAACCATAGTAATTTTACACCGCGTTGTTTCCCTATCTAATTCGCCTTCTTTGTAAATATTTTGGATATGAATGTTTATCGTTGGCACAGTTTTCTCGAACAACTCTGCCATCTCCGCTTGAGATAGCCAGACTGTTTCCTTATCTAAATGTACCGGAATCTGGATACTGCCGTCTTCATCTTGATACAGAATAATCTCGCCTTTGTCCGACATGGTAATTGCTCCTGACAAATGAATGAACGAAATATCCTGACGCCTATGCCAACAGATTGCTGGTATACGCCAATCACGCTGCACACTATAATTTGGGCTACGTGTTAGTAACCGTGATTTAGTAGTACGCGGTTGGAAAATTGGAGGCGACTTTGACGAGTCGCCTTCAGTTTTTCAGGATGAAACGACTTTACCGCAGAATTTTAAGACGCGCAATAGAATCGCTCAAAAAAACAAAAACAAATTTTGAGAAAGAGCATGGTGTTTTTACTTGCCCGCATTTTTCCAAATTCTCCTTCTCTCTTTAAGAACAAATGTCTAAAAATCACTTGACAATTTGTTCGATTGAGTGTATTTTACTACTAGGTTAATTAACCACTTGGTTGAATACAAGTCATGACTGCCGAAGATACCCTTAGCACCCTCTTTGCCGCCCTTGCTGACCCCACCCGCCGCGCGATTCTAGAACGCTTGGCACAAGGCGAAGCAACCGTCACTGAATTGGCAGAGCCGTTTAAACCCATGAGCTTGCCCGCTATCTCCAAACATCTGAAAGTGCTGGAAAACGCCGGACTCATCACGCAGGGACGCAAGGCACAATGGCGTCCGTGCAAGCTGGAGGCACAGCCCTTAAAAGAAGTCGCCGGGTGGGTGGAGCAGTATCGGCATATTTGGGAAGACCGCTTTGCCCGTTTAGACACTTATTTGCAAACACTCCAACACGAACAGGAAAAAGAAGATGACCCAAACGCCCATCGCAACCCAAACGAACACGATAGTGATTGAACGCATTTTTGACGCGCCGCTGGCATTGGTCTGGCAGGCATGGACGGATCCACACCATTTGATGCGCTGGTGGGGTCCTGAAAATTTTACGTCACCTAGTTGCCAGATAGACTTGCGCGTCGGGGGTAAGTTTCTGTTCTGTATGCAATCCCCGGACGAGCAGAAATACTATACGACAGGCATGTATCAGGAAGTTATCCCGCATGAACGGCTTGTTTTTACCGAAAGTTTTGCTGATGAGCAAGGTAATGTTGTCCCCAGTTCCTACTATGGCATGGGCGATGATATGCCATTAGCAATGCTGGCGACACTGGTGTTTGAAGAGGTGGCGGGCAAAACCAAAATGACCCTAACCTATGTGGGGATGCCTGCGGGTGAGAATGGAGATATGGCAGCGATGGGTTGGGAACAATCGTTTGATAAGCTGGCAGCAACCTTGCACTAATTTCGTTTTCGATTGGATGTTACCCGGTGGTAGCTATTTACCTACAATGACCCGCAACTAATGACGCCAGCAGCAATAAAAACGGGGACTGTTTGTGTCCCCGTTCATCTATCTAGTCATGGTCTTTGTTCAAAAGATGGTTGCCCCTATGTTCAACGACTCTGCTCATTATCATGTTTCACGCGCTGGATAATCCGTCTCAAGTTCAAAATGTGGATTTCGCTCTCACCAATACGATAAGTCTCAGGATGGTTTAACTCGTCTATGAGCTTTTGGACACTTTTTAGTTCTTCGCGTTGTCGCGCTATCACCATTTCTAGCTGGCGTATCACAAAATCATGCTGGCGGCTGCGGCTGAGGTGGATACGAACATCCTCCGAATAACGCCGGTCTACCGTATCAAACAAAATTTCGCTCAGTTGATGCAGCAATTGTTCCTGCAATTGATACAGTTCGTCAGTGGATTTTTCGCGCGGGTCACGCCCGACCAGTAAGCGAATCGCCCCATTATCGCAGCCAATCACCTGTGCCAATTTATCCAGAAAATTATCTTTTAATTCCGCTGCCGGAAATTCGCCCGTCAGCACTGCCCGCAATTGCAAATCGCTGTGATGCCCTAAGCGGTCTGCCAATAGTGAAATAGACCATTGCTTATTGTCCATCACGCCGCGCAAAAATTCTGCCAAAACCATCGTTGTCTTGGTGTCTGCCGCCGGACGATGCGCCGCTTCGGCAAAGACATCTTCAAATAATTGGTCAAATTCAACGAGATAATCTTGCTCTGGTTGGTTATTCAGGAAATGGTTATTCCCCACGTTCATTTCCGTACTCCTTTAACCCGCGTCTTCGCTACATGGGTAAAAAAGCTGCTGGCGCTCACGTAGCTGACCAGTTTCTGTTTGGCGCTATAGGTCATATCGTATACTTCCCGAATCGGGAGGTCAAATTCTGCTGCCAGCAAAGCAGCATCTTCTTGGTGCAACAGCCGCCGGATAATAATTTGCTGCGCTGCCGGGCTATTTTGTTCTTCTAGCACCAGCCCTAACGCCGAATAAAACTGGCGGCGGCGCGTCTCGCGGTTTTCGGCAGCAATCACTTGGCTTTCGACCGGGCGGGCTTCGCTATCCGCCGGGGTCATCTCCACCAAGGAGGCTTCGCGGGTATCGTCATCCAACGAAATGGCATCCGGTTTGCGGCTGAGGTTCAACACATGATTCTTTTGAATCCGGTTGAGCCAATTGAACAAATGCCGCATATCTTGGAAGTCCACTTCATGACATTTGGAGAAGGCTGTAATCCACGTTTGTTGTTCAATATCTTCTACATGGTCGAACGACAACCCTGCCCGAATCAACGCACTGCGAATCACATTTTGTAATTGCGACTTGAACCCGCGAATGAGTGCCAACCATGCGATCTCATCGCGGCTCTGTAATCGTTCAAAAAAATCATCATCATCGAGATGTATTTCAGGTAATTTTTTCTTGGTCATTGTCAGCCTCGCCGGGGCGTGTCCGCCAGAGTTGATGAATCTGGTGCATACCGTCGTTAGGGATAGATGTTGGCACGCCCATATTTTTCAAAAGATTTAATGAAAACTTAACCTTTTTCCGACTTTAGCACAACGTGACACAGGTACTGGTTACTGATTGGCGCAATCGCTGACGTGATAAATGAGGGAACCGCGTTGGTTATTTTCCGCCGGGGCAATGCGATAGGCGGTACTGGCAAGACCACTAGCTCGATAATTAGAATTATCGGCATATTGTTGGTTTTGGGTGATGCTGCGCCGGTAATTGATATACCAACGGCGCACCGTCGTTTCATCATCCGGCGTATAAAAAATCATGAGCGTATTGCCCATGCCCCGCGGACGAAAAAAATCATATTTCACTTCAACCACTTCTGAATCCGGGTAAAGCGGCATCCAATGATTGATGTCATTGTAACAAGCCGTATCTACGGCAGTGACCAACGTGACTGTGCAAATCATAATGGCAACCATAATGGCTAATGTGCCAATGATGGTTCGTCGCAATGATGCGCTCTTTTCATCTACCGTCATGCGTCTGCCTTGTGCCTCCATACGGTCATGTATGCTGTCAGTATATACATTTATGTGATGCTTTTGTGAAGGTGAGTTTATCTTAGCTATCCTGTACAAAGGGTATATTTTTCCGCTATGCCGCCGCCCACAATTATGCTACATTGGCAGGATGCACTATGAAAAGTGACTAAATTATACATTGTTATTACAGGACAGACTATGAAAAATATTCTCATCATCGGCGGCACGCGCAATATGGGGTATATGCTGGCGCAAACCCTCGCCGCTGCCGGGCAGCAGGTCACGGTTTTAAATCGCGGTTTAAGTGATAATGCATTGCCAGAAACGGTGCATCGGCTGCGGGCAGACCGTACCGACTCGCAACAAATGCGGCGGGCGCTTCTGGCAAAATCGTTTGATGTCGTCGTGGATTTTGTCATGTTTAATGAGCGTGAAGCGACCACGATAGTCGAATTGCTGCGCGGCAATGTGGGACACTATATCTTTATCAGCAGTGGGCAAGTCTATTTAGTGCGCGAAGGCATAGAACGTCCTTATAAAGAAACCGATTATGCTGGACGCATTTTGCCTGCTCCCAAGCATAATACCTATGCTCACGAAGAATGGCGCTATGGCATAGACAAACGCGCCGCTGAGGATGTGCTGCTGCGGGCAGTAACAGACCATCAATTTCCAGCGACGATTCTGCGCTTGCCAATGGTCAACAGCGAAAATGACCCGTTCAAACGCTTGTATAGTTATATTTTGCGGCTAAAAGACGGGGGTCCCATCCTTATCCCGCAAACCCCCAATTACCCGCTGCGGCATGTGTACGCCGGGGATGTGGTACGGACATTGCTGCACCTATTAGAAACCGGACAAGGCAAAGGCGAAACGTATAACATTTCGCAAGATGAAACAGTCTCTATTGAAGAATTTTTGCATCTGCTCGCTGAACTCCTAGAAGTCAAGGCGCATATTCGGTGGTTCAAACAAAGTGATTTGGAAGCGCAAGGGTTCTTGCCGGATTGCTCGCCTTTTTCCGATAGATGGATGAGTGAACTGACTAACGAAAAAAGTAAAACCGACTTAGGGCTAAACTACACGCCGCTGCCAGACTATTTGCAAAAATTGGTCGCCTACTATGAAAATAATAAATTGACGATTCCTGTAGGCTACAGACGCCGCAATGCCGAAATACAATATGCTGAACATATGCCTGTTTAAGGTCATTGGGTTTTATTTTGGATAGAAAAATCTTTTAAAGCCGGGCAGCCCATACTCCCGAATTGGCACACTAAGTTTAAATAACGCTTGTTTTGTATTAAGGATGACTAAGTAGCTATTGCAATTTGTTGTAATATTCGGCTAATATGAGGATGGGTGAGTCTGTATTGAACCCATTGGCATTGATCAATAGCTTGCTAAAGGCATCAGCGTGATAACATTACGGCACATAATTCGGGGCGGCATGGTGGTATTGTTGTTGTTATGGGTGGGTTGGGTCTTAGCCGACCCCGCACCCCTAGAAAAACCAACATTGGTCAAAAATCCCGATTTGCAGGCAAGCTGTGGCTTGGATGTGATTTTAGTATTGGATGAGTCAGGGTCTATCAGCGGCAGCAGTATTGATGCCGTGCGGAATGCAGCGCAAGCATTTGTGAGTGGGTTACTGAATACAGGGTCGCGCTTGGCAATTGTCGAATTTAATGCCGTTGCCCGCCGCCCGATTGAGTACACCTTAGTCACTTCCGCGACGCAGCAGCAAGTTTTTTTGCCCTATATTTTTGCGACTGCCCCCGGTGGACATGCCGCCAATTATAATCCGGCGCAATCCTCTGGCGTGCCACCGACGACAAACTGGGATGACGCCTTAGAAGAAGTCAAACTCATTAATTTTAACAAAGGCTTTGCCCCGCTGGTGGTCTTCATCACCGATGGCGAACCCACAGCCTATAATTTGGATGCCGATGATGAAGCCGGGGGTTTTGTTTCCAGTGGTGGGAATCAAAGTGTATGGCGTGCCATCATAGAAGCCAACGCTGTAAAAAATCAGGGGTCACATCTGCTGGCAGTGGGGATTAACTTGGGTTTCAGCGGCTTGGCAAAATTGATGGATGTGAGTGGCACGGATGTTTACACTAGCGGCTCATTAAACTTGATTACGACTGATTTGATGGTTGTGACGAACTTCGCCGCATTACAAACCGAATTGGCAAAAATTGCAGTGCAGTTGTGCCAATCATCGCTGGTCATCAATAAACAAGTGAATACAGGCGATGGCAGCGGTTTTGTGCCAGCGGCGGGTTGGCAGTTCAATACCACCGTATCCGTTGCCGGACTAAATCCTGTTAATTATAGTTGGGTACTGCCGGAACCAGCACCGCCTGCTGGCGTCAGCACTCACAGCGGCATCACCGGGGCAACAGGCAGTGTCACCTTCCAATGGAAACCAAACGCGAATATTAGTTCCAGTTTTAGTGTGACTGAAGTGGCGCAGTCCGGTTATGTGCTGCACAATGTCACTTGTACTGCTCGTAAAGAAAATGGCACGCAGCAATCCTTGCCCGTGACGATTACAGGCAATACGTTTAGCACCAGTCCCGGCGCAGTCGCACCGCAGGATTTTGTGACGTGTACGGTGCAGAATGGTGTTGTGCGGGTTGGTGTGCAGAAACGAGTAGGAACTTCTGCTACTGGTCCATGGTTGGAAACTGTCGCACTGCCGCCGCAAAGCCCGGTATGGTGGCGCATTGATGTCACCAATGCAGGCGGCACAGACCTCAAATCACTCAATATCTCAGATGTACCTTTTAGCAATTTTGCGACGCAATGCGCGACTCCGCTGCCCACTTCGTTAGCGATTGGCGCGACGTATACCTGTATTTTCCAGACGACGACCAGCAACCAAAACCTCACTAATCGGGCGTTGGTGCAGGGCTGTAATGGCAACCAGTGCCAAACAGCCGAAGATACTGCCGCCTATACCGTGATTAGCGGCTCTTTGATGGTAACGAAAGTCGCTAATTGGAACGGGGTGACGCCCGATAGCACCAAAACATTTGAAATATGCATTCAGGGGGCATCTTTCCCGACAACACCCAACTGCAAAACGATTGGTTTCCAAGGGGGCAGCCTGAATTGGACGGGCTTGATTCCCGGCAGTTATACGGTGACTGAGACGAATCCGGGCAGCGAGTGGGACGTGTTCATCGGGGGTTCGCCCGTGCAGGTGACAACCACTGGCAGCACGGCGGCTGTCACCAATATTTATCGGCGCGGCAGTCTGAGCATCGAAAAATTCGTAGATTGGAACGGTATCACGCCCAACACCGCCCAGACATTTGAGATTTGTATCACTGGCACATCGTATCCGGCGGGCAACTGCCAACCCGTAGATTATGATGGGGGCATTGTCACTTGGAATGACTTAATTCCGGGCGACTACACCGTGAGCGAAACTGACCCCGGCACGAACTGGTTCACCAGTATTCAGCAATCGCCAGTGACCGTGACTGCTACCGTGGGTAGTACGACAATTCAAAATGTGCATCGGCGCGGTACATTGACTGTCACCAAACAAGTCAATTGGAACGGTTATGAGCCGAATTTGGGGCAGGGTTTTATCATCTGTATTCAGGGGGCATCCTACCCTGAACCCGATTGCCAAACTGCCAGTGCGCTCGGTGGTGATTTGGTCTGGAACGAGTTGATTCCGGGCGATTATGTAGTCAGCGAAATTAACCCCGGTACTGATTGGGTGAGCAGCGTGAACGGTTCGCCTGTCACGGTGACGACCAGCGGCAGCACTGCTAGCGTCAGCAATACTTACACGCCTATCGTGCTGCCCGTCTGTAATGATAGCAATCGTGACCCGCGCACCGATTTACAACGTACTTTGTGGCCCAACGCTGCGATGACGGAAGCGATTGCCACCGTGACGAATACATCCGAAGTATGCGCGTATGAAGTGGCGTTGGTGGCATATCAAAAATATGACGAGACGCTCAATACGCAAACCCCCTTTAGCTGGACACCCACGATTGGCGACTTGGGAACATTCTTAGGCAGTGTTGACGGCACGAGCATCATCTTACAGCCCGGCGAAACGCGCAACTTGAGCGTGCCGCTGCCCGCTTGTGCCGCCCAAGTGGATTTGGTGTTTGATGCTGACCATTTGCATCCACTCTATGCTGATGCGACTATCGAACCCCTCAGCAGCATTCCTCTCGTCTTGCCCGCCTTCCAGACCAATCTATACGGCATCTTGGGCAATACTTATGGACAACGCTTGCTGGCAGTCAACCACACCAACCATATTGATAGCAACATCGCCTTTTGTGCAGTGCCATAATGTGTTCTATGCCATCCGGTGCGACCGGATGGCATTTGTCCACCAGAAGTATGCTCAATAATTCTGGATAAACAATTCTTGCCCTTTTTCCGCTTTTCCCTGCTTATAGTTGTTCATACCGTATTGCAATTGCCATTCGGTGATATGAGCAAAAGCGAATAATTCACGGATGATAGGCGAATCATCATAGGTCATCAGCCAGCGATGTGAGCATCGCTGTAGTTCATTGGCAAAGCGTTCATGGTCAAATCCCGTGTGGAGTAAACCGCGTGTACCATACAAGCGCGATTGTGTGGCTGACCAATAAGGCGGGTCAAGAAATAAAAATACATTCTCGCCCGGCGCATGAATGACCTCAGCATAATCCCCATGGGTAATTTTTACCGTGCTTAAATAATAACCGACATCTCGCAACCGTTGAATCGAAGAAGCAGTAAACCGCTTCTCAAACGATGCTTGCGAGAACCCTCCTGAATCGGCTGTACCTGAGAAAGTAATGCGATTCATGACGAAAAAACGCACTGCTCGGTCAAAATCGGTCTGTATATTTTTTTCGTCTTTTAGCAGTGCATACAAACTTTTGCCATCCATATAATGGTCTTTGAAAGCGGCAGCACAATCTGCCAAGCGTGTTACATCTTCGCGGGCATAATGCCAGAAACAATACAAATCCAAGTTGAGGTCGTTAATCCAATATTGTGAAATACGCTTTTGGAATAATTTTTTAACTGCCAAAAATACCGAACCACCGCCAACAAATGGTTCTCGAAATTCAGTGATATGTGCCGGAATCCGTTTCAAAATTTGCTCAACCGCCCGCG
Organism: Anaerolineae bacterium; assembly: GCA_022842885.1. Lineage (GTDB taxonomy): Bacteria > Chloroflexota > Anaerolineae > Aggregatilineales > Phototrophicaceae > JALHOR01. The sequence goes on from JALHOR010000007.1 coordinate 16,640, forward strand.
ATTTACCACCGGGGTAACGCAAAGGACTCAGGCTCATGAATAGCTACCTATAACAATACTCAAACTCGGGTTTTGTATAGCTTCATTATTCAAAGCATCAACTAATTGTCTTTTGGATGATGTTAAACTATTTAGATGACAAAAATCATCAATGCTGTCTGGTGTGTTTGGCAGTGTGAGATGACCCTCCACAGTACCGGTTATCTTCAAACGAGTTTGAAAGTTGACCCGATGGTTATTCAGATATAGTTCATCTATATTTGCAAAGAGAATCAATTTAAATAACCCATCTTGAACATCATTGATAGAAGGGAGTTTATCACGAGTGCTATTTTTTGCTTCTTGAATCAGGATTGTTTCGTCTTCATAAAGAATTTCATCTGCCGTCAAATGATATTCACCCCCTAGCATATTGGTCATCGAAAAATATGCCTTTTGCCCTTCCACTAAATATTCTCGTGCGTGGGTGGTTTGCATCTCGCGTTGTGCCGCCGAAAACGAACTTGCTAGAGTTAAGACCTTGAAAGTTTGTAGATCAAACCGCCCTGCTTGGCGAAAATCCTCTAACACCTTCAAATGGTCATCAAAATTATGCATCCGAATAGCATAGGTGGTGCTAATCTTCCGATAACGATCTACAGCACGAGTATAAATCGTTTCAAAATCGCGCTCAAAATGCATAACATTCCAATGCAATGCGGATTGTTGATACTCATGAATCTCACGAATTTTTTCACGAATGTAATCAGGGTCGAATTGTTGGGCGGTCACTGCATCAGCCCGATTGCGATGTGGTTTGGCAGTATCATACCATGCTAGGATAATGTAAATATTGGATAGATTCATCCATGATAACGTAATAAAATTAATTCGATCATTATTCATTGTACTCGCCCCTTCATCTTTGATGACTGGGATAATGGTGATTTTCTTCGGTAGGTGATAGGTGGTGTAGATACGGGCAAACGGAAAAGATCGGGTGCGTTTGGGCGATACCCATTTGGAATACCCAACAGCACTGCCATCTTCATCTAAATCAATCACGCCAGATGCCGATGCCGCGTTGATGTCGAAATGAGGCAAAGCATAATGCCGAAGCGGTTTTAGGCGAACTTGGGGATTATAAATAACATTGCGGATAACCCCACGAAAATTCATATTTTCCTCTGGCAATGATTTGATATGTTTTATAGTTCTACAAACCAGCGATAAAATATTATCCCAGTTCTTCTTCAGCCGGGAATAAATCGCGCACAGGCACACTAAATTCTGTCAGCACATACCAATCGTGGGCGATTTCTATCAACACAGCGGATTAGCGAAACCTAATTCTCTGTATATTGCCACAAGCGGTCAGAGAAGCGCAAAATATCATATTCTAGCGTTTCCGGTGTCAGTTCCAGCAGTGCCAGCGTATCATAAATATTGATGATAAATAGGCGCTGATACAGCGGTACAAATTGGCGATATTGCAGGGCGAATTGTGGCATCCCCACGGTATCTTCCAGATAGAGGCAGCGCCGTTCAAAATTGACCCAACCCCGCACCATTAATTCGCGGTTATACCACGCCAGATAAGTGGTTTGCTGGATGGCATACAGGCGAATTTCGATTTGCGTTTTCATCCCCAACAGCCATTGGAGAATTTGCAACCGATCCAATTCAAAATCAGGCGGGGTATCATCCCCCGGCAACGTAGGCGTAATCATGTAAATAGCATGACGCATCATGGGTAGGTGGCTCATTGGCATCAATAATTGGAACACATCAACTCAAACAACTCAACTTTCTCACAGCGCACTCATGCTGAGTTCATGCCATCTTTAGCGAGTGAGGTTATCGTTTAATCATACGCTAGATTAACTAAGCGTTACAGGCAAATTGTGGTCTACAGACTGACATATTTAGCCCTTCCCTCCAGAACCGCCTACGATGCCCCCCCTCATCGTAGGCGGTTTCTATTTTCAGCATGAAATCATTACCACATTCTTTTACAATAGCCCCGATAGCTTAAAATAAATTCACCATTTAAAGGATTTCACATGACCGATACGATACAAGCCGCGATTCAGTATGCTCACCATCATAAAGAGGAGAGCATCGAAGGCTTCATGAAATTACTTTCTTTTGCCTCCATCAGTGCTGACCCTGCCTATAAAAAAGATGTGCGTGCGTGCGCCGAATGGATTGTGGCAGAACTCAAGCGCATTGGGTTTGAAAACTGCCAAGTGATTAACACGGATGGTCATCCGGTGGTCTATGCGGATTGGTTGCACGCTGGCGACGATAAACCTACCGTGCTGGTCTATGACCATTATGATGTGCAACCCGTAGACCCGCTGCCCTTATGGAATTCTGAGCCGTTTACAGCAGAAATCCGGGAAGGCAAACTCTATGCTCGTGGTGCAACCGATAATAAAGCCGGCGTGTGGGGCAACCTAAAAGTGTTTGAAGCAATGCTGGCAGCCAATGGCACACTGCCATTGAACATCAAATTTTTTATTGAAGGCGAAGAAGAATCGGGTTCGCCCAGCATGGAACCGTTTGTCGCCGCCCACAAAGACCTGCTCAAAGCCGATGTGCTGCTGAATTGTGATGGCGGCTATGACCCCAAAAATCCCGAAATTTATTATGCGGGGCGCGGCATTATCAGCGCCGAAGTCAAAGTCACAGGACCCAAAGCCGATTTGCACTCTGGGCAATATGGCGGCGTGGTGCAAAATCCGCTGCATGTGGCGGGCAAAATTATTGGCTCGTTCCATGATGCTGCTGGGCGCGTGCAGATTCCCGGTTATCATGACGCGGTTGCCAGCGTAGATGCCGCTGAACAGGAACGCATTCAAGCTGGATGGCAAGCAGAAAAAATGAAGACCGAAGCGGGCGTCGAACTCTCATGGGGCAGCACAATTGCCTCTGATGCAGAACGCGCTACGGTGTATCCCACATTGGATATTAACGGCATTTGGGGCGGCTATCAGGGACCCGGTTCTAAGACGATTATCCCGGCAGAAGCGAGCTTCAAAGTCACAATGCGGCTCGTCCCTCACCAGAATCCGCACGAAATCGCGCAAGCGTTCAAAAAATATGTCGAAAGTTTTGCGACGGAGACGGTCAAAGTCACGGTCAAAATTGGCGAAGAAGCCTATCCGTTTGCTATGGATACGGACAGCATCTACATGGACGCCGTGCAGCAAGCTCTCGAAAGCACATTGGGTAAACGCGCGAAACTGGTACGGGCGGGTGGCTCTATCCCGATTTTGGGCATGTTTAATCGTCTCATTGGTGTCCCCATGACGGGTTTCGGCTATGGCGAAGGCGAAAATATTCATTCGCCCAACGAATATGTGGTGATTGATACCTTCTTTGATGCGCTAGAAGCCGGTATTCGTTTGTATCACAATTTGGCAGAAACGAAAAAATAATTGCTTAAGTGGGAACATGACTTGAAAAAGTTATGTTCCTCATAAAACAACTTCAACATTTTACAAAATTTTTAATGTGATTTATTGCGAAATGGATTAAGATAGGGGTCATTACATCATCATCTGCTGGGATTCTCCACATGGGCGTGACCATTTCTTGGTACGAAAATCTTCCTGATGTCGTTTATTATGAATTTGTAACCCCGTGGACATGGAAAGACTATGAAGCGGCATTTAAACATGAATTGGCGCTGGCGGCACAAATATCAGGCAGCGGCTACCATGTCATTGCCGATTTGAGCAAAGGCATCCCTATCCCGCGCAGTGCTGGTTTCACTGTCTTGATTCAGACTATCCAACAATCACCGCCCACATTTAAAGCCGCTACCATTATTGGAAAATCAACGTTGTTAAATATGATGTTGATTTTGTTGAACCAAATTTACCCGGCAGCGCGTGACCAAATTATCATTGTTCCCACTGTCGAAGATGCCCATACGTGGATTATCGAAGCGCGTCAGCGCGACCAACTCACCACTGACAGTTAAGCCAATCGCAAACTCGTTATGTTATAATGGATGTAATCCAGTCGAGAGCATGATGATGCACCCCAATCCTCTCATTTTTCATTAATCTTTATTCTATTGACATTGTTAATCAAACGATGTTTAATATATTTAACAGCGTAAATTTAATTCATGGATAGACCGCAATGCCACGCCCACGCCATGCTGCCGTATACGAAGGAATGCAGGAAAAAATCAAAGACACTGCTTGGGAACTGATGACCGAAGTAGGGGCGGCTGGACTCTCTATGCGTGAACTTGGGCGGCGCATGGGGATGAGCGCCCCGGCATTGTATAACTATTATGCCAATCAGGATGATTTGCTCACGGCGCTGCTGTTGGATGCGTTTAACAACTTGGCAGACACGATGGAAGCGGCACAGCAATCGGCGCAAGCTGCGTCTTGTTATCAGCAGTTTATGACGGTGGCTCAAGCCTATCGGCAGTGGGCAATCACCCATCGCACCAAATATTATCTCATTTATGGCACGCCTATCATGGGGTATACCGCACCGCGTGACTTGACTGTTCCGGCGGCAGTACGTATTTTTGTGGTGTTGACGGGTTGTATCGAACAAGCCATCCAAAACGGGGAATTAACCCCTTCGCCGTTTTACGAAACTGTTCCTCCCAAACAAGTGCCAATCCTGCACGCACTCATTACCGAAAATCACTATCCAGTTTCAACATTGGCTGTTTTTCTGGGATTCAAATGTTGGTATCACTTATACGGTCTGACGATGCCCGATTTGCTCCATCATCTGATACCTCTCGACACCGAAGTTTTTTTTCGTACAGAAATAGAAACAATGTGCAAAGTCATCGGGTTTAAAACCTAACTGTAGGGGCGGGACTATGTCCCCGCCTCCCGCCTATCAATCAATTTTGGGTAAAGGAGAGTTTCTAAACCCTCTCCTACAAAACAAATTTCAAATTCAGTATTCATTGCCCAAATTATAGTCGCTTGTTTAAAAATTCCTTTCCTGCCGTTCAACTTGCGGCGGATGTCTTTGATGCGCGTTGTTTTCGGCGCAAAAAATGATTTTTCAGAATGCAAATTTAATTTTTCGGATAATCCAGCTAGCTAAACAGGAGCATCATCATGACGAACACAACCAACAATCTCCAAGAATTACATGTCATTTTCGGCACGGGTCCACTCGGCAAATCGGCAGCCCGCGAATTGGTACGGCGTGGCAAACAAGTCCGTATGGTCAACCGCAGCGGCAAAGCCACCGATTTACCTGCCAGTGTTGAAGTTGTTGGCGGCGATGCTTATGACGCCAATTTCACGCGCAAAATCACGCAAGGCGCCGCCACCATCTACCAATGCGCCCAACCGGAATATCACGAATGGCAGCAAAAATTCCCGCCGCTGCAAGCCGCCATCATGGAAGGCGCAATCGCCAATCAAGCAAAATTCATTGTGGGCGATAATTTGTATTTGTATGGCGCACCCAATGGTAAACCCCTCACCGAAAATAGCCCCGTTAATCCGATTTCCCGTAAGGGCAAGGTGCGGGCGCAGATGGCGCAAACCGTTATGGATGCCCATGCAAAAGGCACAATTCGGGCGGCAATTGGGCGGGCTTCCACATTTTTCGGTCCAGAATATCCGCTGTCGGGCGAATTTGTCTTTTATCCAATGTTAGCGGGCAAAAAAGCCACGATGTACGGCAGCATGACTGTTCCGCATAGCTACAGTTATGTGGTGGATTATGGCACGGGCTTGGCGGTGCTTGGCACAGATGACCGGTCATTGGGGCAAGCATGGATTACGCCCGTGCTGCCTGCAATGACCCAGCAAGATTTGTTGCGCCTCATACAAAAAGAAATCGGCAAATCCGGCGAACCGGGCGCACAAGTTGCCAACCGCTTGATGATGTCGTTTTTTGGCTTATTCAGTCCGGGCGCACGCGAAACCACTGAAATGATGTACGAATTTGAGAAGCCGTATATCGTGGACAGCAGCAAATTTGAAACGACCTTCGGCATAAAAGCCACGCCCGTAGAACAAGCTATCCGGGAAAGTATCGCGTGGTTTAAAGCACATCCAGAAACAGCGCATAAATAATCATGATGGCTCATGTCTAGATTGCGTGAAAAGCATATTGTAGGGTCGAGGCATGCCTCGACCCTACGGAAAATCATTCGTTTTGAACTTGAGCGATTATGTTAGTGTGCGAATCATCCACCCGATTCGCCCTATGTTTTTCCCCCAATCTCCCCCGCTTCAAATTTTGCTGGCTTATGGTCTATAATGATGCTAACCATTCATGGGATAAATCACATGCAGGTCTACGAAAAACTTTATACCATCGAAGATTTTGAATACTTGTTACACCAACCGGAAAATCGTGACCGTTTGCTGGAATTGATTCATGGAAGGGTACACGAAAAAGTGCCATTTGCGCTGGAAAAACTTTATCCACCGTCGCAAAACTCTGATAACGAATAGTGCTGAACCCTATGACAACGCCTACCCCTACACCCCAAGTAATTCCTGCCAAAGAAGCCCGTCAACGGATTCAAGCCGCTATTATTGAACGCTTAGGCGAACAGTGGGATAGCCCAACGGATGGATGGTTGGTCGTCCACGATACGGCGTATCTTGTGCGCCTGAATCGGGGTGATGTGAATCTCGATTTTCAATGTGATTTGTTAGGCGAAGTCGGCGTGACCGAATTAGAAGTGAATCCGCTGCAAACCAGCGGCAGATTCATCGCCATCGCTGTGTTGGCAGCATCGCTCTTTTTGGCATTCGTGATAGCCCAGATTGCGGGCGTCTTTAACGCCTAAATTGAATAAACACATCCTCGCTGAAATCTTAGGAAGCAAACAGCGGCATGATACCGCTGTTTGGATGACTCGGTCGGTGTTAAAACATCAGTGGACATCAAAGGGCATCAGCATCAATGCCTGCCCTCTTAGCAAATCATGCAAATTTTGCTGCCAGTATTGCAATGCCGCCGCCGGATTCATTTGGTCGGCAAGCTGCGCGGGCATGGGTTTACCTTTGCCCTGAATCAATGCCGCCGGGGCATCGTCGGGGAGTTTTGCCAATTCGCGGGCTTTTGCCAGCGCCTCATAAAACCCGCCGAGTTCGTCCACCAAGCCATTCTCTAGCGCCTGTTTCCCCGTCCACACGCGCCCGCCGCCAATCGCATCCACTTGGGCGGGTTTCAGTTTGCGGGCATCAGCGACACGTTGCACAAATTGCTGATAAATACGCTCAATTTGTTGCACCATCTTAGCACGCTGTTGTTCCGTGAAGGGTTCTATCGGCGTGAACATGCTGGCATTTTCGCCGCGTAGATAGGTATAGGGATTAAATTTGAGTTTACGTAAGGCGTCGGTATTCACCAATTTTGCCGATATAACCCCAATCGAACCCGTGATAGTGCCGGGTTGGGCAACAATCCAATCGGCAGGGGTAGCGATATAATAACCGCCGGATGCCGCGACGCTGTGCATATATACGACAATCGGGCGCGTTTTTGCCAATTCCTCCAATGCCGATGCCATCGCTTCTGAGGCGGCAGCCGACCCACCACCGCTATCAATGAATAAGACCAACGCGGCAGCATGGTCATCATGCATCAAATTTCGCACGAGGCGCGTTACCGTCAAATCGCCCATGCGTTCCCCACCCACAAACGGAATCGGAATATCCACTGGCGGCGCACCGCTTTCGCCTTCGACAATGTTACCCGTGAGGTGCATGACCGCCACATAACGATTGCCAGTCGGTGGCACGCGCAGCGGCACAACTTTGTCGGCATCCTCCCATAGGCTGATGTGCGTCGTATTCAGGTGGGCATAAAACCCTTCTTCGTTGAGCAATGCATTCACAAAACCATTGGCTAAGGCTTCATCATCGGTATATGGTGCGGCATCAATCATGTGATGCACGGCGCTCTGTTCAAGATTGCGTCCCTGAGCAATGCCATCCACCATCATCTCATAGCGCGAATCCAGCAGCCAATTCATCATCGCTTCGACTTCGGGCGATGGTGTAGACCGGGCAAACATATCCACCGCGCTCTTATAGGGGGTAATCGCTACTGGGTCAATTTCTAAACCAATCGTATCCAAGGCTTCGCGCAGATAAGTTTGCTGCATGACCAACCCCGTCGTGATAAGCGACCCGCCGGGCTGCATCCAAATTTCATCGGCGGCACTGGCGACATAATACATTGCCATATCATAACTGTGGGCATAACAAATCACCCGTTTGCCGCGTTCCCGCAAGCGCCGGATGCTATCACGCAAGGTTTGTAAATCCGCCAGTGTCATGGCAAAACCGCGCAGCATCAGAATCACTCCCTTGGGGCGTGGGTCATCGGCAATGCGGCGGAAAATACGCTCCAAATCCACGAGACTCAGCGGTGCAGCGCCCATCAACCGCGCTTGTATCAAATTACGACGTTCTGGCAGCGCCGGCATTTGGGCAGGCAGCATTAATTGAATATAATCTAGCGGCGTGCTGGTACGCAGCCGTTGTTGATTCAAGGTTGTTACCACCAAGTGCGTCAGGGGTTGTAAAAAATTACGTAAACCGTTGGCAGTTTGGGCAGCCATCATCAGTCCTTATATAAGCTATGGTCAGCGTTATGTGTGGGTAATTCCGTTTATCTTAAGGATTCTTTTTTCTCAAAAATCAAAATTCGCTTAGAATATTAGTGTAAGTAGGTAAATGAGTGTCATTGCTATACCCTGTGGAAAACACTAATCTCAGGGTTCTATGCCAACCCAGCGTCGCACCTACAATCAATACGCACATTTGGGAAGAACAGTTGTGACACGACAAATTCCTTTCTCAACAGTCATTAGTGCCACCCATAATGCCACTGAATATACCCTACGCTGGCTCGTTAGTCCCAGTCATTTGATGCCTCAGACGGTTCTATTGCGGCGAGCGCGGCTGAGTTTGGCGCTGGTGTTGGCGCTGGTCATCCTGTTGGCACTTACGCTGCTAGCGCGTCCTATCACCCAAGCGGATGGGTTGCTGCGCTTGAGCATGATACTGTTGCTGGTGATTATATATGGCATTGGGCGTTTTATCTCCTATCATCTGTGCTGCTTAATGCTATTGAGTCTATGTTTGGTTTATCCCCTGCTCTTATTTTGGATAACACCCGCAGATTTTAACATCCTGACAGCGATTATAATTTTGACCGGATGTGTTTTGCTGGCGAGTTGGTTTTATCGGCTGCGTGGTGCTTGGCAGGTCGCGGGATTGGGGCTACTAATCGTGCTGCTGCTGCTGTTTATCACCGATAATCTGCCCCATGCCCCGGATATACTCTTGTTTTACAGCGGCTTGACGGTGTTTATCTTGGGCATCACTTGGGTTAATGAAGCCGAGCAGCGGCAGTTGACAGCGCCAGTCACCGTTTCTGCCACGACCTATGACGGGCAATTAGCACCCTCACTCGATACCCGTATGCAGGCAGAAGAAATGCTCAAAGTGTATCTGGTACAGCAGGTGGTGGTCGCCGAGTTAGGGCTGCTGGCAGTGCGCGAAGAGTATTTTGAGCGTTTGGCGGAATACGCCATTGTGTTGTGCGAACAAGCGATGGAAGCTGATTTTTGTGAGATTAGCTTATACGATGCCAGCAATCAGCAGTTAATCCAAGTGCTGCACAGTCCTTCCAGACCAACTAGCACTCTAGGCGACAAAGACCATATCCTGTACGCGCTGCAACAAGGCAACCCGGTGATTATGCGCGATATAGCCCAAGAAACACGCTTTTCCCCCTCAGCTATCTTTAGGCAACAGGGTATCCAAGCGGGAATATGTGTCATTATTCCGGGGCAATTACAGCCCAGTGGGGTTTTCGCCCTCTACCATCGCTCGCCAATGCCTTATAAAGATGATGAGATTTATTTTTTGCAATCGGTTGCCAATGTGTTGGGTGCCTTTTTGGAGCGCCAACAAGCGCGGCAAGCCGAACAGGCACAACGCGATTTTGCGGCAGCCCAGCAAGAAATAACCTTACTTTTAACCAGCAAACTGAACATAGAAAACGTCCTCAACACGATTTTGGAATTTGTTGCCCAATGGATTTCGGGGCATCAAGCCTCCACCATCATGCTGCTAGAAGAAGACGGCGAAGGCATCCTGTTTGCCAGCCAACGCGGCTATGATGCTATCCGGCACGAATTAAAACAAACTCGCATTCGCTTGGCAGATTGGCCCGCCATCAATCATATCGTCACCACCGGACACCCACTGCTTATTTCCAACACCTTAGAATCATCGTTATGGACAATGCCGGAAAGGGCACCTTGGATTCGGTCTTATTTGGGCGCACCCATTATGTTAGAAGGACGCTGTTTGGGCATTATCAATGTGGATAGTGGTCAAACCCATGCTTTTACTGACACCGATGCTGCCCGCTTGTTGACTTTCGCGGGCAAAGTGGCGATTGCCGTGCGAAATTCAGGATACGCCACCGAATTGGAACGGCGCGTGCTGGCACGCACCCTAGAACTGGAAACCCAACGTGCCACCATGCAAGCCATTCTGGAATCTTCAGCAGAAGGGGTAATGGCGACCCGCAACCAAATCATTATTTTCGCCAATCAAGCGATGACTGCCTTAACGGGCTATAGCACTACCGAGTTAATCGCGCAAAATCTGCGTTTGCTGCGCCCAGACGATCTTAACCCGGCAGACGACGAGCAATTATTGGCGCAAATTGGCGATACCCTGCTGCGGGGTGAGGTCTGGCGCGATGCTATCCAGATTCGCCGCAAAAATGGTTCTGTTTTTGATGCTGGAATCACGGTTTCGCTGGTACACAATTGGGACAAAAAAGCCTTAAATACGGTCATCATTCTGCGTGACATCAGCGCGGAAAAAGCATTGGAAGCACAAACTGAACGCTTTATCGCCGATGCTGCCCATGAACTGCGTTCCCCTATCACTGTGTTTAATACGCGCCTATATTTGATGCGCCGCCGCCCACAAGTGCTGCCGGAAGATTTGCAAGTGCTGGATAAAATCGTTACGCGCATGAACCGCTTGGTGAGCGATTTATTGGATATGGCACGCTTTAAACAGGGACAAATTGGGCTGCAAACGCAGGTGGTTGTGCTGCAAGATGTGTTGGCAGAAGTGGTGCTATTATTAGCGGGCGAAGCCGAGCAAAAACGCCTTCATCTGGTGTTTGACCCGCCCACAACACCGCTGCAAGTGCTAGCCGACCCGCACCGTTTGCATCAGGTATTTACCAACCTCATCAACAATGCCATTCATTACACCCCAGAAAACGGGCGCATTATCATCACGACATTGTTCGATGCCACGCTTCAGGCAGTGGTCATCAGGATTCAGGATACGGGGTTGGGCATTGCCCCTGACGAATTACCATTTATTTTTCAGCCGTTTTTCCGCGGGAAGAATAAACAATCGGGGACAGGCTTGGGCTTAAGCATCACCCGCGAGATTGTAACCCTGCATGGCGGCAGTTTGGATGTTACCAGTGTGGTGGGCGAAGGCAGTTGTTTTACGGTGCGCCTAAAAACTGCGCCCGATAGTGAGACTTAAGATTATGACGATATTTTTTATCACCGCCAGCACCCGAATGAGTGAAAAATAGTGGCTGGTAGGTTGTATGGCAATACGCCCAAAATCAACTATCCTTATGATTCATCAAACCCATCGCTAGTCCACAGTTGATAGGAGGTTTAGATACAAGGTAAAATTACGAAGTATCACATGAACTCCTACGACAGGAACAACGGCGAAAGGGCAAACAGGGTGACGGACAGCAGCGGTCTGGTCGGCAAAAAACTCGGTGACTATATCCTCAAACGCCGGTTTGCCAGCGGTGGCATGGCACATATCTACCTAGGGGAAGATGAAAAACTGGGGCGCATGGCAGCCATCAAGGTATTGCCGCCGGATATGGGCAAACATGATACCGTGATGCGCCAACGCTTTGAGCGTGAAGCGCGTGCCATTGCCCAATTGGAACATGATAATATCATCCCCATTTATCAATTTGGGGAATATGCCGATACCTATTTTTTGGCGATGCGCTACATTGAAGGTCAAGATTTATCGGATATTGTGTATGAAGAGCATCAACAGGGAAAATTAATACCCATAAACCGGGCGTTAAACTTGTTGGAACAAGTCGCCGCCGCCTTAGATTATGCCCATCAGCGCGGCATCATTCACCGCGATGTCAAACCATCGAATATTCTCGTCAGCGAAAGCAATGAACGCGCCTATCTATCGGATTTTGGGTTGGTGTTGTGGCAATCGGTTGACCAAACGATGGGAACGGCTTTTGGCACGCCCCGCTATATCTCGCCTGAGCAAGCCACTGATTCGCAAAGTGCTGTGCCGCAAAGCGATATTTACAGCTTGGGCGTGATTGTGTACGAAATTTTGACGGGGCATCCGTTATTTAATGCCCCAAGTCCGTTAGAAGTGGCATTAGCCCATATCACCCAAACACCCACGCCACCCCGCGCCCATAATCCGAGTATTCCAGTCAAAGCGCAAAACGAAATCTTGAAGGCGCTTGCCAAAGATCCGGCGCAGCGCCACGAATCGGCATTGGATTTGATTCGGTCTGTGCGTGAAGCCTATGAGAATACCGACCCGGAAACCGCAGGCACCCGCCCAATTCCGCCGGACAAAGTAGCAATAGATAGTTCTCCCGACATTCTTAAGTGGGATGATATGCCCACCACTGCCTACACCCCCTCTAAACGCCCGGAAGGTCTTGAACCGCCGCCAACGATGCCCGACCCCAAGGCAACACCCAGTATCAAGCCTGTGCCATCAGCACCGGAAGATGAAGACCGCCCTACTGCAAAAATTCCCCCGGTGACGCTGCCAGAGAAAAAAGCCGAAAAACCAAAAGAAAAAACCGACCCCAAATTACGCGCTGCTGCCGCTGAAAAAAAGGCGCAAGAAAATCGCCGCCGCGCTCAACGTCGGCAGGCAATGCTCATCGCCGGGGCGCTCGTTGGGCTGATTTTGTTAGGCGCATTATTTATTCTCCGCAGTCAATTTGCGCCTGCCGCTACCAATTTACCGACGGCTACCCCCAACCCCGAACTGGCGGCTGTGACCAGCGAAGCAACGACGCTTGTGACCACCGACATCATTGCGACTGCTGAGGTTATCCCAACTGATATTACACCGACGCTGCCGACAGCAACCGTTACTGCAACCTACACGCTGACGCCCACCTTAACCTTGACACCGACTGCCACCCTGACGCCAACTTTAACGTTGACACTAACACCATCGGCGACACCTTCACCGACGATTACTAACACGCCAGAAACCAGCGTCATTGTCACGGCTGACCCGCAAGCCGCGCCCAATGTGATTGCTCGCTATAATGACCGCGTGTTCACCATGACCAATATCGGCGCTGCTTCGATTGTCATCACTGAGATGGGATTTGCCACCAGTGCCGGAACAGAAAATTTTGTGAATAATAATGCCTTGGGAGCGACCCTGCTACCAAACGATTGTATTGTGATTAAAGCCGGGGTACGCAGCAGTGCCGAAGTGCCGGAAGAATGGAACTGCAATGCCAGCGTCACCGTAACCACTAATGTGGAGCAATTATTTTGGTTTGCAGAAACGACCGAAGATACCGCGTTCACCGTTCAAATGGGCGCTACAGTGATGACGACTTGCGACACGATGGGGCGCATTGTACGCCGGCTGGATAATGGTGTGTGCAGCTTCAATTGGGCAATCACCGCCGATGGCTAGTTGGGCAAGCGCGGGTCAACCACCTACAACACGGTGTGGCAAATTGGCTATAATAACAATAAGGGCTTCCGTCACGGGGTGCTTTAGGGTGCGTCCCATCGTGAATGCCGCAACATCTATTGCCAACATCAGAGCTTAAATACAGGGTTTGAATGCAAAACAGATTACGCCCTTGGCTATTTGTCGCTGGACTATGGTTGTTCGTTAGCGCCTGTAACTTAGGCACGTCGTCCGCGCCGCCACCACCCACCTTAGCCCCCCGCCCGACCGCAACGCCCGCGCCAACGCTCGGTTTTGCCGGGAATACCGGGACTTCCAACGGGGTAAATCCTGAAAATATCACCACGCCGATTGTCGCGTCGGATTTGCAAGTGTTGAATCTCATCAATCAAGTGGAAAGTGACCGCTTGATGGCGCATGTGGACGCACTGCAAAATTTTTACACGCGCCATGTCAATTCGGTCACAACGTCGCCCACGCAAGGCATTGGCGCTGCCCGCAGCTATATTCAAGACCAATTTGAAGCGATTCGCGCTGTGTCCAACGGCAGATTGTACGTGTATGTGCAGGATTTTCCGCTAGATTATGGCGGAGTCAAATCCACGCAGCAGAACATTATCGCGGTGGTGCAAGGCAGCGAACCCGGCGCAGGCACGATTGTCGTAGGCGCTCATTATGACAGCATCGTGACGCCCAATTTTAGCGATGGTGTCTCGTTTGCCCCCGGCGCGAACGATAATGCCACTGGCACTGCCGCCATTATCGAGATGGCACGCATCATGAGCCAGCGTCCGCATCGGTCTTCGATTATGTTTGTAGCATTCTCTGCGGAAGAAGTCGGGCGCAAAGGCAGCATCGCCTTCGTGCAGTACCTTAAGACGCAGGGCATTGATGTCACCCAGATGATTAATATTGATACCATTGGCAACCAAGAAAACCCCAATGGCGCTGTCAATGACCGCGAACTGCGCGTGTTTTCGCAAGGTCCCAACGATGTGTCGCCGGATAGGCACTTGGCACGCACTGCCGAATTTATCAGTTTCACGCATGGGTTAGATATGAAACTGATTGTGGAAGATAAGATAGACCGTGAGAATCGCTTCGGCGATCATTTTTCTTTCACTGAAGCCGGCTATCCGTCCATTCGTTTCATTAATGTGTATGAAGAGAAAACGAATGGCGACCCCAGCGATACCATAGAATTTGTCGAACCCGCCTATTTGCGGCGGGCAACCCAAGCGATTCTGGTGGTGATTTCGTCATTGGCAGATGCGCCGCGCCCGCCCAAAAATCTGGCGCTGCGCCCGGTGGAAGGCAATGTGAAGCGCCTCATCTGGGAGGAAGTGCCGGATGTCGTTGGGTATATTGTGGCGCTGCGGGTAGCGGGGTCGCTGCGCTATGACCAACAAATCGAGATAAACAGCAGTTTTGTAGATTGGGACGGCTTCGGCTATTACGAAGGGGTTGCCGTCGCCGCCAAAGGCAAAGATGGCATTGTAGGACCCTTATCGCGGGAATTTAAAATCCCTAAATGACACTAGCCATTCCAGCGGGCAGCCATCAGCGCCGCACCACTGCCCGATAACATCAGTTGCCGCCCATCGGCAAGGGTGATGAGGTATAGCCCATCACCCACAATATCGGCAATCAGCAGCGTGCCATCCGGCGACAGCGCCCCATTGACGGCACTTGTCAGCAGGGGTTGCGCGACACAATCAGGCGCACAGGTTGCATCCACCCACCAAATGGTACGGTCACTGGGATTAAAAGCATCCTGCGAATAGGTGGTATACACCAGCATATCGCCTTGTAACGACAGCAACGCCTCAGAGACAGCCGTCGTCGCCAGCGTGAAAGCATCTGTTAGACAAGTATCGGTTGCCACACATGCCAAGCGCACCCCCCGAATCGTTTCATCCTCACGGAAGAAAAGCCGGTCTTGCCCAATTTGCACCTCTACCGCCGACGCTGGCAGCACCACTATCCCATTTTCTAACGGATTCGTATCGCAACCGCTGAAGACGCACCCGACATCCGCCCATTGAATTTGATAATCAGCGCCATAGTAAAGCAATTGCGTCGTTCCCTCCAGCCATGCCACTGGCGTGAGGGGGGTACTGCGCCCACTGCTCAGGCGGATGCTGCTGCCATCAGTCGCCGTGACCACCAATAGGCTGGTATTGTTTTCATCTAAAGCACTGTAGGCAACCAATGCCGCGTCTGACCATAAAACTCGGCTTATCTGGGTCACAACTTGGCTGCTCGGCAGTTCGGCAACGCTGCCATCGGTTTGGTAAAAACGCAAGGCGCTATCATTAGCGATAAGAATGCCCCATTCCGTCCAATCGCTGCCCGACAAAGCGCCATTTTCTAGTGCGATTTCACGGGCAGTTTGGGTGTTCACATCGCCAATGCGTAAGCTGATGCCTGCGCTGGTCTGTACAGCGAAAAATAAGGCGTCACCTTCTGGCGACCACGCATAGCCCACCTGAGGATGCAGCGTTTCACCGGGGTTAGTCACAATCCAGCGTCCATTGCCATCGGCGCTGGCTGCCACCAACTGCCCCGAACTGTTGATAAACGCCACCCATGTGGCAGTTTGTGCCTGAACTGGCAATAACAACAACCCAAGACTCATGTAGAGTAGACTGATGAAAAAACGCTTCGGTTTGCCCAACATTGGGGATAACACTTGCGGCACTCCATCCTAGTAAGCAATATCGCTATCTTGATTCTACTCCAAAATAGCCCGCGCAAACCCCCGAAAATGTGGGGATTGATGCTGTCTCGTGTAACTGTTACGCTCATAGCAATAATTATCGCAGACATTGATGATGAGGAGCTTTATGCGTACTAAAATCGTTATCCTGTTGATGCTGCTCTTCACTAGCGGCGTATTGGCGCAAGACACCCCCTTTGTGATGAGTCCTGAATTGGAAACGCATTTGCTGACGTTGGAGACGCTTACTGCCGAAATTCGGGAGCTAGAACCGCTGGAAGAAGTGGTGCTGAAATTTCCGTCGCGGACAGAATTGATGGAGTATTTGAATGGCGTGATTGCCGAAGAATTGGATGATGCCGTCATTGCCGATGCGATGGCAACCTATGTCACGTTTGATTTTCTGCCGCCGGATGCTGATTTGAAGCAAATTTATCTGGATTTGTATGGGCAGCAAATCGCGGGATTTTATGATAGCGACACCCAAGAGATGAACGTGATTATGACCAATGGCGAAACGCCCGAAGATGAACTGCCATTGCTTGACCAAATCACCTTTGTGCATGAATTTGTTCATGCGCTGCAAGACCAGCACTTTGGGCTGGATGCGTATATGGCAAGCCTAGATGAACTTGACAATGATGATAAGGCATTAGCGATGGTCGCCTTAGTCGAAGGCGATGCCACCTATGCCATGACGCTCTTTACCGAACAAGCCACTGCCGAAAATCCGTTTGGCGCGATGTTAGAAATTTTGTCCAGCGGCTTAGAAGCCGGGAATTTAGCGTTGCCCGCTGATACGCCAGAAATTATCGGCGCAGAATTGTTGTTCCCTTACGAAGCGGGCATGACTTTCGTCACCGAATTGGTGGCGGCAGGTGGTTGGGCGGCGGTGGATGAAGCCTTTGCCAATCCCCCGGCGTCTACGGAACAAATTTTGCACCCACAAAAATATCTAGCGGGCGAAATGCCATTGGCAGTCTCGCTGGCAGAGAGCAGTACGCGCTTAGGCGGCGATTGGGAACAGGCAAAATCGGGTGTCTTGGGCGAATTTTATCTAGCGAAGTTTTTAGACCAGCACCTATCAGGGCGCATGGCGAGTGATGCAGCGGCAGGTTGGGGCGGTGATGCTTATACAGTCTATCGCCACAAGACCAGCGGTGAATATGCCCTCACGCTGAAAATCGCTTGGGATAATGATGCTGAAGCGGCTGAATTTGCCACTGCGTTTGATGCCTATCGCACTACCGCCGCCGATGTGGACGCTGCCGAAGCGTGCATGACAATTGGCACAAAAGTGTGGTGCGCCGCTTATGCTGGAACAGACACCATCCTGATTGCTGCGCCCACCCTTGAACTGGCACAATCGCTGCTGGATGGGCAGCTTAATCGCTAATACGCTATAGTCGGGCAGATGTCTATCTGCCCCTTTTTACACGAAGGAATCTCGCATGGAGATTGTGAAAGCGACCCGCGCTGATTATGAAGTCATTTTGGAAACGCGCAAATTGATGTTCGAGGAAATGGGTAAGCAGAACCTCGAAACCATCTGGTTATCTATTCCGCCTTTTCGGGATTGGTTGTTGGCGCACATGGCAAATAACACCTATCTCGGTTTCTTTGCGGTGGAAGACGAGACGGTGATGAGCGCGGCAGGCATGTATATCATGGATTTTCCACCGGGACCGCTGACGTTCCATGATAAGAGTGCTTATTTGCTAAATGTCTATACTTACCCAGAGTATCGCCAGCGCGGCTTGGCGAAACAATTGGTTGAACATCTCATTAGCGAAGCCCAAAAGCGCGGTATCCGGCGTGTGCTGCTCCATGCCAGCGATGCCGGACGCCCACTATATGAATCGCTAGGGTTCAGCCTCAGCAACGAAATGCGCCTGATGCTGGATTAATACCATTCGCCATCGTCCAAACCCGCCGCGCCGAATATTCAATTCAGGGCTTTTGGACTACAATAAATTGATGATGAGTTCAGTGAGAGTCATAATATGACAGACATGCTTCCAATGCTTGTCAATGGGTATCAATTATTAGAAGAAATTGGTAGAGGGGGTCATGGTGTCGTCTATAAGGCATATGACTCGACTGGGCGTGTTTGCGCTGTCAAACAGGTCAGTTTGCAACACGAAGATGATAAACTCCTACAGCGCATCCAAGCCGAAGCGCAGATTATTCGTGATTTGCAACATCCTAACATCGTCCAGTTATATGACCTGTGGCAAGATGACGAGAATATGTGGCTCGTCATGAATTGGCTGCCGCGCGATTTACGCAAATACATGGCAGAGAATCAGCCGCTATCGCTGACACGCATCGCCGAAATTACCGATGAAGTCGCCCAAGCGTTGGCGATGGCGCACGCCGCCGATATTATTCATCGAGATTTAAAACCGGATAATATTTTGCTAGATGACGCGGGCAGAGCCTATCTGACCGATTTTGGTATCGCCAAACGGCTCGGTTATGCCGCTTTAACGAGTATGGGCTTGGTCATTGGTTCGCCTGCTTATCTCACGCCAGAACAAATTTTAGGCGACCCCATCACCCCCCAGACCGATATTTATTCCTTTGGCATTATGTTGTATGAGATGGTGTGTGGCGAACATCCCTTCGTCCAGATTAAAAGTCACATGCAGTTGATGATGACGCTTGTTCAATCGGCGCTGCCGCCTGTTCATGATAAACGCCCAGATGTTGCCGAGGCTGTTACCGGCGTCATCCTAAAAGCAACGGCATTAAAAGCCGAAAATCGCTATGAATCCGTATTGGCATTGGCACAGGCGTTCCGCGCCGCTGCCCAAGTGTAACCGGAGTCCGCGCCATGTTAGACGCTATCACCATTCGCAAATTGCGGGCGGCTGACCGCGATTTGTTGGCGCACACGTTTGAAGATTGGCACAAAGATTATTCGCAATTTGATAATTATTATCTGGAACAACTGCTGGATAAACGCTTGGTCTTGGTTGCCCATCACAACCAACACGGGGCGGTGGGCTATGTGACTATTTTGTGGGACTCGCCCTATGAACAATTTTGGCGACGGCATATCCCGGAAATTGTAGATTTAAATGTGATGACCCCGTATCAGCGGCAGGGCATCGGCACGGCGTTGATACACGCTTGTGAGGAACAGGCATTAGAACGCGGCTACACCGTTATGGGCATCAGCGTTGTGCAAAACGAAGAATACGCCGCCCCAAATCGTCTGTATCCGGCATTGGGCTATGTCCCAGATGGCTTTGGCATTACCGCACACGATAATGAATTACACTTGGTTCGGCTTTTAATCACTCCTAACGGATAAAATCATCATGGCGACAATACAATATGGAGACCGCATCGGACGGACTGCCAAAATTCGGACAGGCTGTTCCGGGTTAATTTTTGATTCCCAACGCGAAAAAATTCTACTCACCCGCCGCACTGATAACAAGCTGTGGTGTTTGCCGGGCGGCGGCTTAGACGCGGGCGAAACCGTTGCCGAAGCGTGTATCCGCGAAGTGCGCGAAGAAACCGGACTCGCTGTGACGATTGTTCGGCTGATAGGCGTGTATTCATCGCCGCACCGCGTGATTGAATATGCTGATGGCAATCGCTTTCAGATTATTGCCTTCTCATTTGAAGTCGAAATTATAGGCGGGGAACTGACGCTCAATGAGGAAGTATCCGAATTTGGCTATTTTACGCCCCAAGAAATTGAGTCGTTGACCTTGATGGAACATCACCGGGAACGTATTGCTGATGCGCTTTTGCAGCAAAAAGAGACGCTGATTCGGTGAAAATGATGCGAGAAAATTCGTTGCTGCGTTCTTGGCATCTTTGCGGTTCAAAATAGGGCATGATATATCATGCCCCTACCCTACACCGCACCTTTTTCGTCGGGATTTGGCACACCAAATCCAAAAATACATTGCCGCTTTAATTTCTTAATCTGCATAATCGGTTATTTTTGCCTTATTCTCTCTGTGAAATCTCTGAGACCTCCGTGCCTCTGTGGTGATATTTTGCTTTGGTGTTCTGGGTAGCTTATGCTATTGACGAGCAACCGCAGCACGCGCAAGGCAAAAACGATGTTTCGGTGGCATCTGCCGGAGGGCGATAACCATCAGCACTTTTGATGAGATTGAACGCCTCTGCCAACGCCGTGACATAACTATCCAGATTGCTGCCGGGGCATTCGGTTTGGGGGTTAAAATCACGGTGTCCAGCGATATAGGTGATTTGCAAGCGTGCCACCAACCAGCGTAACAAGCGTTGTGCCGCCTCAAATTGAGCATCATTGACGGCATCTACCTGAAAATTGCCCAAAAAACACACGCCCAAACTGCCCGTGTTATAACCTTCGACGTGCGTACCACGCACTTCCAGTTGTCGCCCTTCGTAAATACTGCCATTTTTGCCAATCAAAAAATGATAACCGACATCTGCCCAACCGCGCTCTTGCTGGTGGGTGCGCTGGACTTCGCGCACAGTTCTATCATCATCGCCGCCATAAATCACCGAATGGTGTATCACAATTGTCTGGTAGGTTTGCTCTAGGGGCGTATCGTAAACGCGCCAGCCTTCTGGATTGGTGAGGCTGTAAAAGCCTAATTCATTGGCAGCCGTATGGTCAGGGGCTAGTGCGCCCCAGTCTGCCCGTGCAATGATGGGGGGTGGGGTGAGTGTACCGGTGGGTTGGGGCGCTAAAGTCGGGATTGTTGTGGGGGTTGGGCGCTGGTTGGCGATGAGCAGCACCAAACTTGCAGCACCGCCTGTCGCACAGAGCATCGTGCCTGTGGCAGCGGCGCTTAAACCGATGAGCAGTTGACGACGGGATAGGGTGTGTATATTCATCTGCCCTTCATCCTTCGCTCGAATACATAGCGAGTCAAACACCAGATGATTGTAAGGGAAGAGTATTATGCAATTCAATAAAATAATCGGGTCATTTGTAGGGGCGACCCTGCGTGGTCGCCCGCTGTCGGGAGCGCACATAGGCGCTCCTCTACAGTTGCCGAATTTAATCTTTAACCTGCATTAAACCCTGCCCTACGACAATCCATGATTACCCAATATGTTTGACGACAAACGTCAAATCGCCATCGGGCGCTTTAATCGTCACTTTATCGCCGACTTTTTTGCCAATGAGTTCCTTGCCCAACGGACTTTCGATGCTGATTTTGCCGTGAGTAGGATTGGCTTCTGCCGAGCCGACCAGTTGATATTCTTCCGTTTCACGAGTACCTTTTTCTGTGACTTTCACTCGTGACCCCACCTGTACAGTATCACTCTTGATGGTTTCATCAATGGTCACAGCATGTTGCAGAATAATCGTCAGGCGGGTGATTTCCGCTTCGATAAAGGCTTGTTCATTTTTGGCATCTTCGTATTCGCTATTTTCGGTGAGTTCGCCACCATCCTGGAGTGCCACGCGCAGGCGATCCGCCACTTCTGGGCGGCGCACCTCTTTTAGAAAAGCCAATTTCTTCTCTAAAGTTTGTAGTCCCTCCAGTGTGAGATATTCCGGTTTTTCCGTCATACTCCATCACTCCTGCTATAGATAACAACGCGCCACATTCGCGTGGCGCTTAAACAAACAAAGACACAGCAAAGCTCTGTGTCGGGGATAGGTTACATACACTTTATTTCGGTCTTCATGAAGTGCCACTTTATCATGAATAAGGGCGAAAGTAAAGTTAAAATTGTCTGTACAAATTCTGTCAAAGCGGTTATTAGACGCTCATCCCCGGTATCCGCAGGGTGAAGCGCGTGCCACTGCCTTCTTCACTTTCGACGCTGATACTGCCGCCTAAAAATTGAATTAAGCCATAGGCAAT
The DNA here is from genome assembly GCA_022842885.1 of Anaerolineae bacterium. Classification (GTDB taxonomy): domain Bacteria; phylum Chloroflexota; class Anaerolineae; order Aggregatilineales; family Phototrophicaceae; genus JALHOR01. The sequence continues at coordinate 38,935 of JALHOR010000007.1, forward strand.
CGGCACGCCCAAGCCACTGCCACGATGTTCCTGCACGACTTCGCTATCGGAACGGAAATAAATTTCGCCCAAGCGGGCTTTCTCCGCCGGAGTCATGCCAATGCCATTATCCGCCACCACAATGACCAGCGTATTATCTTCGCCCAACGCCGATACAGTGACTTTGCCTGTTTCCGCTGGCGAATAACGCAGCCCATTATCTATGAGTTTATTGACCGCCAAGACCAGCAAATCGCCATCCAAATTTAACATGGGCAGCCCAGACGGAATATCAAATTCAAGCTGGCGACCTAAACTTTCGGCAATGGGGCGCATTTCTTTTTCCACGCGCAGTCCCAAATTTTTGAACGTGTCAATTTTGGCAGCCGGTTTGAGCGTGTTCTTCTGGATTTTGTTGATGTAGCCAATGTCCGAAAGCAGCCCAATCATGCGATTAACATTGTTTTTGATGGTCGCCATAAACTGCTGCTGCATCTCGTTTAATGTCCCCATCGAGCCAAGCATATCCACATAGCCTTTGACCGATGTGAGGGGGTTACGAATCTGATGCACGGCATGTCCGACGAAATGCGCCTCTTGTTTGATGAACTCTGCCATATCAGGTGGCACGGCAGCCGCCGCAGCAGCACGGGCGATTGCCGCTTGTTCTTCATCGGCTTTTTGCAGCAGTGTTGCCAACGCTTCGAGCTTATTTTTGAGCATAAACCCGGTCAACGTGCCTTTTTGGTTGGCATCCAGCAACGCTTGGATTTCTTGCTGTGCCTGTTGAATTGCCGTTTCGGACATGCCTCGTCTCCTATAACCCGGTCATCGCCACAATTTCTTGTACGCGCTCCGGCGTAAAGGTGGTTTCGTGCAAGATGCTGTAGGGCAAGTTATGCTGCTGAACATAATTGGGCAGCATGAGCAGCGTTTGTTCAATATCTGTCTGGCTAACCTGATTCAGCCGCACGCCAGCAGATTCGAGGGTTTGGCGAATCGGCACAAGACTTTGGTTATGCAGTGCCGCCGCTACCAGAATGCCGGGTCCCACCAAATCGGCATACGGCACACCGGCACCGCGTGCTACTCGTGGTTCAATGGCATAAGCAAAATATTGTTCGCTGCCTTCTTGTGGGCGGTTATGCCCCAGTTGGTTCGTCAACTGCACTTCAACACAGATTAAATCCAGCAAATTACGCAACGCTTCAATTTTGCCTTGCCCGACTGCTTCGGCAATTTTATAGGCTTGCTGGGCGATGGCAGCGGCAATCCCGGCTGCCCATGGCTGGAAACGCTCGACAAAATTGTTCTTTTTGCGTTCCGCCGCGAATTTCCAATCTAGCAAGCCCGTCGTCATGCTCAAAATTTCGACAATGCCCGTACCGCGAATGTGCGGCGGGGCGCTGCTGACAACTTCAAAATCAATAATGACTTTTTCAGCGGGACCGGTCGTGACATAATGCACCGTATTGTTTTTGCGGACTGCCACCAACGCCGTGAAAAAACCATCCACGCTTAATGCCGTCGGAATCAGCACGACGGGCAGTTTATTTTTCCAGCCGACATATTTAGCGACATCGGCAGCTAACCCGCCGCCAATGCCATAGACCACTTCTACATGGTCGGGCATACCATCGGCAAGCATATTCAGGAATTTTTCATCGGCAGTATACGGCTCTGCCTGAACTACAATCGGCAGATTTAACAAGTACCCCACGCTGTTCCAAGCGCGATTCCCGGTAAGGACTGCCGCCGGGCGAGTCTCCTGCACGGTGCTTAACGCTTGGAGTTCAATACGGGGTAAATTCCAAATGGGTTCTAAGGTTGTTGGTTGTGTCATGAGGGACAAATCCTCCGCGCCGGCAGGTCAGCAAATGAGCTTATCAATTGAACAATCGCTAATTATCGCAATTTCACCTTCACAACTATAGACCGAAATGCCCGCTTTCGCCACTAATCTGTTAGAACACCCACATAAGCTGTTTGGGCAACTTTATCCAGATTGCCATCTGCCAGCGCGATTTTCCATGTGCCGTTAAGCTGCGGGCTGGTAAACAGAATCGCCGTGTTCTCCTCTGTCCATTTGACGGGATGCACATACGTCGTGATGGGATCCGTTAAGGGGCGCTGCGTGAACGCTAATAAATCCACCAACATGAACACGGTTTCAACCGTTTGCTGCGGCGTGCCAAAATTTTGCAAGCGCGATAGGGCATAGACGGCTTGTGTGCCATCGGGCGCAATGAGAATATCGCCCGCTTGGTTATAATTATTCAGTCGGAATGCCGGAATCGTCTGCTGCGTGCCACTCACCAAATCATGCACCTGCACATCAAAGCCAACTAAATCCGGCGTTAAGGTTAAGCGCAAAAAGCGCCCGGCGTGCAAGCCTGCGCCGCAAAAACACGCCGGTTCGTCCGGCAGCGCGGCGGGTTCACGGGTCGCTAAATTCACCCGGAACAAACCCGCATATTGGGCATACGCCACAAAGCGCCCCAACGCATCGGGATACGCATCCATATACAAGACTTGGTTATCCACATCAAACCCGACCGGCAGCGCCCGAATGCCATCTTTGGGACCATCCCGCAGGACTTCGTTTATCTCAGCACCTTCTAGCGTGGCAACTTGGGTGATAGTGGTCAGTTGGTCAGGCGTGCCATACGTTTGTGTCCACGCAATGCGCCGATTATCCGGCGAAATCACCCAATCCACGCGCCGCCCATCCCCATCCAAATGAATGAAGGGATGATGGCGAATGCCACCATCGGGGGCAGCGGTCATCACCCATTGGTTGACATAATCAAAAAACAGGATTTTGTCGCCCGCCGGGGTATAGCGTTCTCCAGTGACTTCGACTTGCGTTTCATCGCCCGTCAGCACATCAATAAAAATCAGCCTATCGGTGTTATTGCCATCCACATTACGCTCTAAATAGACTTCCCAAGTGTGATGTACGGTATCTTGGGCAATGGCGACTGTGCCAAAGGCGAGCAGGAGAAAAAAGTTAAAAGTGAAAAGTAGAAATGAAGAAGATGAAAGTAGAAAGTTAAAAGTTAAAAGTGCTGAGGACTGAGATTTTAGTGCTAAGTGCTGAGTGCTAAGTGCTAAGTGCTGAGTGCTGAGTGTGGACTGAGGATTAAGGGTTGAGTAGCTATCGGTAAATTTTTGTGTTAAGGGCGAGGTATACCTCGCCCCTACAAAACATTTTGTTTTTTGGCTAGGTTCTGACCGCTGATTGCTGACCGCTGATTGCTGATTGCTGATTGCTGATTGCTGATTGCTGACCGCTGACTGCTGACCGCTGATTGCTGACCGCTGACCGCTGATTGCTGACCGCTGATTGCTGATTGCTGACCGCTGACTGCTAAGAGCTAAACGCCAATCGCGAAACGCCAATCGCTTATCCCTAAACATCCAACGCCTCCACCAACTGCGGCAGCAGCACGCCTGATGCCCCTTCTAGCTTTACATCAGCATGGCGCGTGAGCATACTGTAATCCGGGTTGACTTCGATAAGTTTAGCCCCTTTTAGCTTGCCTAATTTGGGCAAACTGGCAGCAGGTTCGACCAAGCCCGATGTACCAATGACCAAAATGACATCGGCAGTTTCGCAAGCAGTCGCTGCCAAATTCAATTCGTGCTGTGGCAAAATTTCATGAAACCAAACGACATTCGGGCGCAACCAGCGCCCACAATGCGGGCAAGGCGGCGGCGTATTGTCTGGGTCAATCTGAATCGTCGTCAAATCCACCAGCGTCGGGTAGCCTTGGCAATCAAAAAAACATTTGGTTTGGGCGAGATTGCCATGCAAATGAACCACATCGGTGCTGCCCGCTTGTTCGTGCAAATCATCCACATTTTGGGTGATAAGCGTGAACACCGGGAAACGCTTTGCTAAGTGTGCCAGCGCAAAATGCCCCGGATTGGGTGCTGCCCGTTTGACCAAATCGCGCCGATATTGGTACCAATCCCAGACGAGTTTGGGATTTTTTTTGAATGCCATCGGCGTCGCCAATTCTTGCGGGTCAAATTTTGCCCACAAGCCCTCCATAGCATCGCGGAAGGTTGGCACACCGGATTCTTTGCTGACGCCTGCGCCCGTGAGAACCGCGACTTTTTGCGCGGTTTTTAGGTGGGCAGCGGCTTGTATGATGGCTTCATCCATATTGAATCACCTGCTCTTATATTCACGCTTTCATCATAGTGAGAAGTATCAGCTAGGGCAACCGTTTCTCCCGGACAAATGGTTACTTCGCGTTAATGCGGGTTAGAGCGTGTGACGTTTCTGTGTGTTGGTAGAGAAGATACATTTCAGAGCGAACCACAAGCACCGATTTTCACGTAAAATTATCAAATCCACTAAACAATGCAGGAAACTCATCATGTCAAAATCGTATATGCAAGGCTTCACGACACAAGCCAAAGAAATTGAAATTTCGCAACTGCCCATCACGGGGACACTGCCCGCATGGTTGGATGGCACGCTAGTTCGTAATGGTCCCGGACAATTTGAAGTCGGCAACCAAACCTATCGCCATTGGTTTGATGGTTTGGCAATGCTGCACAGCTTCACGTTCAAAAATGGGCAGGTGAGTTATGTGAATCGCTATCTGCGCTCGAATGCCTATCACAAAGACAATGCCACTGGCAAAGTGAATTTTCAGGGCTTCGCGGTAGACCCATGCCGCAGTTTGTTCAGCCGCGTGATGTCTATGTTCTGGCAACCAGAAGATGGCAATAATACGGTGGTCAATGTGACGCAACTTGCCAAGCATTATATCGCTATGACCGAAACACCGATGGCAGTCGAATTTGACCCACGCACCTTAGAAACATTGGGAGTGATGGCATACCAAGACAATTTTGACAGCCAAATTGCCACCGCGCACCCGCATTATGATTATCAACGTGGCATCGGCTTGAATCACAGCACCAAATTTGGCGCGACGACCTTCTATCAACTCTATGCCATGACCGAAAAAGAACGGCGCATCATTGCCAGCATTCCGGTCAAACAAGCCAGTTATATTCATAGTTTTGGCACAACGGAAAAATATCTCATTTTGGCGGAATTTTCATTGCGCTTGCCGAATGCCTTAAGTTTGGCAGTCCGCAATAAACCATTCATTGAAAACTTCCAGTGGCAACCCGAAACCGACTCCATTTTTTATGTGGTAGATAAAGAATCGGGCAAGGTGGTCGCGCAGGTCGCGGCTGATGCGTTTTTCGCGTTTCATCATATCAATGCCTATGAAGCCGGCGATACTATCATCGTGGATATTTCGGCGTATGAGGATGCCGCCCTGATTGGACACCTCTATTTGGACGCCTTACGCGACCCCGCCAGCGGACATCCGGTGATTGGGCAGTTCCGGCGCTATACGCTGCCCCTGAAGGGCGGACGTGCCACCTACGAACATATTACCAACGAAAGTATCGAACTGCCGCGCATCAACTATAAACAACACAACGGGCGCGATTATCACTATGCCTATGGTGGCAGCGTCAAACACGGCACACAGGATTTTTTGAATCAGTTGGTCAAAATTGATGTTAAAAAGCGCACGGCGTTATGCTGGTACGAAAGCGGTTGTTATCCCGGCGAACCCGTTTTTGTGCCAGCGCCCAACGCCAAAGCCGAAGATGAGGGTGTGATTTTATCAGTGGTACTCGATTCGCGGCAGAACACATCGTTCATGCTGGTATTGGATGCCCAGACCTTTACCGAAGTTGCCCGCGCCGCCGTGCCGCAGCATGTGCCATTCGGGTTTCATGGGCAGTTTTTTAGTGGGATATAGCTATTTCAATTTTTCTAATTTTTCTTGCCACTCCGCGACAGCAGCGAAGGCGTTTTGCTGCTGTTCGCCTTCAAACAATGTGGGGTAAGGCAAAAAGGGCATGGTATAGCGCCCTTCTGCCAGAATATGCCCGGCAATGCTGACCACTTGATAGCCATATTCATACGCCGGATGCAAATCTAAAGCAATCACATCGCCGCGCAAAGGTATCGCCACTCGTTTCAGTGGTTCGCCATAGGGCATCCCAATCAGCACGGGTGGTTCGCCCGGCAAATACACTAACGTATGATAGGCATAGGCTTCCACCGGCTCTAGTTGCAGCAAGCGCGTATAAGAACGAGTAAGGTCAATTTCCATCACATTCACGCCGGATTCCAATAAATGCCCGCGATATTCCCGATATTGGCGCATATCCTGCGGCGATGTTTTATTGCTCGGTGAAATAATTTCAATCACCGTCACCAAACGCGCATAGGCATCTTTGATAAAAATGCCTTCTTGCGGGATTTCCGCTTCCATCAGCATAATGCCCGTCTCAGCAACTGCTTCTCGCGCCGAACCACGATAATTCCAATGTTGAATCGGCTGCGGCGGCATCCCCGGTGCCGCTTCCATAAAGAGATCAGGTTTGCGCCCTTCAGCAATCGTTAGGCTGGTTTCCCGCCCCACCATAAAGCCCATGGATTCTAGAGGGTCACGCAATTTATCAGCAATATAACCTATCATGCCAGCATGGATTTGTTGAAAATACCGCCCGCCTTCTGCCCAAGGATCAATTTGTCCGTGAAAGGGACCGTGGCGGCGCAATGCGAGATATGCTTCAGAGAAATAGTTTTTATGATTGTTCATGAGTCAGTAACCAAGAGTATCCGTTGTGCGTTACGCCTATTATAGCATCCATTGAGCGACAATTTTTTGATTTAAGCCTAGAACTTGTTTCAAAAATCCTTTTGACAGTGGCAAGACATACCTCGCCCCTATCGAATGCAATGAATTTTAAAAGGACTTTTAACCTTGCCGCGTCTGCACCGATGTCAAAATTGGCATGTCGGGATACCAATATGCTCCCACAAAATCCGGTTCGACTTCTTTTTTCTTGCCACTCCATGCCGTAATCGCCAGTTTCATCACCGTTGTGCGCTTCAGTTCTTCCGGCACGGGTGGACGATAATCCTGCCCGGCGTGCAGGTGCGGTGCGTATTTATCCAATAACTCCTGCAAAATGACGGTGGCTTCAGCGTCATCTTCCAAAATGCTAATCGTGCCAAAGACCATCACGCCCGCATATTCTACGCTAAATTCGAGTGCCTCATCCGCGGGCAGCAAGCGCCCCATTTCCATAATGCTGAAACAGGCTTTTTCATCGCCTTCGACATTAGCGCGAGTACGCCCCACGCGAGCCGTATGAATATAAATGGCATGCGCGGCTTCGTCATAGATAAACAGATTGGTATTCATGAACGGCTGACCCTCATGCACTGTGGCGAGCGTTCCCACAGGCGCATAGCGCAAAAATGTTTTAATCCAAGCCTCGTCGTCCACAGCGCGGTCAGAACGGCGCACAGCAGTTTCCGGCAATGCCGCATAATCTTTAGGCATCAGAGCGTCTCCCTCAAACGGTGAAAAATCCAATGAATATGTCCATTTTTTCAGGATTGGGCGTTACGTTCTAGCGCCGGATAGCACCAATGTAAGGCGGTTTATCACTTCCAAAAGCCCCCATTCAGGCATAAGATAAACGGTTGATATGAGAATTTTTGCAATAAATCGCCACAACCATCTGACCACCAACTGAAGCGAAGATACGCCACATGACCGCCAGACCCAACATTTTGTTCATCATTCTGGACACCCTGCGCCGCGACCACTTGGGCATTTATGGCGATACACGCCGCACATCGCCTTTTTTGGATGAGTTCGCCCAGAATGCAACGATTTTTGACCGCGCCATTAGCCCGGCACAATGGACGATTCCCGCACATGGGTCACTTTTCACGGGAACATATCCAAGCGCCCATGGTTTGCATCAGGCGTATCAACGGCTGTCCGGCAGTCATCCCACGATTGCCGAAATTTTGCAGGTGGCAGAGTATCATACCGTCGCATTTTGCAATAATCCGTTGTTGGGCATCTTAGAAACCGATTTGCAGCGTGGCTTTGACCATTTTTTTAATTATGCGGGCGCGACGCCTGACCGTCCGGTGGATATGCGCCGCAGCCCTGCCCGCCGCGCCGCTGCCGCCCAATTACGTCAACTCGCTCGGCGCATTAGCAATGAATTTGCTCATTCAGATTTTCTGTTTCGCATGTCGCTGAGTCCGGCGTTTGTGCCGATTTGGTCGCGCTTGGTGAATTTTAAGGGCAATACCACCCAATCACTGGAAGATTTGCTGGCATATTGGCAGCAGCATCATGCTGGCGGCGCTGAAAAACCCATCTTCACCTATCTCAATCTCATGGGCGCTCATACCCCGTATCGTCCGCCACAGCAGTATTTAGATAGGATTGCCCCCGACCTCAAACACGATAAACAGGCATTTCATTTCATGGCACATCACAATGCCGATGGTCTGGGCTGGATTTCGCCGCCGGATGAGCCGCTAGAAGATTGGCAGCAGCACACGCTCGATTCGTTCTATGCTGCCGAAATTGCCTATCAGGATTTTTATGTGGGGCGCTTGCTGAATGGCTTAAAACAAGCGGGCATTTTAGACAATACGCTGGTTATCATCTCGGCGGATCATGGCGAAGGACACGGCGATCATGGTTTTAACGGGCATAGTTTTGTTGTGTATCAGGAATTGGTGCATGTGCCGCTGATTGTGCGTTATCCCGCGCAGTTCCCGGCGGGCAAGCGCGTTCAAACCGGCGTCAGCACACGCCGCATTTTCCACACCATTTTGGCGGCAGCCGGCGTAAAACCACCTCTCGATGAGGCTGACCCCAACGCCAATATCAACGGCTTATCGCTGTTGAACGCCGTCAATGGTCGCCCTGATACGGAAAATGGCATCGTTTACAGCGAAGCCTTCCCCCCGGTGAATTTGCTCAACATTCTGGAACGCAATATCCCCGAAACTGTGACGCAGCTAAAACTGGCACAAGTGCGGCGCGGGGTCTATGCCGATAATTACAAACTGGCAGTGGTAGGCAATCAGGTCGAGCAGCTTTTTGATGTGGCGGCAGACCCCGCCGAAACCCACAATATCGCCAGCCAACAACCGGAAACCGTACAAACATTGCAGCGCCAACTAGAGCAGTTTGTCACCCAATCCCCCACAGAAGAGGCGGTCGGGCAAACCGATGTCAGCAGCGAAGTGATGGCAAATTTACGGGCATTGGGCTATGTGGATTAGGCATCGTTTACACATCAATACGCTTCAGCCACTCGTCAACAGGTTCTAAAGGCTATGCCCGACCCAGAAAAAACATCACCCCAACCTGAGCCAGAAACCGAAACAGATAACCCACCAGAACAAACCGACGATTTTCAATTCGTCGGCTTTCATGGCACAAGCCGCTTGTTTGCTCAGGATTTAGTGGAGGGTATCTTTGATAATTCCCATGTTGGAACAGTCACGGCTGGGGGTATTACATCGTTGCAATTCGGGCTAGGGTTATATGTGGTGAAAGCCATCGGCGAAACGGATGTTAATGCCTTTGGGTTGGCACAATACTTTGCTTTTCTGGCGCAATATATCACAAACCGGGATGCGATTGTATTGAAAGTATATGCCACAGGTTTTAAACAAATGCGACAATTATACTATCATGGAAACCGAGCGAATTTGCCTGAGAATTATTTGGAATACGATTACGTCGAGGGACCCATTACATCTTTTTTGGATTATACTCAAATCAAATTTAACCCGCATATCCTCCGGCAATTGCGATTACAATATTCATAAAGAACGGGGCATAGATTATGTTAAATCTGCATACTTACATCACCTCCGGCGAATGGCGGCATTACTATCCTGAGTATCCAGAAAGTCATGCACTCAATTTTCTCTATGGCATTATTGGATGTTTGGAACGCGATGGTGCGGACGAATTGCAAAAGACGCCCAAAGCCTTCATTTGGCGCAAAAATGCGATTGTCGTTGGTACATTCCCGTTAGTCGTCGAATCAACACCACCATTTCATGCGCTGCTGCTGGAAATCCTCAAGCGCGATGTAGTGATTCAACAATTTTTGCGCGTGGATGCTGATGATAATATGCTATTCCATGTGGTCGCAGAAACAATAGCGGTGGATGCCCCGGTTTCGGAAAGTTTATAGGCGCACCTATGCAACTCGCGGCGGGTGGACTGCGTATTAATCGCAGGAGCGAATAGACCGAGTTGAAGGAATGAGCCTACATGGGGTTACAAGAACAAATTGCCGAAGCCATTATTGCCGCGTTTGACGAATTGGGTGGCGACCCACAAGGTGCTGTGGAAGCTGCCATGCGGGCAGAAAATGTCGAAACATGGATTCAACAAGAGACTGCGACCATTGCCGTCGCGGGTGGGCTGGAAATGGCATTTCCCGGCTTGCACGCGCTGACAATTCCGGCGGGGATGACATTCTTGATGCATCGCATGGCATATATTAGCCGCGGCATCGGGGCATTAAAAAATGCCTATATCGTCGAGACACCTGCTTATTCGGATATGCGAAATATCCTTACCGTATGGAGCAACGATTCATATTACAACGCTAATCTGCTGGATTATAAAGCGATTAGTTTGGATGTGTTTTTGCATGTTCTTGGCGATGCTGGGTATCAAGAATTGATGAGCGCCATCGAAAAAACAACCCATCTTAAAACGGATACTGTGATTACCAATACCTTGAATGCGCTGAAGACGCTTGCTGATGAATTTGCTAGCGATGAACGGGCAATGCGTTTGCTGCGGGCGCTAACCGACGAAGAAACGGCTGACCGTGCCATTGCTGCCGCCCAGAACCGTGTGGCGACTGCCGATGGTGTTGCGGTGAATCGCCCCATGAGCCGCCGCCTGAGCGCCCGTTTGGCAATGCGCCTAGCCGGGCAACTGAGCGCCCGCATTCCGGCGAAATTTGTGGTCGGGTTTATTCCGTTGGCAGGGGCGCTGGTGAATGCCTTCTTTAACGCGCAAACATTATTAAGCATGGCAGATGCTGCCCGCAAATACTACAACAATGCGTTCACGCTGGCAGATTTGGTGGCATTAAATGCCCCCGTCAAGCAATCTGAATAATTCACCGGAAGTCATTTCAACAGGCGCAGCTAGTGCTAGGGTCGGGGAGATACTCCGACCCAGCAACAGCCATTTTTGTAATCAGGGCTACCCTATCACCGCCATACGTTCTACTTCTAGGTATGCGCCAAGGGCATCGTAAATGCTGCGTGCCTCTTGCCACATGGTCAATGCCGCTTCGCCATCCTCATATAAAACTGCTAATGCCCACGCCCGCAGAGTAGCGGCACGTTGAGCATCCAAGCCATTTTCAGCAGCAATAGTCAGGCTTTGGGTAAAACAATCAGCAAAAAAATAACCGTTTTCAGCCAGCATAATGGGCATTTGCGTATAGGCAGCGACCATGCCCAAAACCCGCCACGCCGCCGCTATATAATCCGGCGATTGCACTTCCTGAGCCAAGGCATATGCCCGCTGTGCTGCGGTTGCGGCTTCATCGCTTCTGGCTTGCCCCAACTGTGCCTCTGCTAAACAGCGATATGTATCGGATAAGATGCTTAAACCAGAGGTTTTTGCCATCTCAATCACTTTGAGCAATTTCGCTTCGGCTTCTGGATATTGGCGCAAAATCACTTGGATACCGCCCAAGTTACTCAGATACACCATTTCAGCATCGCGGTTGCCAAATTCACGGGCGAGCATTAATGCCTGTTCGTACTGAGTATAGGAAGTCTCATAATCCCCGTAGGATTCGCGGATAACCCCCAAGTTATTTAAGACCGCCATCGCCGCACCACGATTGGCAATCTGGTTAAATATCTCGACGGCTTGTTTAAAATAGTCTTCGGCGGGGGCATAACGCCCTTGCACCAGATGCAAGATGCCAATCAGATTAAAACACTGCCCGCGTTGATTGGCAGAGTTAATGCGCTCACTGGTATCTAGTAATTCTTGTGCCAGTTCTAGCGCGGTATCTACCTGCCCGGTATGCAACAAACTCCACGCTTTCATCCACGTATTTTGCACAAATTCGAGCGACGCATCTATTTGGCGGGCAATATCCGCCCCCATTTCAGCGGCGGCAATGGCGCCTTTAAAATCGCCTTGGCGCACTTTTGCCTCGCCCATCCCATGAAACGCCCGCGCTCGGTCAATCGGTGTTTCTGCCGCTTGCTGCATTGCTGCCCAAATCTGAATCGACTCATCATAGCGGGCTTGCCAAGTGAGCATCATGCCCAAACCGCGATACAGACTTGTCAAATCATCGGTTGCAAGATAAGGGGTATCGGCTTGTTGATGATAATGCAGCGCCTTCTGGTAGCAACTAATCGCCGTCGTGGGGGCATAACTGTCTTGGGCTTGTTTGCCCGCCCGCAAGAACCAATGCATTGCTTGGTCTAAAGCATGGGCATGTTCATAATGTTCGGCAATGATGAGCGCATAATCATTGATATTGGCGGCGTACACTTGTTGGATGGCAGTTGCCACCTGAAGATGCAATTCCTGCCGCGTTTCTGGCGATAATTCGCGCAAAATACGCTCTTGAATCTGGGCATGGGTAAAGCGCCATTGTTCGTCTATGACTTCCAACACCGCCACACTGGAGCAAGTCGTCAGCCAATTATCAAAATCAATCGTGGGTGCAAGCTGCCGCAGCAAGTCCAAATCCAGAAAACGCCCCGTTACGGCAGCGATATTCAACAAGTCGCGGGCATCTGCCGGAACATAATTCAAACGGCGCTGCACCACTTGGTTCACGCCCCCTGCCACCACTCGCGCTGGCAGGCTCATGCTGGCAATATGTTGTAGCTGTCCGGCTTCCTCTGCCAATGCCCGAATCACCTCGACCAAGAAGAAAACATTGCCTTCGGTTTCTTTGCGTAAAAAGCTCAGGATTTTGGGTTGGCTGCCTGTTTTCCCCAGAATCGAGACACTTAATGATTCGATATGTCTATCGTTCAGGCGCTCTAATTTCATGACCTGCATGGCAGGCAATTTAGCCGGCAAATCTGGGGCTTCATCGCTGCTGTAATCCGCTACAATCAGCAAGGACATATCCGCCATCATCGTACTTAATTTGCGGAGAACAGTGAGGCTTTCTTCCGCCCATTGTATATCTTCCAATAAAATCAGCACGGGTTCAGTAAAACGCCGGAATAATTGGGCAATGGTATTTAACAGGCGGTCTTGCCCGGCTTGCCCCGTTAAGACTGGGGCATCTTCCACCGGACGATTTAACAACTCGCTGGCATCTGGCACAATCTGCTTTAAGATGCTGGCTTCTGTATCGCTCACGTCCACCGCAATCATTAGGCGGCGCAGGGCATCGCGCCATAATTGGTAGGACAAGCCCCCACCCGCCGTCCCTTGCCCATGTAACACCACCGCACCGCGTATCAAGGCACGAGTGCGAAGTTCATTAATCAACCGCGATTTGCCCACCCCGCTTTCGCCACCAATCAGCCAGCCCGACCCATCGCCTGCCAACGCCGATTGAAGGGCATTTTCTAACTGATTCATTTCATCGTCACGCCCGACAAAAGGCGGCGCTTGCAAAAAACTTTCGCGGATAGCGATTGTTTCTTGGGCAATAGGAAAATCAGTTGCAGCAGCAATCGCCGCCACCACCGCGCTGGCATCCCGATACCGATTTTCTGGGTCTTTATCCAGCAGTTTTTCGAGAACTTCTGCCAGTTCAACGCTAATATCCAGAGGTGATAAATCAATCGGAGTAAAAATAATATTCTGAATCAGTTGCCCGATGCTGCTCAAATCAAAAGGGTGCTGTCCGGCAAGAATTTCATACATCATCACGCCAGCGGCGTATAAATCTGCCTGTTGTGAAGCCGGTTCGCCTTGCAGAGTTTCGGGTGCCATGTAGGCAATCGTACCCGCGATACCGTCCCCTTCATCTGGGTCTTGTTGTTCGCGCAAGGTTGCCAAGCCAAAATCGAGCAGTTTCACTTCCTGCTGTGTGACCAAGGCATTATCCGGCTTCAGGTCGCGGTGAATGATGCCGCGCCGATGAAGATAGTCCAGTGCCTGCAACATCTGCACACACAAGTTGATTTTGATTTCAAACGGCGCATGAACCCCAGCCTCCATGAAGGTCTGCGGCGCATCCAACAGCGTCATGGTGAAAAACGGCGACCGGTCTTTATCAAAGCCATAATCCAGCACATTGATAATATGGGGATGATAAAGCGAGGCTAATGTTGCAAATTCTTTTGCTAACAGGATGCGGGTATTGATGGTGCTTTGCCCGGTATTGCTATCCGAGGCTGCCAAGTCTGCGGGTGTAATGACGCGCTTTAGGGCGACTTGCTGCTGGGTTAAACGATCAATAGCACGATACACCGCGCCCATGCCGCCTTGCCCCAATTTGTTCACTAATTGATAACGATTGGCAGTGATATGTAGTTCACCCTCCATCATCTCATCTCCTATTGTGGTTCCCCCATCGTAAAATATCTTATCACTGGCAAAACAAAAAAGGCAGAAATAATCTGCCCTTTTTGCGCTACTTTAAGTATTGCGATGGTTAGTTCTGGATGCAGGATTCCGGCGTACCGAAGCATGTCCATGAAACAGTCAGGGCATTCGCACCGTTGGCATTGTTAGTTGCCTTCACCGTTGCTGCCGTCCAATAGGTGGAACCAGCTTGCAGCCCAATCACAGTCCAATTGCCATTCGGGCAACCGGCTTGTTTGGGTGTTGGTGATACAGGTGCGGGACTCATGAAGGACGGATCCGGCGCGTGCAGATAAACGCTGGTACGACCATTGGAGTCGGATACAAAGGTATCGCTGGTTACGCTAGAAATACTAATCGGGTTGCGTCCGGGGGCAATGCTGCCACCCCGATTTTGGCACAGTGCTGTCACTTTGCCATGAGCATTCAAGGTAAAGGTATACGAACCACTGCCCAAACCTGCGGCATCACCACGCACTACAAATGAACCAGAAGAAGCACTAACGCCACCTACAAAATGAACATTGCCAGCATAAGCGATGAGTGCGGCACTCCCAATAAGCATGACCAGAATAAGAACTGCCAACCGACGTGACATGATATTTCTCCCCCCTAATAGGGTTTCATCTATTTTTTGTTATATTTTGGAACATTACTTATTATAACACAAGTTTAAAAAAATGCTACTCAAAAATGCTCATTTTTTGTGGTTTTTTATAAGGATTATTTAAATTCGTACTACATTCAAATGAAATTATAACGATTAGGCGATTTAGCAGCTTAAATCTTTTTCTTTATGACATTTTGCATTATGCTTCTGCAATAGTAAATTAAGCATGGTCACAGGAACACTATGGCATCTCTCGCTGGCACAACATTGGGTGCCTATGAAGTGAAAGACCAAATCGGACGCGGCGGTATGGCGGCGGTGTACCGGGCGTATCACAGTGCCACCGGGCGCGACGTGGCAATTAAAGTAATGCTGCCAGATTTGGGCATTGATGAAAATTTCCGTAAACGGTTTGACTGCGAAGCCCGCACTCTCGCTGGATTACAGCATGTGCATATCCTCCCTGTGTTCGATTATGGCGACCAAAATGACATTTTGTATCTGGTCATGCCGCTGCTGCCGGGCAAAAACCTGAGCGATAGATTGCGTGCCGGGCGCTTGGAGATGACCGAAGTAGCGCGGTTGTTCCGGCAGATGGCATCGGCGCTGGATTATGCTCATCAGCGCGGTTTTTTGCACCGCGATATTAAGCCCGGTAATGTGCTGTTGGATGACAGCGGCAATGTGCTGTTAGCAGATTTTGGGCTAACGCGCATGATTGACCACAACGAAATGTCGCGCTTGACCAGCGATTCGACCGTTGTCGGCACGCCCGCGTATATGTCGCCGGAACAAGGGCAAGGCATGGAACTGGATTCGCGCAGCGATTTGTATTCGTTGGGCGTGGTGTTATACGAGATGCTCACCGGGGATGTGCCATTCCGGGCGGAAACACCCGTCGCTGTTATTTTTAAACATGTTTCCGAACCCATCCCCACAACAAAATTACATCGGGATGATGTGCCGGATGCTGTCGAAAATGTGCTAAAAAAAGCGATGGCAAAATTCCCCAACCAACGTTTTACTTCGGCACTGGCAATGTCCGAGGCTTTGGATGCGGCATTGGGCTTGCCGACCACGACAGCATCCGTTTCGGCTGTTCCCACCGCGCCTGATTTCCATGAAGATCACCCCACGACCATTGCCAGCGTCACTAAACCGTCGCCCACTCCCGATTATCCAACCATGCCACTGCCGACAGTTCGTAGTTCCCGCCAGACGCAGCGCAGCACCCAAGCCAGTGTCGCCATCATCAGCGTGATTATTGTCTTGGTGGTGGCATTGGCAGTTTTTGTGCGCCCTGCCGCTGCGCCAAATAATGCTTATGTCGCACCGATTATCCCTACCGAGAACACGGGTTTGCCCCTGCTGCTAGAAATTGATGCCGAAGCGGGCATCACCAGTTTGGCATTCAGCCCGGATGGCACGCGCATCGTTGCCGGACGCGATAATAATACTGCGGCAGTCTATGAAGCGAGTGATGGCGACACGGTATTTATATTGGAAAGCCACAGCGGGGATGTGTTAAGCGTCGCCTATAGTGCCGATGGCAGCACCCTTTTCACCGGGGGCGCAGATAATATGTATTTTCAGTGGGATACAGCAGAAGGTTCACAGCAAATTACCGGGATGGAAGGCGGACCCGTGCGGGCATTTGCAACAAATGAAACTTTTTATGCCTATGCCACCAATCAATATTTAGCGGTGGGTAAAATTGAAGCCATTGGCGGCTATTATTATGAACCCATCCCTACCGAAACCAATATCTTCAGTTTGGCTTTCGCCGCAGACGATGCTTTATTGGCAGTGGGCGATGCCGATGGCAATGTACTGTTATTTAACCCGGATGACCGTGATTTTGTGACGACCTTCAAAGCGGGTGCAGCCCGCATTATGGGGGTGGCGTTTAATGCCGATAGCACGCAGGTTTTCGCCGGGGATAATGCCCGCATTTTGCATGTCTGGAACGTCGCCGACGGCGCAGCTTTGCACGAAATTACCACCGATGCCCCCATTAACGGCATTGCCATCACGCCGGATGGCAGTTTATTAGCCAGCGCCCATGAAGATAACGCCGTGCGTTTGTGGGCAGCCGATACCATGACGCTGAAATTAACATTGACCGATTTTGCCGCCCCCATGAAAACGGTTCAGTTTAACCCGGCAGGCACACATCTCGTCACCGCAGGCGACGATGGGCGCATCCGCATCTGGGATATTGGTGATTTGCTGCCGAATGGATAGCTATAGGGTTAAGTTAAAAGATGAAAGTGCAAAGTCTTTAATCCTTTTAAACTTGCACGAAAAATTTTGAGGTTTAAAAGCTAACGGCTAAGAGCTAAAAGCTGAATTGTTTACTATGTCCCTGCTCATCTTAGATATTGGGAGTTCTTCTGTGCGGGCGCTGCTGATGGATGCGGACGCCCAAATGATTCCGGGGGCGATTACCAGCCAACCGCATCAATTCAACACGCAGGTATCCGGCGAATCGGCTGCTGATGCCCGTGCTTTGCAAGTCTTGGTAGAACGCTGTTTAGAGGATATTGGGCAGCATCCAGCGGCAAAAAATATCGTAGGAGTAGCCACTGCCACATTTGCCGGCAGTTTGGTCGGCGTAGATGCTGATAACCATGCCGTAACGCCCGTTTTGACGTATGCCGATACGCGCAGCGCCGATATGACCCACGCCCTAAAACAACAGCATGATTTGAATGCTATACATCAGCGCACGGGCTGCCGTTTGCATACCGCCTATTATCCCGCGCAAATCACTTGGTTACGCCACACCCATCCAGATGTGGTTCAACGAGTCGTCCGCTGGATGGATTTCAGCAGTTATTTGTATTTGCAGTGGTTTGGTGTGGCAAAGATGAGCTATTCGGTGGCGGCATGGTCAGGCTTGCTGAACCGAGCAACCTTAAACTGGGATGCTGATGTGTTATCGTGGTTGCATTTATCGCCAGAAAATTTGCCGCAATTGACCGATTTTTCGGATGCTCAAGTTGGGTTAATTGAACCTTATGCCAGTCGGTATCCGTTGCTGCGCGAAGTGCCATTTTTACTGCCGGTGGGCGATGGCGCGGCGGCAAATATTGGGTCGGGTGCGGGGGATGAAACTCATCTGGCACTGACGATTGGCACGACAGCCGCAGTGCGGCGCGTTACGATGCAATTTTCGCCTGTACCGCCGGGGCTGTGGGCATATCGCGTGGATACAAAACGGCATCTTATCGGCGGTGCAACCAGCGAAGGCGGCAATATTTTTCAATGGGCGCGGCAAACATTCGCACTCAGCGAAACCACTATTGAAACGGCATTGGCACAACTAGCGCCCGATGCTCATGGCTTGACGATTTTGCCACTGTTGGCAGGTGAACGTAGTCCCGGTTGGCAGCCCAACGCTGTCGGCACGATTCATGGACTGCATTTAGGCACGACACCGCTGGATATTTTGCAGGCATTGTTAGAAAGTGTGGCGCTGCGTTTGGCACAGATTATCGAACAATTGCAACCAGCATCCGATGTAGCAGTGATGGCAGGCGGCGGGGCAATTTCAGCCTCTTCAGCGTGGGCGCAAATCTTGGCAGATGCGTTTAATCGCCCCTTGCAGGTGTTGGCAGAACCCGAAGTCACGGCACGCGGCGTAGCATTGTTGGCATTCTCCATATTTTCAGAAGATGCGCCAACACCAGCCCCGCGCCTTGCCCGCCTTGTCTATCCGCGTCCAGCATCAGTAGCGGTTTATGCGGCAGCGCAGCAACGTCAAATGGCATTATATGCTCGCCTGTACTCATAGACCTTAACTCATCATCTCAGGCTTGAACACAGACTTTTTATGGCTACATCTCCACAGCAAAAACCTGACTCACCCAATGCCCGCCGCTGACCCATAAGCCTACAAGCTACGGCAAAGACCTCTATGCTTTTTTCCCACAGAAGCTAATGTTACACTCTTAACAAGCAATGCGGTTTCCTAACCTATTCGCAGTTGCTACTCATTTATATTTTTTCTCTTTAGGAAGACAATCTCATGAAAATTCCTTTTGGTGGTCGCATTTTATTGATTGGCTGCGGCTCAGTTTCGCGTTGTTTACAACCGCTGCTGCTCAAACATTTGGATATGGATTTTTCAAAATTCACCATTATGGATTTTGCCGATTTGCGCCACCGCATCCCAGAAACCTTAGCTGCCGGGGTGCAATATACCCAAACACAAATTACCCGCGACACGCTGGGTACAGTTTTGAGTCAATATTTGGGCGCAGGCGATGTTTTGATTGATTTAGGCTGGAATATTGATACGGTTGAACTATTGCAATGGTGTCACGACCATGAGGTAAATTATATCAACACGGCGACGGAACTCTGGGATCCATATGCTAATTTTAGCCAACCACCGACGGAATTAACCTTATATGTGCGGCATATGGCAATCCGTGAGCGTGTGGCAACATGGACTAAACGCGGCGCAACTGCCATCATCGAACATGGTGCCAATCCCGGTTTGGTCAGTCACTGGACGAAAGTAGCCTTAAAAGACATCACCACAACGATGCTGAATACCGGAATATCGCCGGAAAAACATTCGGCTTTAGCCACCGCCCTTAGCCACAACGATTATGCCCGTTTGGCGATGATAACCGGCGTGAAAGTGATTCATATCTCAGAACGTGATACGCAAGTCAGCGATAGACCCAAAGAAACCCATGAATTTGTCAACACTTGGTCTATTGAGGGCTTTCGTCAGGAAGGCGTTGCTCCGGCAGAAATGGGTTGGGGAACACATGAACGGCGTTTGCCAGCAGGCGCTCACATTCACAAGTCGGGTCCCGGCAATCAAATCTGTTTGGCGCAAATGGGCATCAATACATGGGTGCGCTCATGGGTGCCGATGGGCGAAATTTTTGGGATGGTGGTACGACACGGCGAAGCCTTTACTATTAGCGACCATCTGACCGTGTGGAACAATGACAAGCCGATTTATCGCCCGACCGTGCATTATGCTTATCATCCCACCGATGCTGCGATTGTGTCGCTGTTAGAATTGAAAATGCGAAATTACCAGTTGCAGCCCAAAGTTCGCATCATGAACGATGAAATTACTGAAGGCAAAGATGAATTGGGCGTGCTGCTGTTGGGGCATGATTTAAATGGCTGGTGGGTCGGCTCACAACTAGATATTCACGCGACGCGCCAACTCATCGGCAAAGGACAAAATGCGACCACGTTGCAAGTGGCGGCATCGCTCTTGGGAGCAATTACTTGGATGATTCAAAATCCACACTGTGGGTTTAATGTGCCGGATGATTTGCCGCATGATGAAATTCTGGCAGTAGCCAATCCCTATTTGGGACCTTGCCCATCACTGCAAACCGATTGGACACCAC
>JALHOR010000007.1:59361-100646 GCA_022842885.1 Anaerolineae bacterium
CGTATGCGCCCTTTGGCAAACCCGTTCCCCACCCCGACGATGTATGGCAGTTTGAGACGTTTTTGGTGGAATGAGTCACGTTGTAGATAGTGGTTGACCACATTGATTCTCAACGATATTTTGAAGGAACACACGTCTAGAAAAACGATATGTGTAGGGGCGGGTTTAGAAACTTGCCCCTGCAAAAATAATACTTTACACCTTGATTACACTTGATTTCTCTTTTTCATTTATCTCTATAAATTTCTGTGGCAGACTACTAACTATTTCCGTCTTTGTCTTTCCTCATACTGTGATTCTACTGAAATTGGCTATAATTTTCATCTTTTTACAACAAAGGAATTTTGTCAATGAATATGCTGGAACGTTTTTTGGGTCATGATCTGGCAGCCAACCGAGAACTACTGGAAATATGCTTAACTTTAAGCGATGCCGACATGGATCATGTTTTTGATGCTGGCTGGGGAACATTGAGAAAAACCTTCGAACATATGATTTCTAACATCGAAACCTGGACCGATTTAATGATGTCACGCCCGGTTCGAGATCTGTCCGGTGAGTCTGCTGTGCAGTTACTCGAACGCCTCGAAACCAGTTATGCCGAATTCGCTGCATTTGCCAGACAAATTGAAGCAACCGGACGGCTCAATGAACTTTTCACTGATGTACTGGATAAACCGCCCACGCAAAAATCCATTGGCGGCGCAATCGGGCATCTCATTACCCATAACATGCATCATCGTGCCGAAGTCCAGCACATGCTACATCGGTTGGGGATACAAAATTTACCCGAAGGCGATTTAATGGGCTGGGATCAACGAATACGCCTAACATAGAGCAATCACCATCGCGCTAATGCTGCATCACGCCGATGCTGCGATTGTGTCGCTGTTAGAACTGCGATGCGAAATTACCAATTGCAGCCCAAAGTTCGCATCATGAACGATGAAATCACCGAGTTGCAAGTGGCGGCATCACTCTTGGGAGCAATTACTTGGATGATTCAAAATCCACAATGCGGGTTTAATGTGCCGGATGATTTGCCGCATGATGAAATTCTGGCGGTAGCCAATCCCTATTTGGGACCTTGCCCATCACTGCAAACCGATTGGACACCACTGAAAAATCGTTTTGCGCCGTATGCGCCCTTTGGCAAACCCGTTCCCCACCCCGACGATGTATGGCAGTTTGAGACGTTCTTAGTCGAGTGAAACAGGGTGTGGAGCGTGTCAGATGACATGCTCCATAAATACTTTTCCAGTTTCAGTCCCCAAACAATTCCGCCACGCATGTTTCCAGCGTCCAGTGCGTTGCCTGTGCTTGGGCGGCGGTGAGGGCATCTGCCGATGTTTGCGCTGTCAAAGTGGCAAGGAACGGTTGAATGCGCTGGTGGGTATCATCCCATGTGGTAGGATGCTGTTGGATAAAGAGCAGCAAAGGCAGCGCCGTTGCATCGCCACGTTGATAAAAAATCTCTGCCAAGCCGCCCAAATGCCGCAGCGTTTGCATCACGGATTGCGCTTCAAACGCGATGCGAATCGACTCACGATAGAGCGTTTCGGCGGCGTCTAAGTTGCCCTGCGCCAATGCCGCATCCCCTAACACATATTTCAAGCCACAATCGCCCCAAGGAAACGTCATTTCCGCCAGCAAGCGGCGCACATGCCCGGCGTGATGGTCAACATCGGCAAAATCACGGCGCACAACGGCACACGCCGCCAAAAAAATATGCGACCAGATGATGCCTTCTTCTTCACCCAATTCTTCAAATTCGCGTAGGCTTTCCTGATATAATTCAACCGCTTCCATATGCTGCCCCTGATGCAGCATTAGCCAGCCAAGGTTATAGCGCACCCATGCCACACTGCGCCGATCGCCCATTGCTTGATATTGGGCGATAGACTGGCGAACTGCCTCATGGCGGGTTTCTCTATTCACCTGTTGTTCGTGCCATGCCATCGTCGCCTGAATGCCATCGGAGTAATGGTACATGCCGAGT
Source organism: Anaerolineae bacterium (assembly GCA_022842885.1). GTDB lineage: Bacteria > Chloroflexota > Anaerolineae > Aggregatilineales > Phototrophicaceae > JALHOR01. Next base: position 61,361 of record JALHOR010000007.1, read on the forward strand.
TGTTCCAACAACGGCAGCATTTGGCGATAACAATTTTTCGCCGCCGGATAATTGCCCAAGGTGAACAAGTTATTTGCCAATAATTCTAAGATGCTGGCAATACCCCACGGCTGCCCAATTTGCAAAAACAATTCATGGCTGCGATTATAGATTTCGCGGGCTTCGGCATAACGAATTTGCATATGCAACCCACCGCCTAATTCCATCAGCGCGAATGCCACGCCCCAAGTATCGCCGCGCTGTTCTAACTGCGCCATGCCAGCACGAATGAGGGTTTCAGCATCCGGGTTAGTACGTCCGGGGCGTTTTTTTAACACGCCCAACAACACGGTGGGTAAACCCGCCGCCGGATGCCCGGCAAATTCTTCCAACAACGGACGGCTGCGTGCCACCAAATCATCAATAACCGATTGGTGACACATGGTGACGCGCCACCGCGCCACATACGCCAGCAAACAGCCTAGCAGCAAGCGTTCTTCTGGGTTATTGCTGTGCGGATTTAGCTGGTTAATCGCATATTCTTGTGCCTCCACCAAATCATTAAACGATGTCCGCACGGCATAAAAATGGAGCATGGGTTCCAAGATAGACAGCATTCGCGCAAAATCACGTTCATAAATCAGATGGCGCAGCATCGCCCGCACATTGTCCAATTCGGCAGAAATGGCATCCAACGCCGCCACTTGGTCGGCACTTTTTAAGCGCGGCAATTGGGCAACCAACAAATCGGCATAAAACGCGCCGTGCCGCTGTTCTGTCGCCCGACTTTGGTTATCCGCTAATTCGCGCAATTTTTCACCCGCATATTGGCGCAGCAGTTCATGAATCTCAAACCGCCCAGTCTCGCCGCGCCGCACAAGCGATTTATTGACCAACGATAACAACTGATGGCGATTCGCCCGCGCCACTGCCGCTGCTGCATCATAGGCGAAGCCGCCGCGAAACACCGATAACTGTGCCAAACACATTTGTTCGCCGGGCAACAATCGCTGCCACGCCGATTCAAACACAGCGCGTAAACTGCGGTGGCGTTCTGGCACATTACGAACAGAAGTCGTCAGAAAATCGAGTCCGGTCTGAATCTCTTGGGCAATTTCTTCGCAGGTCAGCACGGGCAACCACCCTGCCGCCAATTCAATCGCTAAGGGCATCCCTTCCACCAAACGACAAATCGTGCTGATGTGGACAACATCTTCTGGTAGCAACCGGAAATCTGGGCGCAAGCGTTTGGCGCTGTTCACAAATAAAGCAATGGCACTGTATAGTTCGATGTCAGTGGTATCATCACCAGCGGGATACGCCAAGCCTTGCAATTCGTAGACCCATTCCTCATGCAGATTCAGCCGTTCCCGCGATGTCACCACTATTTTGACGCCTGGCGCAGCTTCCAGAAGGCGTGCTAGCAAATCCGCACCGTCCAACAAATGTTCAAAATTATCCATGATGAGCAGCAAGCGTTTACCGGGCAATAGTTCCAGCAGCAGTTCATCAGCGAACTGCGGTTTATCCGGCATGAACGGCAAAATAGCGGTCAACGTGGGCGCAATCGCGTAGACATCACATAGGGGCGCTAATGACACAAAATACACGCCATCAGGAAAGTTACCTGTCAAAAATGCTTGTTCGCCTGCCTGAATCGCCAAGCGCGTTTTGCCGATGCCGCCATGCCCCAAGAGCGTTATCAGGCGGCAGTTAATGTCCGTCAGCCGTTGGGCAATATCCGCTAATTCGTTGTCACGCCCGATAAAGGGCGTCGCCGGGGCGGGCAGCACTTTTTTCGGCGCGATTGCCAGCATCTCAGCAGTGGTGACAGCAGGTGCATTCGTCGCAATTGCTAAAGCCGGTTCAGCAGCGGGGACTAACATGGGTTGCAAGCGGCGCTCTTGGATGGCTTCGTACAGTGCGACGGTTTCCGTCTCTGGTTGAACACGCAGTTCGCGGCGTAACCGCTGCGAAAAATCTTGATACACTTTCAGCGCCAAGTTATGTTGGCGGTCTTCAGCGTAGAGACGCATGATGCTTCGCACGGCGTTTTCGTTCAAATCATCTAAAAACAGCCAACGGCGGGCTGTCTCTAGCGCCAGTTCCGGTTGTTGCAGCACGGTATAATCTTCGACCAATAATGCCAATGCCAAACTGCATAAACGGCGCGTTTCTTCGTTGATAACCATCTGCCATTCGGCAAAAGCCGGGGCATCTGGCAAGGTGAAGCCTGCCATAAATTCGCCCCGATACAATGCCACTGCTTGCGCCAAGGTAGTTGTTCGCGCCCGCCGCACGGCACTATCGCTCACGGATGAGGCGCTTTGCGTGGCAATCAGCGCCCGGAATTGGCGTATATCCACATCAATATCGCTATCGGCGTTGAACTGAATGGTATTGCCTTCGATGGTTGCCCACCCGTCGCCCAAGACGCGGTTAATAGTCCATAGGGTATTGCGTAAATATGCCGCAGCACGGGCATCGTCAGAATCGCCCCATAAAAATGCTGCCAGCGATTCGCGGGTAAACGCCGCGCCATTTGCCGCCAAATATGCCAGCAGCGCCAATGCTTTGCGGCGTTCTAGGTGCAGCGGGCTATGATGCTCATTTGTGAGAAGGGGTGTGCCTAAGAGAGCAATCCGATACGCAGACATGACAGTCTCCGGGGTTTTCCATACAAGCTATTAGACTAATTATGTTTCTGCCCTCACCCTAAATCCCTCTCCCGAAGGAGAGGGACTTCACATGCTACTCGTTTTTGCTCCCCTTCTCCTGTGGGAGAAGGGGCAGGGGGATGAGGGCTAAGTGGTTACAACAAGCTATTAGACTAATTATGTTTCAGAACGGGTCAAAAACAATCGTGAGATACTTTTGAGACGAAACTGAGACGCGCACTGCTGATAAACCTGCGATGCTGACGCCGTATGCTAAGTGTGTAAGACCGAAACAATCTAGCGGAAGGCACCATCACCATGTTTAGTCCACTGCAATCCATGAACATGCACAAAGACAACCGTTGGAGCGATGACGCTCAGGAACGGGTTCATGCCAGCCAGATGTTTGACCGCATGGTGAATGTCGGGCGCATCAAACGCTTTCAGGCGGCACTCAGACCGAAGTCGCGCCAGTTAAAATCTTTCGCTGCTCGCAGCGAGTCTATCATAGAACAGCACTACGTGGGCGTTCAAACTGTGTGCTTAGATTGCATTCGCGGCACGGAAAATCGTACTACCGAATTTGACACCGATTTTTACCCGCGAGCCGACCACCTAGAAGAACGTTGGGTGCGTGTGGCAGTGGCGAACATGAAAGGGGTGAAGCTCCCCCCGGTCGAATTGCTGCTGGTGGGCGATACGTATTATGTGCGCGATGGGCATCACCGCATTTCGGTTGCCCGCGCGATGGGACAGTACGAGATTGATGCCGTCGTGGTGAAAGTGGCATAAATTTCACCACTGGCATTTTGCCGCCCTAGCATTATCATGAATCGAAACGAGGCGGTCAGTTTTCTGAACTGCCGCCCCCGTTTTTGGAATGGTATCCGTACTCTGGTTTTGTGGAAAAAACTGTGCAGAGTGCGGGTATTCCCTAGCAAGAACTACGCTTCGTCCTCATCCCGATACACGCCCGGCAGGTTATCCTCTGGCAAGTCGGCTATCCATTCTTCATCCAACGGCAAATCGCCAAAATCCAAATGGGTTTCTTCCAATTGGCGAATCGTATGCTGAAACGTCAATTCAGAATTTACTGCCGCATGGTACAACTTGCGAAAATGTACCCGCCATTCGCTGCGTAAAAACGGATTGAACGCCAACTTGTGCAGTTCACTTTTTAGGTATTCGTGGTCGCCATTTTTCATATCTTTCAGGCTGGTCATACGATGTATCGCTCCTTAATTGAGAAAATCATCAGGCGTGAGACCGGCATCGCGGTAGGCTTTGAGCATCCGAGCGCGTTCTTCCGGCGACATTTGCAAATTGCGAGCGCGGCGATACTCTGCATATTCTTGGGCGCTGGCAAGCATATCCGGCGGTACGGGCATATCGAACAACGAGTATTCGGGTTGGGGTTGGACTTGCGTCCGCGTTTTGTGCCACTGATGCATCAGGAATAACCCGGTCAGCAGCCCGACGATAAAATAGAATTGACGTACCATAAGCAACAACACTCCTTGAGAATAGATAAACACACTGTATCTAACGCCGCAGTGGGCGGCGACAATACCAAGCCAGAACTGTACAGTTGCGTACCTGTACGCTAAAATTACAATAAGAATATGTTGTTATTGTGATTCTGTGCGGCAAGCGATTGGTACTAACAATCGCTTGTTGTCCTTAATGGGAAAGAACCACAATGCAACGAGTATAACGTCCCCTTTTGCAAATTGCAAATCGAATTTTCTACAATAATTCCATCAAAAGTTTTAGATTAAATCGCATAAACTCTCGATAAGTTGGCATCACCCCCAAGCATGAAATCAGAAAATCACATTCTTCACAAAAGCCGCACAGGTTAGCGTTAAATTCCGGTATAATCATCACACACGGTTTTTAAACAACACCGTTGTTGACCGGTTCATGGCTTTTTTGTGGTGTAATTATGTCGTTTGCTTCGCCTGTGGCGCTCCTTTTGGGGCTGGTGTTGCCCATCGTCTGGTATATTGGCTTCCCGCGCTATCGTTTTCGGCGGCGGCGTGATATTGCCAGCCTCGTTATCCGCAGCCTCATCGTGGTGTGTTTGATTGCGGCATTGGCGGGGCTGCAAGTCGTGCGGGCGATAGATAAATTGGCAGTCGTTTTTCTCGTAGATGCCTCCGATAGCATCGGGTCGGCAGCGCGGCAAGCCCAAATGGCGTATATTCAGGCAGCCGTCGCTACCAAAGCCCCCGATGACGAATGGGCAGTGGTCGTCTTTGGTGAAAATGTTTCCATTGATAAACCCTTTAGCGCCATCACCGAATTTAGTCCGGTACTTTCGACAGTGTTACCCGGCAACACCAACATTGCCGAAGCGATTCAAACAGGCATCTCGTTATTTCCAGCGAATGCCGTGCGCCGCCTCGTTTTGTTGAGCGATGGCGACGAAACAATGGGCAGTGCTATCGCCAAAGCGCAGTTGGCGGCGGCTTCTGGCGTGGAAATCAGCGTCGTGCCACTCTCGCGGGAAACGGTTGCCGATGTTCGTATCACGGCATTGGATGCCCCGCCGCGTGTGACCGAAGGACAAGAATTTGACATCAGCGTAAGTATCAGCGCTGAAGCAACCACCGATGCGACATTGCTCATTTTTTCCGGCGGCAGCATTATCGAAGAAGCCACTGTCAATTTACGCCCCGGCATCACCAGCTACACCCTGACGCAAACCGCCACCGAAAGCGGCTTTTTAAATTTTTCCGCCCAGTTAATCCTGCCCGGCGATGGCATCAACCAGAATAACACGCTGGCAGCCTTCAGTCAGGTGGTCGGTGCGCCGCGCGTTCTGCTCATTAGCGACGATGATGACGAAATCGCCCAACTGCTGCCCGCCTTACAAAGCGCCAATATCGCTGTAGATGTTCGCACACCGGGCAGTTTGCCGCCGGACACGGCTGCCTTAGCCGCCTATAAAAGCATCCTGATTGCCAACGTGGCAGCAACCGAATTTTCTAATGCCCAAATGACGCGCCTGCAAAGTTATGTGCGCGATTTAGGTGGTGGTTTGGTCTTTATCGGTGGTCCCGATTCGTATGGACCCGGCAGATATTATCAAACGCCGCTGGAAGAAACGCTGCCTGTGGATGTACAAATTCGTGACCAGCAGCGCATTCCCCAATTGACCATCGCCTATTTGATAGACCGTTCCGGCAGCATGAGCGTGACCGATAGAAGTGGTGTCCCCAATATCGAATTGGCAAAACGGGCGATTTCACTCTCGATTGATTTTTTGCAACCCACTGACCGCGCGGGTATCGGGTCGTTTGATACGGGCGGTTCATGGGTTGTGCCGCTGCAAGCGATTGACGATAAACGCACCATGCAAGACCTCATCGGCACGCTGCGCCCCGGCGGTGGCACGGATATTATGGCGGGGATGCGCTTGGTCGAAAAAGATATTGTCAATGAGACATCGCAGCGCAAACACATTATTCTGCTCACCGATGGCGGTGCGAATCCCCTGGGCTTAATTGAACTGACGCAGTATTTACATGACACATTTGGCATTACCACTTCTGTGATTGCCATCGGCACTGCGCCGCCTGTCTTTTTACGGCGCATGACCGAAGTCGGCGGCGGCAATTTTCATACGGTGGCAGACATCAGCCAAATTCCGAATATTTTTGCGATGGAAATGGTCTTGGCGACGCGCTCTTATATTGAAGAAGGCACTTTTACACCGCGCCTGACTGCCAACAGCCCCATCATGGCGGGCATTACCACCTTACCGCCGCTGGATGGCTATGTCGCCACCACGCCCAAAGTCACTGCCCAAACAATTCTACGCGGCGAAGACCCTTTCGCTGACCCGATTTTGGCGCAGTGGCAGTATGGCTTGGGGCGTGCCATTGCTTTCACATCAGATGCTACTTCGCGGTGGGCAACGCAATGGACAGCGTGGGACGATTTCCCGCGTTTTTGGGCGCAGGTGGTCAATTGGTCTATCGTAGAAACTGCCCAGAACAATCTGGAAACACAAGTGATTATGCGCGATAACCGAGCAGTGATTACGGTGGATGCCCGCGATGATAACGGTGCATTTTTGAATAACTTGGCTTTGGAAGCCTCTATCCTGAATCCGAATAACGAACCGCGTACCGTGCCGCTGCAACAAGTCGCCCCCGGACGTTACGAAGCGCGGTTTACGCCCGATGCCGAAGGCGCATATTTTCTGGCGATTAATGGGCAAGGCATTGTGGAGGATGAAGCTGTAACATTTAATGAGGTCAATGGCTGGGTACAGGGCTATTCGGCAGAATATATCCAAGCAGCGTCGGATGAAACCTTGCTAGAAAATATCGCGGCGCTCACGGGTGGGCAAGCGATTGGCACTGACCCGGCGGCGGCATTTGCGCTGACGAGTGAATTACGCACGGCGGCGGCTCCGGTTGCGCCCTGGTTATTATTGCTGGCGGCGCTGCTGCTGCCCTTAGATATTGCGATTCGGCGTTTGATTATCACCCAGAGCGATATTGCTCGTTTGCGGGCATATCTCTTGGGCGAAAATCATGACAACACTGAACAAACAGCGCGTATCTCCGCGCTAAAAGAGGCTCGTGGCAGAGCGCGAGAACGATTGGACGCTGTGCCAACCATAACACCCGAAGCGCCATCCGCCCCAACCGAAACACCCCCCATCAGCCCACGCCGTCCCTCCCCTGCCGAAGCGCCACCGACCATCAAAGCCGGCGAAGGCAGCACCGTGAATAGCCTGCTCAAGCGGCGGCGAAAAGGGGATGAGGAAGAATAAGGTGCATGTCTAGATTGCGTGAAAAGCGTGTTGTGGGTAGGGACACGGCATGCCGTGTCCCTATAGAACCTTTCTTATCTTTTATAGACTGATGAAAAAATAATGTGTTTGCCCTAAGGATTAAGCAAAGACGCTCATTCCCCGACGAAAAACGGTTTCGGCATATCCAATTGACCATCTTCCGCCAAGACATTAATTGCCCGCTGCGCCTGCTGCAACCGGAATGCTACGTCGCGTCCGGCATAATAGGCGATGGCTTGCCGGAAAAAATAACGGGCATGGTGATTTTGACCACACTTGGCGGCACTATACCCTTGGCTAAAAAAGGCATGTCCGATGTATTCATAAATTTTTTCTTTTTGAAAGGCTTGCCGGGCGGCTTCATAATATTTATTGGAGTCATTGCCTAATTCAGTATCCGGGAAAAAAGCGATAAATTCCCCATAGGACTGTTGCAACATCCCCACCAAAATATGATCGGATTGGGTATAAGGATGGGCGGCGGTGATGGCTTGGTGGGCAGCGGCAAAATCGTTCTTGCGGATACACAGATCTACTAGGGTGATATAAGTTTCGGCATACAAGCGGTTAAAATTTTCCGTATCAATAGTTTCGGCATTTTTATCAAGAGTACCTTGCAACCCTAGCACCACTTTAATCATCGCATCAGGTGCAAAATTCCCTTGTTTGATGCGACATGCTATGCCATAAAGTTGGGCATAAGCGATGACCACATAGCGTCTGGTGTCCGTCAAAGCAGCACCGCGCTCATCAATACTTTGGAACAAGGCGATCAACTGCTCATAACGCCCATAGCGCACTAAATTTAAAGCAATATTCAAATCGGTATGAAGCACGGCTACCGGGCGGTCTAAACGTTCAAAATACCCACGAGTTAATTCATAATATTGATTACTGGCTTTAATATCGCCCGTAATCGTATACAACACCCCAATTTTATGAGCAACTATTGCCATCAAGCGGAGTTCATCGGTGGTATGGTCGGTCAAAGAGCGCAGCAGTCCTTGCAGCAGCACAATCCCTTGCATCGCACTGATTTCGCCCGACTGCAATTTCTCATCAATGTTTTGGAAAAGAGTCTGTGGGTCTGTGTTATGGATGAAAACATCACTCATCAGCCGACCTTACATTATCAATTTTTCATCCTTCATATTATATCATCCAAAGACCTGTGTTAAATATGATAATGCCTTAATGTTGCGTCATAATTTGGTATGTTGCCCTGCTAATAAGATTCAACGCAGCGATTGCTGAATTAGCCGCTGCAATAACGCCTCCTCATCGCTGGCAGTCTGGATAACGCCATCTAACCATGCATCGCGCAGCGCATCCAGAATTGTTTTGAATTGTTTTCCCGGCTTCAAGCCCAATGTAATCAATCGGTTGCCGTCCGTCAGGGGACGCAGTTGCAGTTTGTCTTGATAGAATGCCAATTGTGTTTGTGCTGCCTCCTCCAGCAGATACATCATCAGTGGCAATGCCTCCGGCGGAAATGTTTCTAACCAATGCACCGTTTCGCTGATTCTGGCGGTTTTATCCAGTAATCGTGCTTGTTCCCGATATAAGGTTGCCACACTGACGAATAAGCGTGTGTCAGTCGCGCCAAAGAGCAAGCGTTCACAAATGCCTGCCACATCCTCCAACTGCGCGAACCACGCCGCGAAATACAACGTTTCGCTATTGTCAGCAATTTGTAGGGGCGAGACATGTCTCGCCCCTGCGCTATATTTTTCACGAATGCTATTCAACGCCTCCACCATCGTTTCATCAAAGCGCAGTGCTGGATGAATCGCTTTCAAAATCCCCAAAATATCCAATTGGTATAAAGCGCGTTCCGGCGTGACTTCGTACAATATCAGCGATAATTCGTTGCGTAAGCGTTCCCCGGTGATGCGCCGCAGCATCGGTAATGCGGTTTGCATCAATTCAGCGGTACGTGGCTCAATCGTGAAATTGAGCCGTTCTGCGAAGCGCACTGCCCGTAACATGCGCGTGGGGTCATCCACAAAACTTAGGCTGTGCAGCACCCGGATAATGCCCGCCTCCAAATCGGCAACGCCCCCAAACACATCCAGAATGCGCCCAAATGTCCCGGCAGGACTCACCTGAACTGCCAGCGTATTCAGCGTAAAATCGCGCCGTGCGACATCCAGTTTGATGCTGCCGCTGTAGACCGTTGGGAGTGCGGTTGGATGAGCATAAAATTCGTTACGAGCCGTCACGAAATCGAGATGTTCCGGCGATGATTTTAGCTGTAATTTTTGCCGCACATCGTCATCCAAGTGCCATTTTGCTGTGCCAAACGGCGCGTGGGTGTGCAATTTGCCGCCATAGTGGGCGTGTAATTTTTGGGCGAAAGCAATGCCATCGCCTTCGACGACAAAATCAATATCTTGGTTATAACGATTCAGCAAAATATCGCGCACTGTGCCACCAATCAGATGCAGCGTCAAATGTTGCTGCTGGGCGTGGGTGGCAACAATGTCAATTAAAGCAGCCGTATTTTCGCCTAGCACTTCTGCCATCTGCAAGCGCGTGACCATCGGTTGCGGTGGCACACTGGTTTTTTGCGTGCGGGCATGATGTTTGATTAAATCGGTGCGCGTGACGATGCCGGTTAGTTTTCCGGCAGCATCCACAATGGGAATTTGCCCCCACCCGCTACTAACCATGAGTTCTTCCAGCGTTGGTACAGAGGCATCGGGCGTGAGTGTATGCGTGCCACTTTGCATCACTTCGCGCACAGTGGCGCTGCTGAGTCCGTGTTCTACGGCTCTATCGGCATCGCGCCGCGTGAGCAACCCCACCACTTGCCGCGACTCGTCCAAAACCGGATAGCCCTCATGCCCGATTCGTCGCAGCAGTGGCACCATGTCTTTGACAATTTCTTCGGCGCGAACCGTGCGCGGGTGATATGACATCAAATCAGCAACGCGCACCGCAGGCTGAATCTGTTCCACCAGCATTGCGCGAATCGTGTCGCGTACTTCGGAGAGTGTTTTGCCATGAATCGCCGCTGCCGCAGCGCGAACATGCCCACCGCCGCCCAAATGCTGTGCCACCATGCCGACATTCACGGCATCATCGGCGCTGCGTGCCACCAACTGTACGACTTCCGGCATTTGCACCAGCACGATTAGCGCCGTACAATCCAAAATCTCGCGCAAGGATGCCGCCACACTGTTGATGCCATGCATATTAAAATCAAGCTGCGTGCTGGCAACGATAACGGTATAGCCCTGAATCAGCAGCGTCTCGGTATGTTCCAGCAGCGTCTTAAAAAGTGCCTGCTGTTCATCATTTAAGGGATGTTCCAAAAAGCGCCGTACACTATCCAGCATTGCGCCATTATCCAACAGCCACGCAATTGCCCGCGCATCGCGTGCCGTTGTGCCACCATAGGTCAACATGCCGGTATCTTCGTAAATGCCTAACGCCAATAAGGTTGCTTCCAGCGGCGTTAAAGCGATGTGCCGCGCTTGAATCTGTTCGACAAAATACGTCGTTATTGCCCCCAATGGATAATACTCGAGGTGTTCATGCGCTGCGGGGTCACGTTCTGGGGCATGATGTTCGATGATATGCACAGGCGTATTCGGTTTGGCATTGCGGACTTGCGGCACAGTCTGCGTATCAGTCAGGGTGATTTGGGCGATGTGCCGCGTTTTAAAATCCTGCCAATTCACGAAGGGCAGCCCACTCCGATACAACGCCAAAAATTCGCCCACATTGGCGTTCTGGCGCACGGGCAGCACGGGCGTGGCAGCGGGCGTCAGTTTCCATGCGCCCAACATAGAGGCGATCGCATCAAAATCAGCGTTGTTATGGGTGAGGATGATGTGCAAAAATCACTCCGTTTCAGATACAAACTCAGGTAGCGTTTCACCCCGATAAGCCAGAATGATTTGGTCTCGTGGAATACCCCGCGCCATCAGGGTTTCAAACAGGTGTTTATTCAGAGATGTATCTTCTTCAATAATGATCCACTCATCTACCACCCGCGCCATCATAAACACCCATACCGACATATCCAATTCACGGTCATTCTCCACCACAATAATGCCATAGCGTTGATGGTCGTCATCCAACAACGCATAAAATTGAGAGATGTCGCTGCTTGCCTGATACAAAGCAACCTCATCTTTAACAATTTGTGTCAGCGAGAGCTTTTTAATAGGTGCATTTATTATTCTATCCATTGAACAATCTCCTCTTTGGTCATATCTACCACCAGTAATTTCATACGAATTTCTTCAACAACAGATTGCGCGATTGTTGAAAAAATATCTTTATACGCTGAAACTGGCACTGCTAGATATAGCGGCAGTGTTGAACCAGCTTGTTTTAGGATGCTTCGATAGAGCAGATATTGTCCAATAGCGGTATATAATTCATGGAAGATGTTATCAGCAAAGCACTTTACTTCTACAATAATAATCGTTTTTTCATTTTGAACTGCACGAATATCTGCCAACAATGGGCTTCGTTTGCCGGGTACATAAATCGAGTGAGGTTCAGGAGGAACATGCCAATTGGCTTTTTGCAATGCCCGAACAACTTGATTGTAACATTTATCTTTAGAGGGCATTATTAAAGACTCTCTTCCTCTTTGGCATCTCCAAACTCAACTTTTTCATACACATCGGCTAACGATAAAGTGCATCCGATAGAAGGCAGTTCTAAGGTTGCCTCTAAACCAGTGATTTCAGTGAATGCCCATTCGCCATTCTCTTGCCGCAAGTAGCGTTCAACTTGTGCTTTATCCTGCGAAACCAGTAGATATTCTTGTAACGAGTCTAACAGTTGATATTGCTGAAATTTGCCCGTGCGGTCATGTTTTTCCGTTGAAGGCGACAACACTTCGACAACGAGTGTTGGGTTGATTAAGGTATCTACTTCCTCATCTAAAAATTTTTCCGCGCCACAAACAACAACAACATCTGGATACACATAGGTTTTTGCACTGATTCGCACCCGTATATCTGTCATATAAATTGTGCAGTTTTTATCGCGCAATTGAGCATGGAGACTAGCGAAAGCATTCCCATTGACACGAACATGCTTGCGACTCGCGCCTGCCATCGCAAAAACATCACCATCATAAAACTCGTGGCGGGAGTCGCTGCCACGCTCAAAACTCAGGTATTGCTTTTCTGTCCACTCATGCCGGGGATAGGCTGCCATACATCCTTCTCCTGATTAACTCCCAAACTCGACTTTGCGATACACATCCGATAATGTCAGCGTGCAACCGATAGAAGGCAGTTCTAAAATAGTGTCCAAACCTGCCGCTTCGGTTAATGTCCATTCGCCGCCAATCTCTTGCCGCAAGTAGCGTTCAATCTGTGCTTTATCCTGCGAAACTAGCACATATTCTTGTAACGAATCGAGCGATTGATAACTCCGGAATTTGCCTGTGCGGTCATATTTTTCGGTAGAAGGGGATAATACTTCGATAAGTAACGTTGGGTTTAAGAGAATCGCTTTTTTTCCGGGCGCAAACTGTCTTTCCCCACACACTACCACCACATCAGGATAAGCATAAAGACGGGCTGCGCTCACTTTTACCTGCATGTCGTTGGAATAGACTTTACATGGACGTTCAAGAAGTTGGTTTCCTAAAAGTCTCGTCAGATTACTGACTACATCAATATGCGGTTCACTGGCACCAGACATGGCGTACACCAGACCTCGCAGATATTCATGCCTTATCTCTGAGTATTCTTCAAATTCTAGATACTCGTCTTCTGTCCATTCATTCAAATGTAATACTGCCAAAGGTAATGCAGCCATACAATACGCTCCTGCTAGTCACTCTTTTTATTGTAGCACGGCATATGGAATCAAAAACGCCCCGTCTAAGGGGGCGCTGTTTGGGTATCAAAACGGTATCAGAAACCAGACGGTGAGGACATCATGGCATTCACGATGGCTTGCTGAAGAATAGAACTGCACGCCAATTGCACCACACACGATAATGCCGACAGCATAATACTGCTGATGATAAGCGAGAGGCAACCTTTGCCCGCGCCAAAATCGTAGGCTTCGCCAATGCGATTACAATACATAGAGAAAACCACAATGCCGCCGATGAAAGAAATCAACCCCAAGATGCCGGATATGCCGGTTATGTTCGACATCATATCCATTGCTGCCGCATCAGAAGTCGCAGTGAGAGTCGTACTGAGCATGGAATTAAACGTCACATAGATGAAAATAAATCCCAGCACAGATGAAATGACACTGACCACCGTGACAAAATTAGTGATTTTGCGTATGAGACGTGGGAAAGTCCCTTCACCACTCAGCACCATTGTAGCGGCAATGTGGATGAAAAATAGCTGAATCAACAGCGCCACAATTGCAAAGATACCATAAATCACACCGTAAATAATGCTCAGAACAATGCCTGCGCCTGCCAAAAAGCCACTGAGCGCCATGAGCATTTCTTGTTGATTTTGTGCTTGCATCTCTTCAAAACTGCCAAATTCAGAAGGCGGTGGCGGCGGCAATGTAGCGATGGCTTCGCGCAAGGGGGGTGCCACTAATTGAATCAACAGCAGCATCCCGACAATGACAATGGCGGCATTGACCAAGCCATAAATCGCCAAATCCGTCAGCGCCTCGCCCCAAGTGGCATCATCAGTTGCGCCTTCGCTATTCTTGCGCTTGGGTTTTTCTTTGCCGCTTTTGGGTTCAGGCGTCGTCAGCATGGCGATAGTTTCTTCTTTATCGCGCCCGGTGACTTCGTTGGCAACGCCCATGTAATAATCATCGTGTTGCAAGTTGGGATTCATCATGAAGGCTTTGCGGGCAGTGGCAACGGCTTTCACCCGATTATCGTTCATGAGATAATCCAATGCTTGATCCATCAGCGACTTGGCTTCTTTTTCGCGTGCAGGCGATACTTCGACCTTTGGCGCAGCCTTGGGGTCAGGGTCGGGGGTGAGTTGGCGTCCGCCACCTTCCCAATTGCCAGCGAGTTGCTGTTTTTTGATATACTGCCCGGCTTTCACCGCTAACTCTTTGATGTCCGGGTCAGTCTCTTGTTTATATAATTGTGCCAATACTTTAATTGCGTCTTGGCTACCGTCTTGTGCCAGCAGCTTAATCGCCCGTTTACGGTCTTTTGGGTCAGGACTTTCAATTAGGTCGTAGATAATCTCGTCCATGATTTGCCTCAATATAAGGTCTCATCAGAAATTACCGAAAAGTGTATTGCAGAACTATGAACTCCGCAATGCGGCACAATGTCATATTAAGGTTTTCTGACATTCTCTATTTTTTGCGCCACCCGGCGTTCAGGGTAACTACCCCCAATGACCCGGGCCCGATATGCGTTCCCAAGCTGGGACCCGCGACAATCGTAATCACTTCTGGCGGCAAAATATCACTCAAATCACGCTTCAGTTCTGCGGCACCTTCTTCGTTCTGGATATGCATAATGACGAGGCGATCTAACGGTGCTTGAGCGCGAGTTACTTCCTTGAGCTTGTCTACCGCTTTTTTGAAAGTACGAATGCGATGCACTGGCTCCACCAAGCCATCATGTACATCCAAAATGAGTTTGAGTTGCAGCAGCGAGCCGGCAAAAGCCACTGCAGCATTCACGCGCCCACTGCGCCGCAAATAATCCAAATCGGCAATCAGCGCATACAGTTTGATGTGTTTTTTGGCGCGAGCAACCGCATCCACCACCTGCTGCACATCCCCGGTAGCGGCAGCCACTTCCGCTGCCACTAGCGCCTGATAGCCGCTTGCCATAGTCAGACTGCCGCTATCTAGGATAGTCACGCTGCCTTCTGGGAGCGCCTGTGCGCCCAATTTGACGTTGTTAATCGTGGTACTCAGTTGCGGCGGAATATTGACGCTGACAATATGGTCATACCCCTTGATGCCTTCCAGCAACATTTGCTCGGCAACGGCAGGCGATGGCGCGGCTGTGGTGGGAAATTCTTTCATCTGCGGGATTTTCCGGTAGAACTCATCGCGGTCAAGTTCTTTGCCATCATCCGCATAACTTTTGCCATCAAAATTGACATAGGTGGGGATAACGCCAATATTCCATTTTTTGAGCAAATCGTCGGGAATATCGCCCACACTATCGGTAAAAACACGAATTTTTTTAAAACTGCTCATAAGACCTCGCTCTTGAAAATAAGTGATTAGGGGATGTTTGATAAATAAAATAATCCGTTATGGTGTTACCAAGAATCAGCTTTTGAAATAGCTGCTACTCAAAAACATCTTCTTCAATCTCGCTTTCCAGCACCACCACGCCAATCGCATCCGTGCCAATCAGCGATGCGAGTGAACCATTATACAATGTATACGGGAAATGCCGCCCCGGAAAAGCAATCGCCAAGCGGTCTTGCAAGGTGCGCGTTTGCTCGGTGATATGGGGGCGAAATTGCACAATCGCCACATCGTCTAACGCTTCAAACTCAGCGACAAATTCGACCAGCCGATCTAATGCTTGGGAGCGCGTGCGCGTTTTTTCAACCACTTGCATCTTGCCATCTTCAATGCTTAACAGGGGTTTCGCCCCCAGCATCGTCGCTAACAATACATGCGAAGCATCTAAAAATTGATTATGCTGGATAAACGCCAGCGATTCGACGACATATTGGGTGTAAATGCGGTCTACGGCACCGCGAACCGTTTGCACAATTGCCTCAAAATCGTCTTGCCCACTCTGAAGTATCTGCCCGGCAAATTTGACCAGCATCCCCTGTCCAATACAAATCGAGCGCGAATCAATCACGGCAATGGGGCAAGCCCCAGATAATTGTTGGCTGGCTTCGCGGGCATGTTGCCAACTTTCGGTCATCTCCCGCGAGGCATGAATCGAGATAATGGCATCGGCATTTTTTGCCACTTGCGTATAAATAGCGGCAAATTCAGCAACAGTGGGCGCGACCAGTTTGGGCGGCTGTAGCTGCGTTGCAATCAACCGCATCATCTCATCTACAGGAACATCAATGCCTTCGCGGTAACTTTTGCCCATAATCTGAAGGCGATTCGGCACGACCGTCACCGGATATTGCGTGACCATCCGAGGATTGGTGAACCAGGCGCTGCTATCGGTAACGATGTGGATTTTCATAGTGGCTATTGGCTTTTAGCGGTTGGCTTTTGGCTACTGCCGTAGCGTTTTAATAAAGACTGCAAGCATTTTTCGGATGGTCGTTAAGGCAATTACCAATTCATCCTATAGTATCGTTCTTCAGTCGGAAAATGAGCAGTCACTTTGTAGATGTTTAATACAAATTGGTGTGATTGCTGCCAAACTTTAAGACTCATGTCCAGAAAATGTATTTTTGTAGGGGAGGGTTTCTAAACCCTCCCCTACGCTCATCGAATTTTTCACTCGTTTTGAAGTTGAACCAAAGGCTAATGGCTAACAGCTACTCAATACTAATCATATATGGATACAACGGTTGCCCACCCGCGACCACTTCAAATTCCAAATGCTCAAATTCGTCGGCAAGCGTGGCAGCGAGGGCGCTGGCAGCGGCGGCACTCACACCGGCACCATAATAGAGCGTGGCAATTTCGTGGTCTTCGGCATGGGCGCGATGCAGCACACCGCGCATGACTTCGGAAATATCGCGCCCGGTTACTGCCAATTTACCATTCAACAAGCCAATGAGACTGCCTTCCACGACCTCAATATCATCTATTGTAACAGTGCGCGTTGCTGTGGTGATTTCGCAGCTAATGACGCTGTGGGTCGCTTCGAGCATGGCATCATGCATCATATCCAAATTGGCATGGTTTTGTTGGGCATCGCCATAAGCGATGAGCGCCGCGATACCTTGCGGAATGGTCTTGTTATGCACCACGCGCACACGCCGACCATGCGCCAATGCTGCTGCCTGCTCTGCTGCCATAATCACGTTGCCATTGTTGGGCAGCAAAATAATCTCATCCGTATCCAACGACTCGATGGCGTTCAAAAAATCTTCAGTGCCGGGGTTCATGGTCTGCCCGCCTTCAATGATGAACGCCGCGCCATATTCTTCCATCACGCGCTTGATGCCATCACTGCGAGCTACAGTGATAATGGCGACCCCATCTACTTGGCGGCGGGCGCGGTCTTCGCGGTTTTCGCGGGATTGCACGTAGCGCAAATATTGTGCCTGCATATTCTCGACCACAATATCATCCAACTGCACGCCTAAACCAATCGCATAACTGATAGGGTCGCCCGGATTATGGACATGAATATGGACTTTGATGAGGCGCTCATCACCTTCTATTAGCGGCGACCAACCCATGCGGCTAATCTCTTGGCTGATTTGATGCACATCCAAGCTCTCGCCAATCATCAAAAATTGAACGTCATAGCCATAACCATCTTCGTCTTCGGGTTCAAGTGCCTCTTGCCAATGGGCAACCTCTGACATGACGACGCCATTACCCTCATAACCATCATAAGAAACCGGTTCACCATCCAGCAGGCGTTTCATGCCTTCCAAAATCATCACCAATCCCATGCCACCCGAATCAACGACACCTGCTTGTTTGAGGACGGGCAGCAGTTCCGGCGTGCGTTCCAACGATTGATAAGCAGCATTGATCATCTCGGATAACAACACGCGCAAACTGGTTTCAAATTCGGCACTTTCTTGGACGGCGGCAGCGGCTTCGCGGGCGACGGTCAAAATCGTGCCTTCAACAGGTTTCATGACGCTGCTCACGCGCTGATAAGCATATTCCACAGCTTTCTGGCAGGCTTCCGCAAATGCTGCCGAGTCCATGATTTCGCGGCGTTCCAGCCCCAAGGCAAACCCGCGCAGCAGCATAGACAAAATCGTACCAGAGTTGCCGCGTGCGCCCATTAATGCGCCATCTGCCAAGGCGCGGCTCATTAACCCGATATGCGCTTCTTCCAGATATTGGATTTGGCTGTACGCCTTTTGAATCGTCAACAGCATATTCGTTCCCGTATCGCCATCTGGCACTGGGAACACATTCATATTGTTGACACGCTCACGGTGATGCGCCAACCATGACACACCTGCCGCGAACACCCACTTCAACATATAACCATCGCATAAATGATGAGCAATTTGCACGACCATAACCGTATCCCTTAATAAACCTTTTCAGTTTTCAGCCCCTATGCCAGATAACAAAAATAGTTTTTGTGCGGCGGCACAGCGCCAAAAATCTGTCCTGTTTAATGTGAAAATTCTGACATATAGAAACACGAATCCGCCACCTATGTTACGGATTGTGCATTAAATTTTCACGATATTATAAACTGTGCGGGTAAAATCGCTAGGAATCGGCTAAAGATGGCGGCACATTCGACATGCGTTTACGCGGCTCATGCCTTACAACCCCACCTGATGTTTGCCCGTATTAAGCCCACATGAGGCAATTTATACAAGGGCAATAAAGAAAGTCTATGAAAGCTATCATCTATAAACAATACGGATCACCCGATGTACTCCGCTTGGAAAATGTTCCTGAGCCAACACCTAAAGACAATGAAGTGAAAGTAAAAGTGGTGGCGGCGTCAGTCAATCCGTTGGACTGGCATCTGATGCGGGGCGAACCCTTCCTTGCCCGCCTAGAAGCCGGACTCTTTAAACCGCGCCATGACCGACTGGGTGCCGATGTTGCTGGGCGGGTTGTCGCAGTGGGTCAACATGTGACCCAGTTTAAAATAGGTGATGAGGTGTTCGGGGAGATGTTCGATAGTGGTTTAGGATCGTTTGCTGAGTATGTGTGTATACCTGAAGCATTCTTGGCATTAAAACCTGCTCATGTCTCGTTTGAAGGCGCGGCATCTACCCCGGTGGTCGGGTTTACGGCAATACAAGGGTTGCGGGACAGCGGGCATATTCAGGCAGGTGAAAAAGTAGTGATTAACGGCGCATCCGGCGGCGTTGGATCATTTGCGGTGCAGTATGCCTGTGCTTGTGGCGCAGAAGTCACGGCAGTATGCAGCACGCGCAATCTCGAACTGGTACGCTCGCTTGGCGCACACCAAGTAATTGATTACACCCAGACCGATTTTACGCGCACCGGACAAAAATATGATTTGATTTTTGATGCGGTGGGCAATTGTTCGGTGGCTGAATTGCAACGCGCCCTCAAACCACAGGGGCGTGGTGTGGTAGCAGGTTTCACGACGATGCTTCGTATTATCGAAGTGGCATTGGTGGGCAAACTGGTTTCAAAACGCGATGGGCAGCAGATTGGCATGATGGGAACGGCGCAAGCCAATCAAGAAGACTTACTGACGATTCAGAATTTGCTTGAAACAGGCAAAGTGAAACCCGTGATTGACCGCTGCTATCCCCTGAACGAAACGGCGGAAGCAATGCGTTATCTGGAAACCATGCGAGCGCGTGGCAAAGTGGTGATTATGGTGTAGTGTTGGCGACATGCTGCCTCTGGGCTGTGGGAACAAGGCAGGTTTTCCGGTAGAATCGGTTTGCTGATTGGGGTTGAATAAATCTAAATCATCCCCCAAAAATACCTCAGCCCATCACAAATTCATGAATGGCGTTCACGACTTGCGGCGCGTGGTCGCCATAGACCATCGTCACATGGTTGCCGCCAACAGGCACATATTGGCAATTGGGCAGCAAACGGACGGTGTTCTGGGCGCCTTCAAGCGAAAGAATGGGGGGAAGTTGCCCGATATTGCCCGATGCATGAATCAATACCGCCGGAGCAGCCGCTTTGGGGATAATATTTTGCCAATCGTCGCTGATAACACCTTTCACTGCCGCTTCAATGGCATCGGCACGACAGCGCGACATCACGCTGCCATCAGGTTGTTCTACCATATCCTGCCGATAAAACATCTCGATGTCATCATCCCAAACTTTATTTTCGTAATAGGGGGAGGCTTTGATAGCGGTGATGAATTGTTCAAAAGACGGAATCGGCTTGCCTAAGCGTTCCAGCGACGGGCGAATTTTTTCCAATACACCGCTATCCGTCGCTTCTAACCCGGCATCCAGAATCACCTGTTTTTGCACGCGCTCAGGATGATGCGCCGTCAGATACATGGTCAGCAAACCACCAAAAGAATGCCCACCCATGATTACGCTGTCTAAATGCAGCGCATCCAACATGCCCAAAATATCAGCGGCGTGGTCTGCCATCGTGTAACCCGTTAGCGGCTTATCGCTCATGCCGCGTCCGCGCAAATCCACCAGAATCACGCGCAAACCATCTGCCAAACCATGCCGGATTAGCCCGCCAAAGTTATAGCGATTGGCAGTTAGTCCATGCATCATGAACAGCGTTTTCGCGCCTGTGCCGATGTCCGTATATGCCAGTTGAATGCCATTGGTCTGGATAAAGCGCGTATCCATGAAGTATCTCCTGATAATAATGAGAAATAGAGCGCCCCTCTATTCAAACATCTTCTTCAGTATCAACAAGGTTGTAGGCGGCATCCACTGTTTCGACGAAGATGATTTTGCCGGGAAACATGATACCGATGCGTTTTAAGGTTTGATTCAACGAATAGAGCAGATTATGGGTGGCAATGACCACGACCAAATCCACATTGGTGGGCATATAGCGCGGAACATTTTGGATATTCGAGATTAGACCACTGCTGGGCATCATACAGCGGCGCGTATCTACGACAATATGACAGGGTACGGTTTTTTGTGCCAGTAGTGAGCGTAGGGTAGCGAGGGCATTATACATCTCATCCCATGTCCAAAATAATTCAAATTTCCAAACGACAAAGGTTTCTTCGTAATTACCCCAGTCTATGGTGATGGGCATAACAATATTCCCTTAGAGTCCATCCAGACAGCATGAGACGCACTTTAGCGCCTACCCAATGTATACCGTATCATCTGCTCGGTATCCGTATCCCTTATCATAGTTTCGTCTATGATACGCCAACCCATCGTTTGGATTTGTACCAACACTGCCCGCACCGTATCGTCGGGGTCACTTAAATCTAATGTCACTTGGGGCGGCTCAAACCCATCCCCTTCAATAATTAAATCTACCAAAACACCCTTTTCTAAGGTGCGTGTGATGTCGAGATGCGCCGCCATTGGATAAGAATCTCTCCAATTATCCGATTTTTATTGCTCTCATATTACCATAAATCACGCATTAAATAAATATTACTGGTCTCATAACGACAAGTTATTTGGAGAAAAACCCACCTTTGCCCTGTTATGACCTGTTGCGCCATTTCTTACGCCGTTTTTACATAATTTGGGCTTAACATTTGGCGCAAGTCTGTTATACTGTTCGCAACGGGAGCGACTTTAGATTCGACAGCGGAGGCTGAAGCCGCACTGCGTGTCGTGCGCCTGACACGTAAAACGGGCAACAAAAGATAAATGCGAACAACAATCGCTATGCTCTGGCTGCCTAAACACAGCTAAGGGCGTTGGCTCTTAAGATAGCCAACCGTTCCCACTCACCGCATCTGTCCGGGGGGTGAGGGGCGTGACAAAGGCAGAGTGCGCTACTGGTAACGCTGATGACCCAGAGCAAAGAAAGGATCGGCTGGTTGGGGGCATACCGTGTTTGCCGGGATAGCCCCTGACGAGATGAAATAGCAAACTACACACGTAGACGTGCGCGATTCGAGTCCGTTGGACCCGGGGGGCGGGTCCCCGGCGCTTCCATCGTAAATGATAAAAGGCTTATCTTCATGGATAAGCCTTTTATTTTTTCCTCACTTTGTGAAAAAATTCCCATTCTTGCATCCGCACTCAAGATTGCATACAATTATACAAAATAGACTGTGTATAAATATGTTTTTATTGAAACATACACTTATAAAAAGACATCATTATGTCGCTGTTTTCTCAAATTCGGGCAGTCAGCCTGCGTGAACAAGTCGCTGACCAAATCCGCACCGCTATTATTGAGGGACGGCTGAAACCCAATGACCACATCGCCGAAGCCACCCTCACGCGCCAGTTGGGCGTTAGCCGTACCCCCGTCCGCGAAGCCCTCATTTTATTAGAGCGCGAATCGTTGGTCTTCTCGATACCCCATCGCGGTTGCTTCGTGCGGGCTTTTGATGTCGAAGATGTTACGGCATTATTCACCATGCGGATTAACCTAGAAAATTTCGCGGCAGAATTGACGATTAATCGCCTGACCGAAGAGGACTACGCCGAACTTCGCAATCTCATCGCCCTCCAAAAACTCTACATTGAACAGGCAGATTATAAGCAGGTTCGCACGACGGATATGGCATTTCACCAATATCTCATCAATGCCAGTCGTCACCCGCACCTGATGCGCCATTGGCAAGAATTAGTGGCACAAATTGCAGCGGTCTTATACCTCCGTGCCGAAGGACATCCTAATTTTGATGAGCATCGCGCCATCGTAGACCACCAAAGCATTTTACAAGCGTATATTGCTCACGATTTAGAGCAGGTAAAAAGTGAAAATCGGCGCATTAACCAGCGCGTCTTGGATGAGTGTACGCTAGCAATTCAGCGGTTAGTCTAATATTTAAAGATAAAAGCCCTTTCAAAATTCAGTTCTTTCGGTAGCGGCGAGGCATACCTCACCCCTGCAAAAAGCCATTTTGAAATAAGCTGTACGCAGTACCCAAGATTTTTGCTGGCGCGTAAATTGTATACAATATGCAATATCCATTTAAAATGAGATTGTATACAATATGCAATTTTACATTGCTTTCGACATCCTTTAAGGATGATAACGAAGGGCTTTACTCACACTACACAGGAGGCAGGCAGCAGCACACCATTTATCAGTCAATGTGTCGTCGAAATGCTAGTCTTTTTGTATATTTTATGTTGAGGAGCAGACTCCTAATGAAAACGTCTATGAAATACTTAGGGCTTTTCGTCATTGCAGTGTTGTCCGTAGTCGTGTCGTTTGGCGTGGTCAGCGCCCAAACTGATGTGACGATTTGTTTTGGCTTCCAAGATTTGGAAACCGAATTCTGGGTTGCCGGGCATCGCGCCATCACCGAAACCTTGCGTGGTCAGGGGATTGAAGTGTTGGAATACAACGCCAATGAAGACCCCAACCGCCAACTGGAACAAATTCGGGAATGCATCGCGCAAGGCGTAGATGGCATCATCATCATCCCGCAAGATGGCGATAGTGCCAACACGATTGTTGCCGAAGCCCAAGAAAATGATGTGCCGATAGCCGTCTTTAATCGTCCGCCCAATGACCGCAGCGCCGGCGTGATTGTCGTTGCTGATAATGTGAGTGCGACGGAACAAGCGGTTGAATTTATTGCCCAGAAAGCTCTGCGCCAATTTGAAATTACGGGCGAAGCTGTGACCCCGCTGATTCTGGTGGGCGCTCTGCAAGATACGAATGCCATTGGTCGCCGCGACGGGTTCTTTAATGTGATTACGCGCTACAATGAACGCTATCCCGGTCTGTTCAATGAGCCGATTGAAGTGGCAACTGAATGGGACGCCGCCACTGCATTGGCGAACTTAGAAGCCGCTATCACAGCGAACCCGAATGTGGACTTCATCTTCACATCCTCGGACTTCCTATTCCCCACCATCCGTTCCGTGCTGGAACCGCGTGGTATGTGGGTACCGATGGGTCAACCCGGTCACGTCTTGTTGGCAGGGTTAGATGGTGATGCGACGGCGTGCCAGTTGATTGACCAAGGCTATGTGGATGCTACCGGTGTCCAGAACTTGTTCTTGGAAGCTGAATTGACGATGAACCGTTTGCTCCAAGCGATTGAAGCGGGCGAAACAGCCCCCAACGAAGTGCTGCTTGACCCCGGCTTCGCGCTGACTGCTGGCAATATTTTCTTCCAACGGTCAGATATGTGGGGCTGCGTGTTGTATGACGATGGCTTCCTCGACCAATAACGACTAGGCGATAACTGTTGGGCGGGTACTGCCCGCCCAATGGCGCAAATTTGTCCGTATGATTTGAGGGAAACCACAGTGGCAATCGTTCAAGACAAACTCAGCCCTGATTCAGCTTTTGCCCTGACCAACAAGGCAAAACGCTCCGACAGGTTCTCAGGCGGAATCGGCATGTTACGCCGATTATTGGTCTCAGATTATTTTGTTTTATACTTAACGCTGCTTTTTTTCTTAGTCGCTTCGATTTTTTACCCAACGCTCTCCAATCCGGCGAGCATCACCAACCAGATTCAAAATTTTTGGCCCCTGCTGGCGGTTGCTATTGGGCAGACGTTTGTCCTGATTATCGGTGGCATTGATTTATCGGTGATTGCCGTGATGGGCATTACCAGCGTCGCCGGGGCATTGGTCATGGCAGAAAATCTTGACCCGGCATTTTTCGATAAAAGCCCGGTGTGGGGCAGCCTCATGACCGAAGCGGGCGGTGTCTTAGCAGGCAATCCGTTGGCAGTGCCAGCCGCTGTTTTAACGATGCTGCTCATCGGGACGTTTATCGGGTGGTTAAATGGTGTTGCCATCACGCGCTTTAATCTCGCGCCCTTCATGGTGACGCTGGTTACTTCGACATTTTTTGCGGCGTTAGCATTATGGCTGACGCAATCGCGCAATATTTCCGGCATTCCAGAAGCCTATGTGACGTTGGGCAAAGGCGATATTGTCTCGATTTATCTGGGAGCCAAGCTAACACCGGATATTGCCCGCCGCGATATTTTACCCTTCATCACCTATCCTTTTATGATCGCCGCTGGGTTGGCGGTCGTCGCCCAGTTTCTCCTCAGCCGTACCGTCTTTGGTCGGCGCATGTTTTCGATTGGCACCAATCGTAAAGCCGCCGAAGTATCCGGCGTGCCTACCCAAAGCGTGATTATCCGCGTGTATATGTTCTGCGGCTTCTGCGCGGCGATGGCATCCGTCTTGTATTCAGGACGTTTAGAAATCGGGCAACCGTCATTCCCTAACAATCTCCTGTTAGACATCATCGGTGCGGCAGTGATTGGCGGCACGAGTTTGTTTGGCGGTAAAGGCTCGATACGCGGCACATTTTTTGGTGTGGCATTTTTTGTGCTGCTGCTGAATATCTTGAATGCCATGCGCTTATCGCCCTTCATAATTGATGCTGTTAAAGGGGCGTTTATTCTGGTGGCGGCATTATTAGATATTATCCGTACCCGTGTAGCGAATCAGGAGCAGCGCGTATGACCACGCCTCTCCTGCAAATTAACGCGCTTTCTAAAGCCTTCTTCGGCATTAGTGCGGTAAAAAGTGTCACGCTGGCGGTGCATCCCGGCGAAATTTTAGGCTTGATTGGGCAGAACGGCGCGGGCAAATCCACGCTAATGAATCTCATTGGGGGTGTAGTCCCTGCCGATAGCGGTGAGATGCTCCTGAAGGGCAAGCCATATACGCCGCGCACCCCCGCCGATGCCAATAAAAACGGCATTGCCTTCATTCATCAAGAATTGAATTTGTTTACCAATCTTTCCATTGCGGAAAATATTTTTATTGATGCTTTCCCGCGCACCCGTTGGGGCATGATTGACCGGGTAACGATTAAAAACAAAACCCGTGATTTGTTGCAAGCCGTCGGGTTGGAGATAGCACCGGAAACACAGATTGAGCGCATCTCGCCCGGTGAACGCCAATTGGTGGAAATTGCGCGGGCATTGTACCAAGATGCCGAACTCATCATCTTTGATGAACCCACCACGTCGCTGACTGCCCGCGAGACAGAACGGCTCTTTGCCATCATGCGCCAACTCAAAGAACAAGGCAAAGCCATCATCTATATCTCGCATATCCTTAACGACATCCTCAAACTGAGCGATAGCCTTGCTGTGATGCGCGATGGACAATTGATGGCACACGAACCCACCGCAGCATTTGATGTGAATCGCATGATTGCGCTGATGGTCGGGCGCAGCATCGAACAGCTTTATCCCCCGCGCAGTACGCCGCCCTCAACCGAATTGGTCTTGGATATTCACGGTGTCAGCGCCGCAGGTATCGTCGAAAATATTCATCTGCAATTGCATAAGGGCGAAGTGTTGGGCTTATTCGGGTTGATGGGGTCGGGACGGACAGAACTTGCCCGCATGATTTTTGGACTCGATCCATTTGAAGTCGGTGATATTCGCGTGGAAGGGGTCGCGCTCAACAATTTATCGCCACAAAGCAGCATTCGCAACCGCATCGCTTTCGTGACAGAAAATCGGCGCGAAGAAGGTTTGCTGATGAACATAGACATCGCCAACAATATCGGTTTGGTGGCATTGCCGGAATTTGCCCGCACGCCGCTGTTGGTGATTGATAGGCGTGAGTTGCTGGATAACGCGCAGCACATGGCAAACACGTTGCAACTCAAAAGCGGCAATATCGCGCTGCAAAATGCCAAGGCACTCAGCGGCGGCAACCAACAAAAAGTCGTCATCGCCAAATGGTTGCTCTCGCGCCCGGCAATTTTTATCATGGATGAGCCGACACGCGGTATTGATGTCGGCGCGAAATACGAAATTTATGCGATTATCAATCAGCTTGCCGCTGAAGGCAGCGGTGTGTTGATTATCTCGTCCGAATTAGACGAACTCATCGGCATCTGTGACCGCATTCTGGTGATGAGTCGCGGTGAAATTTATGGGCAGTTTGGGCGCAATGAGTTTAACGAAGAACGTATTTTGCGTGCCGCCTTCCGTGAGACTGCCGCGATACCCACTGGCGAAAAACTGCCGACTTTAGATGAGATGGCGGAAGGAAGTGCTTCATGAATTCGCGTATGAATATCCGCCAATTGCTGCTGAATAATTCCACGATTGTGTTGTTTATCGTGGTATTCATCATTTTTGGTATTTGGTCGCCGTTGTTTTATTCGCCAGAAAATATCACCAACATCATCAAACAAGCCGCGTTCACCGGCATTGTCGCGGTGGGCATGACCTTTGTGCTGCTAACGGCGGGCATTGATTTGTCGGTTGGCTCGAATATGTATCTCTCAGTGGTAGTGTCGGGCTTGTTGATGCGCTCGACGGGTATAGATGTTTTGCCTGCGCTCATCATTTCGCTGATTGTGGGAACACTTTTTGGGGCGTTTAATGCCTTTTGCATCGTCCGGCTCAAAATCATCCCGTTCATGACCACTCTCGGTACACTCATCATTGGGCGCGGCATCGGCACGGCATTGACTGAATCCAAACAGATAGACTTCCCCGAAAAAATGAATGATTTCGGGCAAACGCTCTTTCTGGGCATTATTCCCATGCCGATTGTCGTGTTCGCCTTGGTGATGCTAGCGGGTTATGTGCTGCTGACGCGCACCCAGTTCGGGCGACAAATTTACGCTATCGGCAATGACCCAGAAGCCGCCCGTAAAGCTGGCATTGATGTTGACCGCGTGATGGCACTGGTTTATATCTTGTGTGGCTTTTTTGCGGGATTAGCGGGTTTTGTGTTGGTCTCGCAGTTGGGTGGGCGCGTAGACCGCAGTTTTGGCGAAGGGCGCGAATTTGATGCGATTGCGGCGGCAGTCTTGGGTGGCACCAGTTTGTTTGGCGGTGTCGGCAATGTGTTTGGCACATTTGTCGGCGCATTGCTGATTCAGATGGTACAAACGGGCTTGCAATTTAATCTGGTGAATCTTTATCTGCAACCGATGGTCAAAGCGGTGGTGATTTTCTTAGCCATCTTTTTTGATAGCTTGCGCGAAGCCAGCCAAAAACGCCTCAAGCGTCGTTTCATTCGCCCGGTATCCGCCAGCACTGCGGGCGGCGATTAATTATTTTGAACCACGAAGACACAAAGGACACAAAGAAACCCTTTCTCTGTGACACCTCTGTGGTCTCCGTGTCTCTGTGGTGAAATTTATATTTTCCCAAACAGGAGTTACAGGATATGACTATCCATATTGCAATCATGGGCGCGGGCGGCAAGATGGGCTGCCGCATCACCGATAATTTGATGAAGCACCCCGATACATATACGCTGTATTATGTCGAAGTCAGCGAATTGGGCATTGCGAATCTGGCAAAGCGCGGGCTAACCCCCACGCCCCAAGCAGAAGCCTCGGCACAAGCAGAAGCCGTGATTTTGGCACTGCCCGATAAACTGATTGGCAAAATTACCCACGAGATGATTCCGACACTCAAGCCCGGCACAATGGTCATCAGCCTTGACCCGGCAGCCGCGTATGCTGAAGTCATCCCCCTGCGCGACGATTTGACCTATTATGTTTCACATCCATGCCATCCCCCGCTGTTTGGCGACGAAGTGACCGAAGAAGCCCGCACCGATTGGTTCGGTGGCGTGAAGGCAAAACATCATATTGTGTCGGCGCTGCATCGCGGTCCTGAAAGCGATTGGGATAAAGGCGATGGTATTGCCCGTGCGATGTATGCCCCGGTCATGAACAATTATCGTATCACGGTTGAACAAATGGCGATTCTCGAACCGGCATTGGTGGAGACTTTTGCGGCGACGTGCATTTCTGCCATCAAAGAGGCTTACGATGAAGCCGTAAAAATGGGCGTCCCGGCAGAAGCCGCGTGGGAATTTTTATCAGGTCATGCCCGCATTGAATTTGCGATTATTTTTGGCTTCTCCGGTTTCCCGTTCAGCGATGGGGCGAAACTGGCGATTCAGCAGGCATATGAAAAAATCTTCAAGCCCGATTGGAAAGAGAACATCATGAATTTGGATGCGCTCAAACGCAGCGTGGCACAAATTACCGACAGCCTGAAATAAATGCCCATGCCGACTTTAGCCCATTTAACCACCATTTTGCGCGAAGCAGGCGAACACTATCATATTTTGCCGTTGCAGGGCGCAGCAGTGGCGCTCATCACGCAGCGCGGTGGGCGCATTTTGGGGCTTTTCCCCACATTCGATGCCAAAAATTTGTTGTGGACGAACAGCGCCGCGTTTGACACGGTGGCGGGATTTAAACAGTTTGTGGCACAGGGCAACTGGAATCTGGGCGGGGAACGCATCTGGATTGCGCCGGAAATCCAATATAACGTGCGTGACCGGAACGATTTTTGGGGAACACTGGTTGTACCGCCCCAAATGGATCCGGGCGAGTATGCGCTGCAAACTGCATCAAATACCGCCGATTATTTAGGTTGGAACGCGACCATGCGTTTACATGCCTACAACCTTGCCAGCGGCGAACAAATCCTTAGTGTGGCAAATACGTTAAAATCGGCGGCGAATCCGTTGCGGCATTTGAATGACTCTCTATCAGATATTGCCTATTTTGGTTATGAACATCACGTCATACTGGCGGGAACTCAGGCAAATACCGTCAGCGAAGCGTGGAATCTGGTGCAATTAAACGCGGGTGGGCAGTTGCTTATCCCGTGTCTGCCTGTCGTGCAAGCATCGGATTATTTTGGTGATGTGCCGGATGAAGCGCGGCAGTTGCACTTTGGTGATGTGCCGCATTTGCGCCTCAATATTACGGGCAAGCGCCAATACAAAATCGGCTATCAAGCCTTCAGTATGACCGGACGCATGGCATATCATCACGCGCTGCCCGATGGACGCGAGGTGGTGCTGATTCGTAGTTTCTTCAATAATCCATCGAATCGCTACGCTGAAGAACCGCCCGATAAACCCGGTGTCAATGGACATTCGGTGCATGTGTATAACGATGGTGGCGAATTTGGCGGCAACAATGCGTTTGGTGAGATGGAATGCACCGGACGCACGTTGCAAGGTGGCACTGACCTAGACGATGTTGCCCATGATGTTTTTACGTTGTGGGCGTATCTCGGCACGCCACCAGCGATACAGCGCGTGATACATCTGTTGCTTGGGGTGCGTTTATGACGATGCTCGGTTTAGGCAGTTACGGCGTGGCATGGGCGATTGGTGTGCCGGGCTTTGAAGCGCCCATTAACCCAATAGATGCCTTTGGTTTGCTGCGTTTTGCCGCCGACTTGGGGCTAAAATTGGTTCAAATTGCGGATAACCTGCCGCTACACCTGTTGAGCGAGGCTGACCAGAACGCGCTGCGCCGCGAGGCAGACCAGCGGCAGATGCTTATCGAAGTTGGCACACGCGGGATTTTGCCAGAGCATTTGCAAACGTATCTGGAACAGGCACGCTTTTTCGGTTCGCCTATCCTGCGTGTTGTCGTTGATACTGCTGACCATCACCCTACGCCGGAAGACATAATCGCCCTGCTGCGCCCACAATTGCCCTTATTTGAGCAAGCCCATATCACGTTAGCTATCGAAAATCACGACCGCTTCAAAGTGCAAACCTTGGCTGATATTTTGGCGGCATTGAATCATCCGAATGTGGGCATTTGCTTGGATACGGTTAATTCGTTTGGCTCTTTGGAAGGTCCCGAAGTGGTGGTCAAAACCCTAGCGCCATATGTCGTGAATCTGCATGTGAAAGAATTTGTGATTCGGCGGGCGCGGCATAATATGGGCTTTGAGATTACAGGCGCACCCGCCGGACAAGGCATGTTGGATGTGCCTTGGTTGCTCAAGACATTACATCAGCACGGGCGCGAGTTTAACGCTATCATCGAAACGTGGCTAGAACCGGAAGCGACGATGACAGCGACAATTGCTAAAGAAACCGATTATGTGCAGCACAGTGTGGCGTATTTGCGAACATTGATTGATGTTTAGAAACTACTTAGCCCTCATCCCCCGCCCCTTCTCCCCAAGGAGAAGGGGAGATAAGACCTGCATAGGGGTTAAAGTCCCTCTCCTGCGGGAGAGGGATTTAGGGTGAGGGCTAAAAACAACCTAAGCAGTTACGATGTTTAGTTTCATTCCCTAAAGGTTCTTATCGTATGACCCAAAAACTCAAATTTGCGTTATTCGGGACGGGCTTCTGGTCGCGCTATCAATTGGGCGGCTGGCAGCAAACCGAACTCGTGGAGTGTGTGG
Source organism: Anaerolineae bacterium (assembly GCA_022842885.1). Lineage (GTDB taxonomy): Bacteria > Chloroflexota > Anaerolineae > Aggregatilineales > Phototrophicaceae > JALHOR01. The sequence goes on from JALHOR010000007.1 coordinate 92,601, forward strand.
CGCTGTATAATCGCACGCGCTCTAAGGCGTTGGCGCTGGCAAAAGAGCTTGGCATCCCGGAAACCGCCGTGTATGACGACGCGGAAAAACTGCTCGATACCGAAAAACTTGATTTTGTAGATATTTGCACCAATGTCGAGACACATTATCCCTTTACGAAAATGGCAACCGAGCGCGGCTTGCCCGTCATCTGCCAAAAACCGATGGCAACCACGCTGGAAGAAAGTGTCGCGCTGGTAAACGCCTGCAAACACGCCAATGTGCCGTTGTATATCAACGAAAATTGGCGCTGGCAGCACCCGATTCGCCAATTGAAAGCGGCATTAAACAGCGGGCGAATTGGGCGGGTTTTCCGGGCGCGGGTGGATTATCGCAATAGTTTTGCGGTGTTTGATAATCAACCCTTTTTGAAAGAACTCGAACAATTTATTTTAACCGACATTGGCACGCATATTTTGGATACTGCCCGCTTTTTATTCGGTGAAGCCAGCACGCTTTACGCCCAGACCACCCGCGTCCACGCTGATATTCAAGGCGAAGATGTGGCAACCGTGATGATGACGATGGGTGACGGCATCACCGTCGTGTGTGAGATGAGTTATGCTTCGCCGCGTGAACATGACCGTTTCCCAGAAACATACATCGAAATTGAAGGCGAAAACGGCTTTTTGGAATTGACGCATGATTTCTGGATTCGGGAGACGCTAAAAGGACACGGCACATTAGCACAGCGTCACAAACCGCCGCGTTATGCATGGGCAGACCCCGAATATGATTTGGTTCATGCCAGCATTTATCCGTGCCAACTGAATTTAGCGCGGGCACTACATGGCTTAGAAGCGGGCGAAACTACTGGCGATGATAATCTCAAGACGCTGCGGTTGGTCTTCGGGGCGTATGAATCGGCAAAAAATGGCAGTGTTATTCGTTTGTCTACGTAAAATCTAAATCCAGACCTCACCCCTAAATCCCCTCTCCACTTCGTAGAGAGGGGACTTGAAAACGTCGTTGCTCCGACTCCCCTCTCCATTGCATGGAGAGGGGCAGGGGGTGAGGTAAGGAAGATAGTATCAAGATATTTATTGGATGAAACACTAGACTTTCCCCACAAATTGGGTGATAAAGCCGCCTGTTCTTCACTTATACTGATTAAAATAGAACAGGCGATATTTTCATGTCAAAACCTTTCGATACCCTCTTGTATTTTATTTGGGCAGGCTTGAGCTACGGTACGCTAACCGGCATATTGGCTGGCACAATGATGTATCCAGTGATTGGGACATTAACTGGTCTTGTGTTAGGCAGTCTCGGTGGTGCTTATGGTGGCTTTATCATTGGGTTGTTGGTGATGCTGTATAACGCTTTTTTCCTGCGCTACGATACCGAACACACAGCCTATCGGCGGCGCTTAACGCTATTGACGGGTATTTTGACAGCACCAATAATGTTTGGTGGCTTGTATCTAGTCCTACTGGCATTGATTCACCCATTTTACGACTTACCCGATTACGAAACGGCTCGTAATTTCCTGAATATAATCATGCTGCTGTATGGCGCACCTGCCGTTATCGTTGCGAGCATGGCGGCTGCTTATGCCACGCATCACTACGCTGATTGGCATATCGGGCGCATCACCAAACGTAAAAATGAAGACGTTGTTGCTGAAGAAAATCACCCGATAGAAACAGGCATGAAGGAATGGTATCTACGCCAGTTTTATCGGCAGCTAAAATGGGGATTCCCCATACTTGGTGTATTTGGGCTATTTATCTTGCTGTTTGATTTTGCTAATCGTTCCCCTTATACTATTCACCCTTCCACATTCATCGCAAGTAGTATTGCGATTGCTATTGGCGGCATTGTTTATAGCCTCATTATCACGCCCATCATTGCGGCACTGAATATCCTGCTCATCAAGTGGCTGAATCGGCTTGTTTTTCAAGAATATTTTCCGCGCCTCGCATTCAAATATTATCGGCGTATCATCACCTTGTTGGCGGGACTCGTCACGCTGATTTGTACCCCCTTTGCGGCGGTTGGGATAGGCGTACCAGTGGCAACACTCATCGCCGGGCGCGTGGCATGGCTATATGCGGGTGAATTTTATCTGGGCGAGAGTGCGGATAAAGACAAACGCAAAGCGGCAGAAGCGGCAGCCTATAAAAACAGCACCGAGACAATTCCGGCGGCAGTGACAAGCGAAGGTATCTATAAAAGTGATGTGATGAAAAGCAGTTCAAAGTAAGAAAAGCCGCGAACATGCAAAAACCAGCAACCGTTTTGGTTAAAAGTTTACAAGCCTACTGTTCAGCAAAGCCGGGGATTATTCCATCCATAACATTTGGCGAAGCGCATCCAAGCTATCACATTTTAGGTCAATTTTTGTTGCATTTTGCCCACTTTTTCCTAGACGAAACGCCTATTCGACTTTTGCTACGGTGCAAAATCAGCATGTTAGAAGGTCGGCAAAATGACCCGGCTATGCAGATTTCTAAAACCATGCGATGGGAAGGCAATGATTGGAAATGGGTGGAGGTTTTACTTGATGGAACATTATCCGAAGCAGAATTAATCAAACTCCTTGATGACTCATACGAGATTTGCATCCAACAACTCAATGAGCATGATATGCAACTTGTTCACATTGCCGAGCAGCCTTTAACAATGCGGCAAGCCATTCATACATTGATTTATTTAAACAAGCTGAAGAACAAACACCAAGAAATTGAATCGCTTATTCAATCAGCGATTCTTCTACGTACAAGTCCTATTGATGAGGCACAACTTCATCTAGGACAATCAAAATTGGGTGGCTCTCCCGATTTACCTCCCGATTGGACATATCCTCATTTCAATGGCAAACCGCTGGCTTTTTTGGCACAAATCAATCTTGCTGAAATTCCTATTTCTTTACCGAAAACATCCCTACCAGCTACTGGCATATTATATTTTTTCTCTGTATTTGGTTGGCAAGACAAGCTGGGTGGTTCTCACGTAGAGTTGCCGTGGCAACTTAGCAAAGAACCCAATTTTTCGCAGGTGTTGTACTTTAATGGCACACCGTCTGTATTAAAGAGACAGCTTGCACCCAGTGGCATTAAAACATTCAAATCTGCCTCAGTTAATTTTACCCACATCCTGTCGCTTCCCCGTGCATACGAATATGCCCGCGACCCAGTATTGATGAATTTGGATTGGACAGCAGAGGAATTTGAGCGATTCGATAATGTTTATTCTGACTTCAATTTCATTATGACTCGTAAATTAGGATTTACTCCTAATCATAAATTATTGGGTTATTGTGACCCCATCCAAGCTCCCATAACCCAATCAAATACGCGACTACTTTGCCAAATTGCCAGCGATAATTATACAGAAATGATGTGGGCTGATGGGGGTATTATCTATTTTACGATTTCCCAATCAGATTTAGAAAACCAAAATTTTACAACAGTTTATTCAGATATGCAGTTTGGCTAATTTCAGATTTTTATTATATGTAATATTCAAAATAATCTGTCAACTTTTACAAAATCAAATTGCCATCCCCCCATTTGCCCGCTACAATCGAATCGGCGTTAGATAAAAATAGACCGTAAAAATCTTGTTGAGGGTATTCTGATGAAAATCGGCAAAGAAGCGCGAGTGTGTATTATCGGCGCGGGACCTTCGGGCATTACGGCGGCAAAACATCTGCTGCAAGTGGGGCATACCAATTTTGTGGTCTACGATAAAAATGGCGAAGTTGGCGGTAATTGGCTGTATTCGCCTGAACCAACGCATTCCAGCGTCTACGAAAGCGCCCATATCATCAGCAGTCGGCGCATGTCGCAGTATCACGATTTTCCTATGCCGGAAGATTATCCCGATTATCCCGGACACGCCCTACTCAAAGACTATTTTCAGAATTATGCACGGCATTTTGGCGTAACGGACTATATTCAATTTCATACGCAAGTCGCTAGCGCCGAAAAACAAGCTGACGATAGCTGGCGTATCACATTGGGCGATGGGCGTATTGAACACTTTGACCATCTGATTGTTGCCAGCGGGCATCATTGGAATCCCCAAATGCCGCAATATCCGGGCGAATTTACGGGCGAGATGCTGCATTCGCATTATTATAAAAACAGCTTGCCTTTCCGGGGAAAGCGCGTGTTGGTCATTGGCGGGGGCAATTCGGCGTGTGATATTGTGTGCGATATTTGCCGCATTACCGATTTTGCGGCGCTCAGTTGGCGGCGCGGGTATTATGTTATCCCCAAAATTGTTTTTGGCGAGCCGCCGGATGTGGTCAATGCCAAATTTGCGTGGCTGCCGCGTGGCATTCGTAAGCGCACCACTTGGTTGATGTGGTGGTTGCTGACGGGCGGGAATGCGCGTTATGGCTTGCCCAAACCCGACCATGATATTCTGGATACGCACCCCGTCGCCAATTCGCAACTACTCTATTATTTGCGGCATGGCGATATTCACCCGCGCAAGGACATTGCCCGCTTGGATGGCAAAACCGTTCATTTTGTAGATGGCACTGCCGAAGAGTACGATGTGATTATCGCTGGCACGGGCTATCGCATCACCTTTCCATTTTTCGATACGAAGATTGTTGATTTCAGCAGCGGGGATGTGCCGTTATATCTGCGCGTTTTCCCGGCAGAGCATCCGACATTGTATTTCATTGGCTTGCTGCAACCGCAGGGATGCATTTGGCCCCTTGCCGATACCCAAGCCCAGATTGTCGCGCATCGCATCACGGGCAATTATCAACTGCCAACGGATCTTCAAGCACGCATCGAGCAAGAAATTGCGGTGAACAAACAGCGTTATACCAACGCCGCCCGCCACAGCCTAGAAGTGGAATATCACGACTATTTGAATCGCTTATTCCGCGAAGTGCCAGCCAATGCACCCCAATGGCAAGGCGTACCTGCCCGGAAAATGTTACAGCCACAACCTGTCAGCGGCGATTAAGTTTTTACGGCTATTCATAGGCAAAAAGCGTGCCTCTTTTCCGTTATTTCACGTTCACCATGTTACGGCTCATGGCGGCAGTGCTGCTGCTGATGGCGCTGTTGGTGGTGGGCGTGGTCTGGCTCGCGCCGCACATGAAACACGCCGCGCCGCAAATCGCCTTCTTGCGCGAAATCGCCGGACTGCCACCATCGGTTGAATATGGCGATGTTTTTTTGCGCGATATGGAACAACATATCGAAATATCGCTGCTCACCGGGTATAGCCTCAGCCTAATGTCATGGTCGCCTGATGGCAATTGGTTGGCACTCGTATCACCGACATTTCGCACGGTCACGCTGCTAGATGTGGTCAATCAGCGGGTACATCCTTTGGCGCTGCCCTATCCCGAATCGGGCGCGGCGTGGTCAGCAGATGGCAAATGGTTGGCGATGATTGGGCGTGCCGCCAGCAATCCACAACTCTATTTAACCGATATGACCACGCTGAATTTTCAAGAAGTCGCTGTCGGTGCGACCTATGTCCGGCATTTTGCGTGGTCGCCGCAGGGGGCAAGCATCGCGTTCATTGCGGGCTATAGCGGGCATCATGAATTGCATCTTTTGGATTTGGCAACGCAGACCGAAACCATCCTGACGCATAATCGCTGGTTCGTGCTGACGGGACCCGCATGGTCGCCGGACGGGCGCTATCTGGCATTTTCATCCAGCGGCGATTCGCTCAAGAGTGAAGAAATTTATGTGCTGGATATGACAACGGGCGAACAAAGGCAATTCAACGCGCAGCCTGCCGATGAATCCGCACCAGTTTGGGCGGCAGACAGCGCCGGTTTATTTTTATTGGCGCGGCATGGTGGACGCAAAGCCTTGTATTGGGCAGCACTTGATAACAAAACTACGCAGCCCATGATGGCAGGCGATTTTCTCGTCGCGGGTTACACCCTTTCGCCCGATGGACAATGGCTGTTGTTCAGCGCCCGGCACAACCAAAATTCGGATATTTATACCGTGCATCACTCCGGCAACGATTTCACCCGGCTAACAAACACCCCCGAAGATGAATTCAGCCCGCAGTGGCGTCCGTGAAAATCAGCAGCAATTCAGCGGGCAAGCGGTGGGTTTTAGAGCATGGTTAAGCAGTGGGTAGCGGTAAAATAGGGCTATATACGTCAGAATTAATCCCTGTAAAGAAATGACGCTCATGAGATTAAATATACAGAAACTATGGATACTCTTGGTATTAATTACTGGCGTAACAGTTGCTCATGCTCAACAAGGTTCAGTTGCCTATGCCCAATCATGGAGTCCTGATGGTATCTATCTCGCCAGTGGGTACGGGGATGGAACAGTTCGAATATTGAATACACAAACTGGAAACACAATCTCGTTTGTTGCTCACAATAACCTGATATTTGAAATTAGTTGGAGTCCCGATGGGCGACGAATTGCAACTAGCACTATTGGGGATGGTTTGCGTATTTGGGTCTCACAAACAGGACAACTTGTTAAAGATTTCCCAGGAATTGGTATCTTTATGGGTCCAATTAGTTGGAGCCCGAGTGGGCAGCGTATCGTTGCATTATCTTATCAGACCGGCAATGGATATATTATTTCTGCCAGTATTAACAATGATTACACTCAAGACAATTATCAGATTATTAGCACATTTTTTACTCCAAGTGTTTCTGATATTCAATGGAGCCCCAACCAGACTAAAATTGCGACACTTGGAATAAGCCATGCTCTGGAAATCCGCAACGCTAGTTACACGAATCCAATTGGAATTGGGCAACTCCCAGATGAAGATATTGTGAGTCGTATTGCATGGCATCCAAACAATACCAAAATTGCAGTTGGTACATATCAAGGAAAAATATTGATTATCGATAGTAGTAGCTCGAATCCGCTGTTTTCTGCGCCTTTGCAAGGTAGTGATTCCTCAGCAGAAAATGCTGAGGGTATTATATTTGGCATATTTTTCAATACCGATGGTACGCAATTCACGAGCATATCAAGAGACGGTTTTATCAAGATATGGGCGACTTCATCCCTTAGTTTACTCAGAGAAATTGATCTGGGTACACCCATCTACGGAGTTGCTATTAGTCCTGATAAAACAAAAATCGCTTATGATGTGGAGGGAGACGGACAGATTACGCCAATTATCATTGCTTCTCCCAGCGTCATGACGCTCATCAACGCCGATACCATTACTCTTGAACCAACATCTACACCCGAACAATAACCAAAGGTGCATCCCCATAACCCTCACGGTTGCCACGCCGGGAAACTTTCGATGCTGCGATTCTGCAAACTATTTTAGGAGACATGCTGATGCTTAAGCGTTTGCTGTATGCTATTTTGGTGCTATGCGGGTTCAGTGTGCTAACCAACGCGCAAGAACCACCGCCGGGGTCGCCCGAAGAAATGTGTTATTTGCGGGGCGGCAATTGGGATAATAGTAGAAACCAGTGTGCGCTGCAAATAAGCCTTGAAATCAACATAGATGTTCCGCTGACATTTGGTGATAACCCAGACTTGCAAGCGATGGTGGATACTTTTTTGCAAGATTACTATCAGACGTTTATCATGATTTTGGCAGAGCCTATCCCCGTTTCTGCGCCGTATACCCTGACGATTACCCATGAGGAATTTTACTTCTCAGACGATATTCAGGGGCTGGTTTTTTCCATCTATGAATATACAGGTGGCGCTCATCCCAATACATATTATAAAACCTTCACGTTTGATGTCACCCAAAACGTTGAAGTGACCTTCATGGACGTGTTCGCGCCGGATGCCGATGTATTTGCTACGATTAAGCCGTTGGTGCAAGCGCAAATTCAAGAAACGCTTGGGGAGATGCTGGACGAACAATGGTTGGAAGATGGCACGGGCGAAAACCCGGCGAATTATCAGCATTTTGCGCTGACGATGAGCGAATTAATTCTCTATTTTCCGCCGTATCAGGTCGCGCCGTATGCTGCTGGCTCATTTGTTGTGCGCCTGCCATTGAGTGACTTAGAGGCAATATTGGCAGACGATTTTTTGCGATAAGCCTACAAAAAAGTGGATG
>JALHOR010000008.1:0-92295 GCA_022842885.1 Anaerolineae bacterium
GGACGAAAATATGTATGCCGCCGATGTTGCCCGCCGCTGGCGTGATGGTTTGCAAAGTTGGGGCATTGTGCCGGATAGAATCAATTGGATGAAACTGGCATCGCAAATCAGCGTGTATACGCCCGGTTCGGATGCGGGCTTGCCGATTAGCATTTTGGCATCGCTGCGTGCGCCGCGCATTGATTGGAATACCGAAGCCGAATCCACGCGGGAACGCATCAGCGGCATTGTTACGGCGTTGTTTGCGCTTGGCGGCATGTCGTTCCAGCCTGTGAAAGATGTCGAACATGTGCTGCTTTCGACCATCATGGAATATAACTGGCGGCAAATGCGCGATTTGACGCTGGAAGATATTGTCTTGCAGATTCAGCGCCCGCCGTTTGAAAAATTGGGCGTTTTTCCGGTCGAACAAGCCATGCCTGAGAAAAAACGCTACAAGCTGGCAATGGAACTGAATAACATCATCGCTGCGCCGTCGTTCCAATCGTGGCTGGTGGGCGAACCGCTGGATATTCATCGCCTGCTGCGCCAACCCAACGGACGCCCGCGTGTTTCGGTGTTTTATATCGCCCATCTGAACGACCAAGAGCGCATGTTTATTATCACGCTGCTGCTGGAATCGCTCATTGCATGGATGCGTATGGAACGTGGTACGCCCAGCCTGCGGGCATTGCTGTATATTGATGAGATGTTTGGCTATTTTCCGCCGTATCCCAAAAATCCGCCCACCAAAGAACCCCTTATGCGGCTGTTGAAACAAGCCCGTGCCTTCGGCTTGGGGTTAATTTTGGCGACCCAAAATCCGGGCGATTTGGATTACAAAGGGCTGACCAATGCTGGAACGTGGTTCATCGGGCGCTTGCAGAGCGATAATGACCGTGCCAAAGTGATGGATGGCTTGCGTTCATTGGCAACGGCACAAGATTCGATGGATTTGCGTGATGTGGAAGCGTTGGTAGCGGGCATTCAGCCGCGCGTATTTTTGATGCGAAACGTCCATACATCGGGCGCACCAGTGCTGGTGCATACGCGCTGGACGATGAGTTATTTGGCGGGTCCACTCACGCGCCAACAAATCGGTTATTTAATGCAGGCACAGCGCCAAGAATTGATTGCGCGGTTAGCGCAGCAGCAAGCACAACAGCATTATACGCAACCGCTGCAACCGCAAAATTTCGCCCAGCAATCCGGCTATCCAACGGGTTATGGCGCACCGCCACCCCCGCCGATGACTGGTTATAATGCTGCGCCGCCGCCCCCACCCGGTTTTTCGCAGACACCCCCGCCGCCGCCCGGTTTTAATGCTGCGCCGCCGCCCCCACCCGGTTTTTCGCAGCAGCCCAACTATGGCGGCTATAATGCGCCCATGCCTCCCGCACCGATGACCGGATTCGGCGCTCAGAATGTGCCGGGCGGTTATACGAATCCCGGAACTGGCAGTATGCCTCCGGTCAGCGACCCCGGCATGACGCAATCCATGCGGCTACCGGGTGGTTTAATGCAGCAAAAACCGCCGGTATCATCAGTGATTCGGGAATATTTTTTGCCCGCCACGCTCACCGCTGACCAAGCCCTTGCCCAATATGCCCAACAAACCGGGCAGCGCGTCGGTGGGGGCGGCAGTTTGACGATGGCATATAAGCCTGTGTTATTGGCACAGGCAGCCGTACGCTATCAGCAAAAGACCAGCGGCATCTATACCACCCGTGAATATGCCTTTCATATCCCAGATTTACAGACGCAGGGCTTGATTCATTGGGAACAATTTCAGGCATCGGTGATTGATGCTCGCCAGATTAGCAGTTCAGCTTTCGCCCAAGCGGTGTATCAAGAACTGCCGTTGGGTTTGGTGGATGAAAAACGGTTGGCGGCGCTGCAAAAAGAACTGCTGGATTTTATCTATAACACTGCTCGGCTGATTATCCCCTATCATGCGATGTTTAAGATTGCGGGCAACCCTGACCGCGATATGAGCGAATTTCAGGCGCAGGTGTACCAGATTGCCCGCGAAAAACGGGATGCCGAACTGGACAAAGTGGCGAAACAATACGGCGGCATGATGGACAAGCTGGAAGAAAAATTGACCAAAAAGAGCCGCGAACTTGATGCTGAAAAATTGGAAGTCGGGGATCGTAAACGCGAGCAGATGTTTACTGCGGGCGAAGCGGTGTTGAGCATCTTTAAAGGGTATACGAACTATACCCTCTCGCGTATGAGCCGCGCCAGTTTGATGAAGCGCCAAGCCGAAGCCGACCTGACAGAGAGCCGTCAAGTCATCGGTGAAGTGGAACAACAGATGATTGCGCTGGAACAAGAATTTGAAGGCAAACTGCGCGAAATTAATGACCGTTGGGTGCAGATTGCCAACCAAATTGAAGAACAAACGATTACCACCTACAAAAAAGATATTCATGTGGAAGTGTTCGGCGTGGGCTGGATTCCCCATTATTATCTGAATGTCGGTGGTAGCCCGTTGTTGGTGCCGGGCTTTGTATAAATAACGTTCATGTCCAGATTGGGTGAAAAATGCCAATTTGCAGGGACACGGCATGCCGTGTCCCTACAGAAAACCACTCATTTTGAACATGCGCCATAAATAAAGGCATCATCGGGGTGTATGCTTGCCATACGCCCCATTCACTTCTCATTTTTATCTATCTGTTTCCCCACCAAGAGATTTAACATGGCGCAAATTGTTACTGCCGCTATTATTCAATCTGAGCCTGTGTACTATAACCTGCCAGAAACACTGACAAAATCGCTCGATTTGCTGCATAGCGCCGCCCACAAAGGGGCTAAACTCATCACCTTTGGCGAAACATGGCTGCCGGGCTATCCCGTTTGGCTGGATATTTGCTCGGATATGGGCTTATGGAATCATGAACCTACTAAACAAGTTTTCCAGCAATTGTATGAAAATAGCCCCACCCTGCACGGCGCAGAGATGCAGCAACTCCAAGCTGCTGCCAAACAACTGGGTGTGGTGGTGGTGATGGGGATAAATGAACGCATCGCCAATCGTGCCGGATATGGCACCTTGTATAATACGCTGGTCACGATAGATGCAAATGGCGAAATCGTGAATCATCATCGCAAACTTGTTCCCACCTTTACCGAGCGCATGGTGTGGGGAATGGGGGATGGCGCAGGCTTACAAGCTGTAGAGACAGCGGTCGGGCGTGTGGGCGGATTGGTGTGTTGGGAACATTGGATGCCATTGGCACGACACACATTGCACCAAAGCGCCGAACAAATCCATATCGCAGCGTGGCCCACAGTCAAAGATATGCTGCAAATTGCCAGCCGGCATTACGCTCATGAAGGACGTACTTTTGTTTTGGCGGCGGGCAGTCTTTTGCGAGCAAAAGCTATCCCTGCTCAATTATCTATTGCTGGCACTATTTTGCCAGAAGACTTTGTGCAGCGCGGCGGCAGTGCCATTATTGCCCCGAATGGCGATTATCTGGCAGGTCCTGTTTTTAATGAAGACGTTATTCTGACCGCCGACTTGGATTTAGGCATGATTATCCGGGAAAATATGGCGCTCGATGTTACAGGGCATTATGCCCGTCCCGATGTGTTTAGTCTGCACATCAACCGAGAGCGAAAAATCTAGTCGAGCGCAATCATATTGTTTTACCCTTGAGTTCCTACTTCAAATACCCTTCGCGTTGTAAAAAGGCATCCACCGCCGCTTGCCAAGGACGCAGCGTAATCCCAACGCTGGCAGCCGCCAGATTGGCTAATCCGGCGTAGATGGGCGGCGTAGACGGGCGCTGCCATTCGGTGCGCGTGATACGCTCAATCGGTAGCGCCCCGAAGCCAGCACGTTCTAAGGCATAACGCCCAAATTCATAGCGCGAGACCGCCCCTTCATTGACCAAATGATAAGTACCATACCGCCCGGTAGCGATGAGCGCCACCAGTGCCGTCGCCAAATCGTCGGTATAGGTTGGGTTGGCAATTTCATCAATCACAATTTTGAGGGGTTTATTGGCTTGTGCTGCCCCCAAAATGGCTTGGATAAAATTGCGCCCCCCATGCGCGAATAACCATGCTGTCCGCACGATATAATGACGCGGATTAACTTGGGCAACGGCTTGTTCGCCGACCCATTTGCTGTAACCATAGGGATTAATGGGCTGACAGCGGTCATATTCGTAATAGGGGCGGCGCTGAGTGCCATCAAAGACTTCATTGCTGCTGATATACACGATGGCAGCACCAATAGCGGCGGCGGCGATAGCGACATTTTGCGCCCCAAATCCATTGATGCGAATCGCCCGCTGTGGGTCACGGGCGCAGCCATCCACATCTGTCCATGCCGCCACATGGATAACAACACTCGGTTGATGCTGGGCGATAAAAGCGCGTGTCGCGGCAAAATCACTGATGTCCAATTCGGGTAAATCAGTGCCAATAACCTGCTGTTGGTCTTGCAATTGTTGGAGTAAGGTGCTGCCCAATTTGCCGGCTGCCCCGGTGATGAGAATAGTCATAGTCTGTTGTTTGGGTAATGATGATTAAAGGCAACCGCAAGCATAGCCGATAATCAGCGGCTTTGCAGTTGTCAATTTTATAGATAGGCAAGGCAAGTTCTGAGCTAACGAAATCGCATACCCTCATTGAACAGACTAAAACTGCCCCTGATTGAAGGCTGATTTTCGTAAGGGGCGGGCAATATCCTTGCCTGTATCAACTTAACGTGATTTGTATAAGTGATTGTAGAAAGCGTGAAATATTATTAAGATAGTAAAAAGATTTAAAAAATCTTAATTAATTATCGCAAATTACAAACATGTCGCTACAATAAAGTTGTGGCGGGCGACGGCTGAAGTTGCTCGCTGCACGAGGGGCGGATACATATTAAGGTTCACATACAGGGTTCCTCTGAATGTGTATCCGTCAAGTTACTACCATTGCTTCTTGCTACCGCCGATTTAAAACGCATGACACCCTTGATTTTTGCGGCTTAATGCGAATTTATCACCTTTTTATGAACCAAAGCCTGTGTTCTAACGTCTTATATTTCAGAGTCGTTCACCAACACAGGAGCTAAATTTTCAATGCGTTATCTGGGTCTCGTCTTATTGCTGATCATAAGTTTATCAGGCTGCCGTTTGCTGGCAGAACAGGCGCAAAATACCCCTGAGCCGATTGTGACCGAAAATCCAATCGCCAGTATCCAACCGACAACAGCCGCAACATTGGCACCCACCGCAACCAGCACGCCCACAGCGAAGCCCACTACCGGGACGAATACCAATACAGGCAGTTCCGCCGGGAACAGTGGGGTCGTCACGCCTTGCGCGGTTCGTACCGATTGGGTGACGTATATCATCGTCAGTGGCGATACCTTGGGGAAAATCGCCCAGCGGGCAGGCACAACCGTCGCTGAACTCACCAAAGCCAATTGTTTGAACGATGCCAATCTGATTAGCGTGGGGCAGACGTTGCGCGTGCCAGTGCTGCTGCCTACAATCCAAACACCCACCCCGCCAAGTGTGCCGAATCCGGCATTGTGCTTCTATACGGGCTATGGCATTGGTGCGCCGCACGCCATTTATGCCGGGGGTGCGGCGGCTGATGTGACGCAAATCGGCACTATACCGGATAATTTGCCGTATGAAGTAATCGCGCAAAGCAGCACCCGTTATCAACTGATATACACGATTCGGCGCGAAACGGTGTGGGTCAACAAAGGCACAGGCGGACTCAGTGGCAACTGTATCAATCTGCCGTTCAAAGATGAAGGCAATGCCGCTGCCCGCACGCATTATCCCGCACCTGTGCCAGACGCCAACCGTTGTTATTTTTATGCGCCGTCGTCCGTGCCAGCCACCGATGAATATGGCTCAACACAAGGGCAGCTTGAAATCAACCGCTATTATCTCGCGGATGCCCGTAATGCCGTAAAATATCGGATTATGTTGGATAGCTCACGGTCAGCGTGGGTCTCGCGCTACGATGGGCAAGTGGCGGGCAATTGCAGCGCCATCCTTAACCTGACGTACAGCAGCGGTGCGAGTACAACCTATCGTGAGCCGAATGTCGGCTTCACCCTCATTTATCCGGCATCATGGTATTTTCAGGCGAATACCAGCGGCTTGCCGGGCGCATGGCTGGGAACATTCCGGTTAAACGAGATGCCTGCTGCGGCTGCGCCCTGGAACGACGATATGGCAGTGGTCAGTTGGGTGATTGTGCCGCCGAATGCTGTAAGCGATTGGAACAGCTATATCCAGAACGAATTTAACAACTGGCAAAATTCCGGGCGTTATGCCATCGTCCAAGCGCCAGTGGATTACACGATTGCCGCCGCCAATATCACCGGCAAGATGTACCAACTTTCGGGACCGATGGGCGGCGTGAAAGCCTATTATTTTATCCTCAACGGGCAATATGTCATGATTCAGGCGAATGGCAATTTCAACATCACTGATGCCATCGTCAATACCCTGCGTATCGCTGGCTAAACCCCACATGAGGAATGGTTATATGCCATTCCTCACTTTTTCACCCATACATCCGACACTCCAAAAATAACCTCGCTGGACATATCCTAAAAGTAATAAGAATTTTTTTAAGAATTGGAGGCGGCAGATGCTCAAACACATTCTCGTAACCCTCGATGGTTCGCAATTGGCGGAAACCGCCCTGCCATATGCCCAAAGTATTGTTGCGCCCAACGGCAAAATTACGCTGGTGAGCGTGCTGGATATTCCCGAAACTCCGGTCTATACCCTGTATGAAGTACCCGTCACCATGCCGCAAGATGTTTATAATGCGTCTATCGCCAATGCGGAAAAAGCCGCCCGCGAATATCTTGACCGCATGGTAGAAAGTCTTCAGGATACGCCGCTTGAAATTGTCACAGAATTACACATTGGCGACCCCGCAACCTTCATCATTGACCGCGCTAAAACCTTAAAAGTCGACGCTATTGTGATGTCCACGCACGGACGGTCAGGCTTCAGTCGGTGGCTCTTTGGCAGCATCACCCAAAAAGTGTTGGCAGCCATTCCCTGCCCGGTCTTTGTTATTCCCGGTTTGAAAGTATCCACATCAGAACAGCCAGCGGTGCAGTCCGCACTGCAACCCGCATAAAAGCGACTGTTCGATTTCTCTCCTCCTCTGAACAAAGCCCCCACCGACTATCCTCTAGCCTGTGGGGGCTTTTATTTAATGATTTAGCCGCGTCTTAACATAAAAAAGAGTACGATAACCCTAGACCAAGTTGTGAAGGAGTTTTGGCAATGCGTCTGGGTA
Organism: Anaerolineae bacterium; assembly: GCA_022842885.1. Classification (GTDB taxonomy): domain Bacteria; phylum Chloroflexota; class Anaerolineae; order Aggregatilineales; family Phototrophicaceae; genus JALHOR01. The sequence goes on from JALHOR010000008.1 coordinate 7,270, forward strand.
TTTTGATGATGGTGCTGCTAGGTGTGCTAGTCGGATGTGATAGTGGTGGTGGAACGAGCAATACTGCCAATAACAATCAGAGTGTCAGCAGTGTACCGCCGCCCGCGGGTTATGAGGCATTTGTGGAAAATGGCAATGTGCCGCGCCCGAATAATGCTGTGGATGTGTTTATCGTTTATTCGCCCGAATCACAATCTTATATGCCGGATATTATTCGCCAGTTCAACGAAGCCTCTGCCGGGGGCAAAAATCCCGTTACTGGTGCAGCCTATGCCGCAGGCGAAAAACCGGTCTATGTGTGGGGAACTGACCCGATTTCGGGTTCTTCCGGCACGGTGGCACGCTGGATTGAGAATGCCGTTTTGGGTATCAATACCCCGGAAACTTATCGCCCGACGATTTTTCAGCCGAGCGTGGGGCATTGGTTGGCGCTCATCAATTACAATACAGGCAAACAAATCTTTAATCTGACAGATGCCCGCGCCACCGCCATTTCGCCAGTGGTCATCGCCACTTGGAAAACACGCTTGGATGCCTTACAGCAAACGTTGGGCAAACAAGACATCGGTTGGGAAGATTTGTTAAGCGTGTTGAACAGCCCGAATGGCTGGTGCGATTATAACGTGCCGGACTGCCGCCGGGCTGTTTATCTGGGGCAAGCTGACCCCAACATTAGTTCTACCGGACTTTCGACGGCAATCATGCAATTTTACGCTTGCGCCCGCAAAAATGGCTTTACAGAACGTCGCCTGACCGAAACTGCCGTGCGTGACCCCCAAGTGCAAGAATGCGTCACGGGCATTCAAGGCTTGGTCAAACATTATTCGCGCCGTACCGAAGATTTTCTGGAATATGTCGAGCGTGGACCCGATTATCTGGACTTTTTGGGCATGGAAGAAGGCGATGTCGTTTGCATCAATCTGGGGGCAACGCAAGGCGATGAGCAGTGCAACAAGCCTGCCGAAGATCAATTGGTGGCGATTTATCCGGCGGAAGGCACATATTATCATGAACATCCTTTTGGCACGCTGAATGCCGAGTGGGTGACGCCCGAACAAAAAATAGCGGCGACACTGTTCACCGATTTTGTGCTGACCACCGAATCACAGCGGCGCATCATGCAAGAAGGTTTTCGTCCGGCGAACCCGGCTGTGGCGCTGGAATACCCGTTTGTCTTAGAGAATGGCATCAATCCAACGGGTATCGGAGCGGTGTTGGATACGCCCGAAGCCGAAGCGATTGTGGCGATTCAACAAACATGGGCAAACGTGAAGAAAAGTGCTGATGTGATTATTTTGGTGGATGTTTCCGGCTCGATGTCCAGCGAGGATCGGCTTGACCAAGCGCGGCAGGGCATCGTAACGTTGATTGAGAATATGAGTGCCAAAAATCGTGTGGCGTTGATGGCATTCAGCGATAGCATTACCGTGTGGGATGAACTGGAACTGGTCGAAATCAACCAGAATTCGATTACGCAGCACGCCACTTGCAGCGACACACTAAGCGATTGTTTACAACCGCTGCGGGCGACAGCACTGTATAACGCGGTCTATGAGAGCGTTGAAGCAATGGAGACTCTCAGCACCGATGATAAACGGATTCGGCTGGTCTTATTGCTGAGCGATGGGCAAGATACTTGCGAGGCAGATTGCAAATCGCTGGATGAGGTGGTGGCAAAAATTCAATCCACCTATAACGATGCTAATCCGGTGATTGTCGTGCCGATTGCTTATGGCAGCGATGCTGATATACGCTCTTTGGGGAGTATCGCCGCCGCCAGCCGCAGCGAAGTGATTTCTGGCGACCCTAGCAGCATTTTGGATGTGTTGACGGCATTGAGTGGGTATTATTGATGCGCGTGTCCGGGCTGCATCTGGTAAAGGTTTTGATGTTGCATCAGGGTGGATTGCATCTAATTCAATAAAATAATCCGGCAATGTGTAGGGGCGACCCCCTGTGGTCGCCGGAGGAAGCGCACCTCGGCGCTTCCCTACAGTTGCCGCATCGCTTAATGAGTGATAACCAATTCACCAGCCCGCAATTCCCACACTTGCGTAGCGACATGCTCCACGAACCAGCGGTCATGACTGACGGCTAAAATCGCGCCGGGGAAATGGCGTAATGCTTCTTCTAATGCTTCCAAACTCAGCAAATCGAGATGATTGGTCGGTTCATCCAGCAGCAGCACATTGGCTTTAGATGCGATGAGGCGTGCCAGCGCCAATTTGCGTTTCTGCCCCAAACTGAGTTCGCCAACGGTTTTATAGGGCAAACTAGCATCAGTGAATAAGCCGCTGCGATGCAACTCTGCCAATAAATCGCGGTCTTCGCCGTGTGCCACTTCCCGATATGCTGCCAAAACATGCTGCGCTGGATTCAGCGTTTCGCCTTCTTGGTCAAGATAACCAACGTGGGCGCTGCCTGCAATGTTTATGCTGCCGTTATCCGGCGTTAGCTGCCCGATGAGCATCTTGAGCAGGGTGCTTTTGCCCGTGCCGTTGGGCGCTACCAATACGATATGCTCGCCTTTTGGCACGACGCCGCTAATGTTGCTGAACAAGCAGGTATCGCCATAGGCTTTTGATAAATCCGTGAAGCGTAATGGTTCTTGCGCGTGCAATTCCAGCGGCACAAATTCAAACCGAATTGTCCAGCGATGTGCCGGATTATCAGGCATGGTGTCTTCCAGTGTAGCAATGCGTTGTTTGGCATCACGGATTTTTTTGCTCTGAGTTTGTTCTGAATTAGCTTTTCTGGCATTGAATAACAACTTATCCCCATCCGGCATCGCTGGCGTGGCACGCGGATTATGCACCAATTGTTTTGCTTGGCGCTTCAGCCGTTTGATTTCGCTGCGCTGTTCGATGTATTCTGTCAATGCCTTTTCATATTCGGCGTCGCGTTGCGCCAGAAAATCTTCATAATTGCCCTGATAGACTTTTAGCCCATGCGTCACGGGCGAAAGTTCAATGATGTGCGTCGCCACTTGATTGATGAAATGGCGGTCGTGCGTCACCATCAGCAAGGCATGAGGATAACTGAGTAGATAATTTTCCAGCCACGCGATGCCCGCAAAATCGAGATGATTGGTCGGCTCATCCAGAATCAGCAAATCGGGTTCACGCAACAGTAACCCCGCCAAGGCTACCCGTGTCTTTTCACCGCCGCTTAAACTGCGTATGGGACGCTGCACATCCAGATATTCAATGCTTAATCCGGCGAAAATTTCTTTCAGCCGTGCCTCTAGTGTATACCCGCCGCGTCGTTCAAATTCAGCTTGGGCTGTGCCGTATTTTTCTAGCAGAGATGCCATCTGATTTTCTAAAATCAGGGTCATCATTTGCTGTTCCAAATGTTCCAATTGGCACCGTAAATCATCCAAGGTGCCACTGGCTTGTTCGATATAGTGCTGCACGCTGACATCGGGCGCGGCAGTCACTTCTTGCGGCAAATAGCCTGTGATGGCACCCGGCGCAAACCGGATGCTGCCCCCATCGGCAGGTTCTTCGCCCGTCAAAATGCGTGCCAGTGTGGTTTTGCCTGCGCCATTTTCGCCCACCAATGCCGCCCGTTCCCCGCGATTCAGATGCAAGCTAATATTGTCCAGCACGAGTTTCGCGCCGTAAGTTTTGTGGAGTCCGTTGATATTCAGGATTTCGTAAGACATGGTGCTGCCTCCGTGATAATTTAAGTCCGTAGTCTCTAGTTCACAGTCTCTAGTGCTGAGTCTGCTTTGAAAATAGTGCTGAGTCTTTGCAACGCTACGCATAGCCTTTAGCGATCAGCTTTTCTCTTTTGAATATTTCTCAGCGAAATCTCGGTGTTCTCTGTGCCTCTGTGGTTCAACTGCTTTTAGCTAGAATCAAAAACGCCGTACAGGACAACCTGTACGGCGCACAATAGCCAGACGATAACGACTCAGCGATGACTCTGCATAGCGACGAACACAGATTGACCCTCAATGGGAATTAACTGTTGTTGTCGCTTTGTTCCATGTTTTATCCTGACACTCCGATTCAACATAATCACAGGAGGTTTTCAACCACATGACCCGCCGTGACCTTTACATTAAAGCAAAAAATGCCGGCGCTGTCAATCATCTTGAAGATGAAAAATGATAATTTTGAGGCTATTTTCGTAGGGAAATATGCTGTATCTCTACAACGACGCGCTTTTCGCGCAATGTGGTGATGAGCCGAGGCTTTTCTTTGAATAGCTTTCAAAGAAGATGATAATGCATGACATCACCATTTTCTATCCGATTAATCTCTCCGCGCTGTCGCAAATATTCGAGATGGGCTAGGGCTTCGGCTAAGGCAAAGCGCCATTCGTGCGGGCTGAAATGCTCGGTGTTAAAAATGGCAAGGCTGACGGTATAAGGATTGGTTGCGCCCGCGTGTAATGCTTGCAATGTCGTCTGAAGGCGGTCGTAATGATGCTGTAATAATTCTTCGATACGTCCGCGCCAATCGGTGATGAGGGTTTTATGTCCCGGCAGCGCCAAACGCACTTCCAATGTCGCCAAATCGTGCAACGATTCCAAAAAATGTACCAACGGATTCGGGTCGCTCTTGCGCCATAGCCCAATATTGGGCGTGATTTTCATCAGCACATGGTCGCCGGAGAGCAGCAGTTGATCGTCAGCATCATAAAATAAAAGCTGCCCATCGCTGTGACCGGGAGCATGAATCGTCTGAAATAGGCGGTCGCCTAAACGGATGGATGTGGCGGGCTGAATCACCTCAATCGTCGGAGGGTGTGGAAATGTCATAGCGCGGGTATCGCCCATGCGTCCAGCAACGGTTGCTGCCATCGCCAGCGGCATCCCATTATCAGCCAGATACGCGACAAAATTATCTGCCAGTTCTGAACTGCGCCACACGCGGTCTGCCTGCGCCTGTTCTAGGGGCGATGTTTTCACTGAGATAGTGCGTCCGTTAGCGGCTGCCGCTGCCTGCAACCAGCCTGCCATGCCAAAATGGTCAGGATGCACATGCGTCAGCACAATTTGTTCAATGTGTTCTGGCAGGAGTTGCAATTCGGCAAAGATGCTGCGCCATGTGGCTTCGCCTTCGGGCGTATGAATGCCCGTGTCTACGATTGTCCAGCCGTCACGCCCCCGTAACAGATAACAATTCACAATTCGCAGCGCAAAGGGCAGCGGCAACTGGGCTTGATACAGGTCATCGGCAATGCGCGTGAGGCTATCGGGCATGAGAACTTCCTTGATAAAGCACCAGAAACAGTGAATGTGTAACAAGTATAAAGTTGAAAGTGCCAAGTAGAAAGCCAGCAATCGCTTTAATCTATTCTCCGCAGCCCCCATCATCAATCGTTGGTTGGGTTAAGCCGGGTGGTTTTCGCCAAACAAACCTTTGCAGCAGAATGGTTAGAAAAAAACCTATCCAAAAAATCTTTAACAGCATTTTTATAACCAAATTCGAGTATAATCTAACTATAAACAAACGATAGTGACAGCATTTTAACTTGCCACTATATATCGAGTCGTGATAGATTTAGTTTGTGAATTGTAATATCAGTTAGCGCGGCATTCTAACCAACCGCACAGGAGTTCTTTCTCATGCCAGAAAAAATCCTCGTCATTGATGACGAAGAACCTACCGTTCAACTTATTGGTATCCTGCTGGAAAAACGCGGTTTTGAACCGATTAAGGCGTTCCGTGCCGAAGAAGGGCTGCGGAAAGCGTATCGTTATCAGCCGGATTTGGTCTTGCTGGATATTATGATGCCGGATATGGATGGCTGGGAAGTCTGTAAACGCCTGCGTGAAATGTCCGATGTGCCGATTATCTTTTTGACGGCACGCAGCGATGTGAAAGATGTGGTGCGTGGGTTGGAGATGGGCGCTGATGATTACATTGTGAAACCGTATGATAATGATGAACTGGTAGCGCGAGTACGGGCGCACCTGCGGCGTTCCCCACGCCCCAACATGAGCGAAGAATTGGTCTTTAACGATGGCGATTTCCGCATCAATTTCATGAACCGCGAAGTCTACGTCCGCAATGAAATTCGCCACCTGACGCCCAAAGAATTTAATTTGCTGGCGGTGCTGGTCCGCAATGCCGGGCGCGTCGTGACCCGAACTGAACTGGTGACACAAGCGTGGGGCGAAGAATACGGTGATGCCATAGACAGCCTGAAATTGTATGTTCACTACCTGCGCCAAAAAGTCGAAGTCAACCCGCAACAACCAGATTATATTCTGACTTCGCGGGGTGTGGGCTATCGGTTCGTAAATCGGTAAGCAGAAGCTGTGTGGTGGTTAGCTTTTAATAATGCCTTCGGCTCAAAACCGAAGGCTAGAACGACATAAAGTAGCCTGTTCTGTTTGCAATTAACCAATCGCTGTGGTGAGTGGCTTTTTTTGCAGCTATTATTGGCTTGTGTTAAACTGCCGTTACCTAAATATTTTAATTAAGTGAGACTCGATTTATGAAAAATATAAGCAAACGGGCTGACCCGGAAATATTACCTATTTTGGATATGCTGGTGGCAATTGGCTTCGATGTTGATTTGAACGATATTGAGGCAACGCGCACTCGAATCGCTGGTGTTCTGGCGAAAATGGCAGAAGGTGCGCCGCCGATAGAAGGGGTTGAAATAACGTTGCACGAAGCTCCTTACGCTGATGGCTCTTTCGCTGTCCCTCTACGTGTCGTCCATCCCATAGCAAGAACCGGAAAACTCCCCGTTGTTTACTGGATGCATGGCGGTGGTTATGTCCTCAACAGCGCCGAAAACGACGATGCGCTATGCAGCTATTTTGCACTGGCGTGGAATTGTGTTGTGGTTTCGGTGGATTATCGGCTTGCGCCCGAACACCCATTCCCCACGCCGCTTGAGGATTGCTATGTTGGGCTAAAGTGGACTTATGATGCTGCCGAAACGCTCGGCATAGATGCTGCTCGTATTGCGATTGGTGGGCAAAGTGCGGGCGGTGGGTTGGCGGCGGGCTTGGCGCAAATGACCCGTGACCGGGGCGAAGTGCCACTCCTCTACCAACTGCTCATTTATCCCATGATTGATGACCGAAATCTAGCACAAGCCAGTGACACGGTTGAAGATACCTATGTTTGGTCACGCTATAGTAATCTCGTAGGCTGGCGTTCCTATTTGGGGCAAGAACCGGGTACGGAGAATACGCCCCTGTATGCCGCGCCGGGACGCACCGCTAACCTAGAAAATTTACCCCCGGCATATCTGTATGTGGGCGATGTTGACCTGTTTTATGCGGAAGACCTTGCCTATGCCACCCGATTAAGTCAGGCAGGTGTCCCCGTTGAACTGCATGTATATCCCGGTGGTGTTCATGCTTTTGAGGTACTCGGCGGCACGACCAAGATTGCCCAGCGGTGTGTCGCTGACCGTGAGCGTGCTATGAAACAGGCACTTCACGGTTAGTTCTTTCGCTCAAAATGAGTTGGGGATTTGGGGTTAAATCTAAAAACTTAGCTCATGCCCACATTGCTTGAAAAGGGCGTTGTTGTAGTGTCGAGGCATGCCTCGACACTACGGAAAATCCTCAGCACTTTTAACTTTCTGCTTTTAACCTTTAACTCCGTATTTATTCGCGCTTTTTCTTATCTTTGCGCCGTTTGTGCCGCCAGCGCAGCGCCAACACGCCTATCGCAACCACCCCCACGCCGCCTGCGATCTGACTCACCATCTGCCGCACATGCCATTCTGCCTGATGATTCAGATAGTCCAATATCGCCGCCGTGCCTTGTGCCACCACTTCGGGCGGCGGGGAGATGAGGGGGTTATTGTAAATTAGCGAACTGAGAGGAAAACATTCATCTGTGGCTAATCGCTGCAATTGTCCCAATTCTATTGGAAGATGATGGATTTGATTGTTGCCGAGATTTAGAAAGCATAATTGTTGCAACTTATCTATTTCCGGGGGCAAATTGCTCAACATATTATCATGTAGATGAAGTTCATCAAGGTGTGTAAGGTTGCCAATTTCCGACGGCAATCTATCCAATTGATTATTCCCAAGATTCAGTATTTGCAGCGCAGTAAGATTCCCAATTTCAGGTGGCAATTCTTTTAACTGATTCCTCCCCAAATCAAGGATAATCAAGCGCCTAAGATTCCCAATTTCAGGTGGCAGATTATTTAGTTGATTATCATTTAATAAAAGTATATTTAGATTGGTAAATTGGAAAATCTCCGTCGGAAATGTAATCAATTGATTTTCAGTTAAATAGAGCTCTTCAAGATTAGGAAAACCATTAATCTCGGAGGGTAATTTAGTCAAACCCAATCCCATAAGATTAATGCCAGTTTTACCTTTAGCAATAGCTTCAATAATGCGCTCACGGGCGATGTCTTCCGGCGTTTGTGTGTCTTGTGCGGTGGTGGGAATAACAAACAGCAGGCAGAGGAGAAAAATCAACAGGCGGCGCATGGGGTGTCCTTTGTATCATTCGCTTACGCCGATTGTAGCAGCAAGCCATGATTTTTGCCCGACGCTTTGCCTATGATTTGGATAGTGCTGAGTGGTGAGGACTAGAGCGCGTAGACCCTGCTCATCGTGCTGAGTCAAAGCTACATACCCATTTTTGAGATTGACACATTTTCAAAATGAGTGATTTTCCGTAGTGTCGAGGCATGCCTCGACACTACAACAACGTATTTTTCACACTATCTGAATATGAGCCACAATTTTAATTCGGTAAATTTCAAATCGGGCATGATGCATCATGCCCTGAAAATTTACAGATTGAACCATTGTAAGCCCCTCCCTATGAAATGGGGAGGGGTTGGAGTGGGGATTACGCCGTCAATATTTCCAATTTAGCCACCATATTGCCCAGAATGGCGTAGGTCTTTTCGACGGCTTCCGGCGTGGACATATTGACGCCCGCGATTTTGAGCGCATCCAACGGATACACCGAGCCGCCTAAACTCAAAAATTGGCGATAATTCTCGGCTGCGCCTGCTTTGCCGGATAACACATCATCGGCTAGGGCGTGCGCCGCGCTGATGCCAGTCGCATATTGGAATGTATAAAATGGCACATACAAATGCCCAAAGGTCGCCCAAGTTATGCCCGTTCTTTCGGCATCGTTGGTCAGCGTATCGCCATAACCCGCCGCAAATAAATCGCGCATGATGCCATTTAAAATATCAGCGGTCAGCGGTTTGCCCGCTTCAGCGCGGGAATGCACTTCGTATTCAAAGGCTGCCAGCGTGGGCATGATGAAAAAATAGCGATGAAAATTGCCCATCGCTTCTTCGATGAGCGCAATCTGAAATTCTTTATCGTCCTTTTTCTCCTCAAATAAAAATGCCCGTGTGAGCGCCTGATTGAAATTGCTGGCGACTTCTGCCACGAACATCGAATAGCGGGCATAAATTTCGGGCTGCATCGTGCGCGAATAATACGAATGCATCGAATGTCCCAATTCATGCGCCAGCGTACTCAGGCTGCGTAAACCTTCGTTATAAGTCATCATGATGAAGGGATAGGTATCATACGTGCCAGCCGAAAACGCGCCCTGCCGCTTGCCGATATTCGGCGCGTAATCTACCCAGCGTTGTTCTAAGCACCCGCGAGTCATCGTTTCAACATAATCTGCGCCCAACGGCATCATGCCTTTGCCAATCCATGCTACGGATTGTTCATATGGCACATCGGGGTCATTTTCAACCAGCGGCGCCCAAATATCCCAAGGATTAATCGTGTCTTGTTTGAGCGCCTTGCGTTTCACTTCCCAATAGCGATGCCATGTCGGTAAATTGGCTTTATAGGTATTGATGAGATTATGAAAAACTTCGATAGGCAAATTAAACGGGAACAACTGCGCTTCCAGTGTTGAGGTATATTTTCTGGCACGCACATCAAATACATTTTGTTTGACGCTGGCGATATAAATGCTGGCAAGCGTATTTTTGAATTGCAAATGTCCATCCATGTAATGCTGCCATGCCGTGCGTCGCAGCGTGGCATCATTGGTTTGCAATGCCCGCCCCAAACTGCCCTGACTCACATCAAATGATTCGCCGTTTTTATCCACAGCCGGTTTAAAGGTTAAATCGGTATTGGTGAGTTCGCTGTGGGCGCGGGCAACCATCCGAAACGGGTCATTCGCCATGCCTAAAATTTCTTCCACTTCACTAGACCGCACATGCGCCTGCTGCCGGAATAAATTGGCGAAGTAGTGTTGATAAATGGCTAAACGCGATTCATCTTTCATCCACTGCTGCAACGTCGCTTCACCGATTGCCAGCAGTTCGGGGCGCTGGAACGCCATCAATTTTTCGGCTTCTGCCAGAACGCCCTGCGCCTGACCGACCAGTTCTTTGGCAGACATATCGCCCGTGTCTACTTGCGTCGCCATATTAGGATAAAAGACCAATGTGCCAACGCGCCGGCGGATGTTGGTCGCCACATCGAACCAATCTGCCAAGCGAGCCGGGCTTTGCGATAATGTGCCAATGAAAGGCTTTATATCTTCCAACACAATTTTTAAATCGTTATATTCAGCTTGCCACGCTTCTACGGTGGCGAAGACACTCTCTTTATTCCAAGTTTGCGCGATGGGAATATCAGCGCGGGGCAATAATGCTTTTGCGGCGGCAGTCATGCGGTTTTGCCTTTCTGTGCGTTTTTAATTTTTTTTGAACGACAGCATTATGCCGCAGATGAGGGGAAAACACAAAATCGTTTAGTAAGCGTCCTTGCGGGCGATGATGTCATGGATTTCGAGATTGCCTTTATATGGGCTGTTTTCATCTTCAATAACTTTCACAATAAAAAATACGCGATGGTCACGAGCGCGAACCCGCCATAAATTTGAAAATTTGCCTTTTAATTTTTTAACCCCCGGCACAGCATAAGGATTATCAGCTTCAAGCAAAGGTCGAACAGCATCAAAAACACCCTGTTTTTGTTCTGAAGACAGGGTGTTGAAAGCTTTTTTGACAGCAGGAAAAATAATCAACTTCCATTTGTGTGGCGTAAACTTACTCACTGGCTGTTTCCTTTTCTGCTTCAGATGCTTCAAGCCATTCATAATACTCATCGAATGGCACGCAATCGGCAGACATTTTTTCTAAATCTAATGTACCATCTGGTTTTAGGTGTCCGCGTTCTCGCAAATGGTTTTCAAGGTCTGCATATTCTTCTTCGGTCATGTCATCGTCATCTTCTAGCGCATGGTTAGGGTTATGCATGGAACATCCTTTGAAGTTCTCGGTATAGCTTCATTGTAACTGAAAAATCATGCTATTTTCCGCTGGTTTATCGCGTTAACCCCGTGCCGCGTTTTTCACTTAGCACTTTTAACTTTCTACTTTTAACCTTTAACTTCGTATTTATTGCCGCTTCTTTTTATCTTTACGCCGATTATGCCGCCAGCGCAGCGCCAACACGCCTATCGCTATCACCCCCACGCCGCCTGCCGCCTGACTCACCATCTGCCGCACATGCCACTCTGCTTGATGATTCAGATAGTCCAAAATCGCCGCCGTGCCTTGCTGCACCACTTCTGGCGGTGGGGAGATGAGGGGGTTGCCGTCCACAAATAGACCAGAGAATTCATATCCGCAGGGATTTTCTACCAATCCAGTCAATCGTCCAACTGCTACAGACAGGTCTTGAATTTGGTTGATGCTGATATTTATGTAACAAAGTTGTTTGAGATTGCCAATTTGTGGCGGCAAACTGCTTAATTCGTTGCTATTGAGATTCAGCATGTCCAAGGTACTGAGGTCGCCAATTTCAGCCGGCAGACTGCTCAGTTGATTATCATGAACAAGAAGCATTTGCAGGGTCAACAGATTGCCAATTTCGGGCGGTAGACTGCTCAATTGATTGGAACTAACATCAAAGAGTTGCAAATATTTGATGTTGCCAATTTCGAATGGTAAGTTGCTTAATAGATTGTTACGAAGATAAAGTCTTTGCAGGTTGATAAGGTTGCCGATTTCGGGTGGCAGACTATTCAATTGATTATAACTGAGCTGAAGCGTTTGCAGAGCAATGAGGTTGCCAATTTCCGCTGGCAAACTACTCAATTGATTATCATAGAGATCAAGCGATTGCAAATTGGTAAGGTTGCCAATTTCGGAGGGTAGTTGCTTCAATTGATTGGTACTCACCCAAAGCGATTTCAGGTTGATGAGATTACCAATGTCTGGCGGCAACTTGGTCAATTTGTTCCAATTAAGATTTAGGTGTTGTAGATTGGTAAGCTGACCGATTTCCGGCGGTAGTTCCGTTAAGCCCAATACCGATAAATCTAACTCTGTCGCGCCAGTGACGGCTGTGTGAGCGATTATATTTCGTGCGTCGTCTTCCGGTGTGCGAATCTCTTGCGCGGTAGTCGGAATAGCAAATAGCAGGCAGAGGAGAAAAAGCAATAATCGGCGCATGGGGTATCCTTTGTCATTTATTCTTACGGATAGTGTAGCCCTAATGGATGTATTTTCACCTGACGCTTTGCCTACGGTATAGCTAGTGCTGAGTGCTGAGGACGAAGTGCTGAGTCAAAGCCACATACCCATTTTGAGATTGGTGTATGTTCAAAACAAGTGATTTTCTGGCGGTTCAATCTAAAAATTTTGATGCATTTTCTGCACCTAGAGCTAAAAGCTAAAAGCTAATAGCCAAAAGCTAACAGCCCAATCAAAAACTCGGCGTATCGGTGGCGGGCAGCAGCGGCGGGCTGGTGGGAATAGCGGGCGCAGTCGGCGGCACATTGGTCGCAGGTTCGGGCGTGAACGTGTTGGTCACAGCGGAGGTGGGCGTGGGGGTTAGCGGTATAAAGCGCGTGGGCGGCACGGTGATGGAGGGGGGAATTGTGCCGGGTGTAAAGGCGCTGAAAGTCGGTTGATTATTTTGTACCGTTGGCGTCAGGGGATTTTCGGTGTTGGCAGGCGTCAAGGGCGTACTGATAACGCCTTCACGAGTAAGGGTGGGTTGCAAGCCGGGGCGCGGCGTGGGTGTGGGGCGCGGCGCAGACAACCATAAGCCGCCGCCAATCAGATAAAATGGCAGCGTTCCCACGATTATCAGCAAGGCAATGGTGCGAAGCGTGCGTTTATCCAGACGGCGGTTTTTTGGCGTGGGCATTATTGTAACGTCACCCCTTTAGATGGGTCAGCAATGTAGCGCCCCATTTGCAAAGACCGCGCCACTTCCTCCCAAATTGGGATCATTTTTTCGGCATCTTCTACCCAAAAATCAAATGAAATCAGCGCATGAACATCAAACCCGCGTGCCAATGTCACCCGTGAAAATGCCTCACGGTGTTCTTTAGGATCCATAAAGCGATGCTGCGACCAGACAATTTCAATATCGGTGCGTTCATGGGTGTGAATCACATCGCGCTCCAAAATTTCGACTTCTTGCCCTGTGCCTTCTAATGATTTTTCGAGCAGTTCGCGTATTGGCAAGCCCGTCCAATCAATGCCCGGTGGCATCTTCCAATGGGATACAGTGATACGTGCTTTATCATCCGGCGGCAGGGCATCATGCACTTCTAGCGGCTCCATCTGCGCCAAAATCCATTTTTCCGGCACATTAAAGCTAATCACGCCACGATCTACCACAATGATTTTGAAGCCACTCGGCGCTTTCCAAGTGTGCTTGGGATCTAGTTGGATTCTGCCGACCAATTTCGGCTCTATTTTTTTGCGCTTTTTCGGTTTCATGGATGATGCCTGTTGTTCTATACACCTTATCAAAATGACCAAGTAATTTATTTTATAACGACTCAGCCCGCATCCGATAATCCAGCTTAAGAAATTAACTCATGTTCAGATTGTGTGAAAAATGCGTCATTGTAGGGGTCGAGGCATGCCTCGACCCTACAGAAAATTACTCATTTTGGACTTGAGTGAAATTTTAACTCGCATTATGGCACATTATTGAACTGAAACGCTTTTAACTAACAGCCAATCGCTACCTTATGTGCTGCTGCCCTTTTAGGGCGGTGGTGGTGCCGGGCAGCCATCGGGCGCGATACCCACTTGTCCCGGACATGTATCGCTGCCATCGGGGAAACCGTCGCCATCCGTATCCGGTTCTGGGCAGCCATTTAACAATGGGATACCGGGTTGTGCCGGGCAAGCATCAATATTATCCAAAACACCGTCGCCATCGCTATCTACTGGCGGCGGGCAGCCATTATTGGCGGCAGTGCCAGCTTGTGCCGGGCAAGCATCACTGCCATCCGGCACGCCATCAGCATCGCTATCCACTGGCAGCGGGCAGCCGCTATTGGATGCAGGACCTGATTGTGCCGGACAGTTATCGCGGTCATCGGTTAAGCCATCGGCATCACTATCTACTGGGCAACCGCCACTAGAGGCAGGACCCGAATCATTCGGGCAGCGGTCATTGACGTTCAAAACACCATCTTGGTCATCATCCCGAATATCCTGCGTCAACGTCGGCGCGAGGGTATCTACCGGGACAGTCGCAAAGCGTGTCGGCGGAATGGTGGGGGTGCGGGCGGGCGGATTGAACTGCCCCGGTGTTGGCAGCAGCGGACTGAACTCCGTCGGTGTGCGAATAATCGTTGGGGTGGAGGTTTGCGTCGGTGTGCGCGTGATGTTGCCGCCTAGCGGTGTCCACGTTGCCTCTGAATCGGGTTCGTCGGTGATAACAACTTCGCCACTAGGCGCATTGCTATCTGGTGCAAACAGCCATAAGCCGATACCAATCACATAAAAAGGCAGCGTGCCGATAATCACAAACACCAGCAGTAGCCGTAAACCGGTGCGATTTCCCGCTTGCGATGCGGTCATAAATTCTGATGCCTTTCAGCAATTTAGCTTTTAGCTATCAGCCTTTAGCTTTTAGCTTTTAGAACCTGTTTTGTACATACAGTAGTGAGTTATAAAATTTTTCTTTAAACCGCAAAGTCTCTATGCGCTACGCGCACCATCCAAGATGAAAATCATCGTTGCTCAGAGCATTTCAGCATGTCAGCGATTAGCTTTTAACTTTGTACTGCTCAGTTGCAAGGTTCGATTATCAGTACATCATGCCGCCAGAAACTAAAGTTTCCGGCTGCCAAAAAGACAAGTCTGCTAAAGAGACTGCTTCAAAAACGCCTTTAGTGCGTTTGGTTTTGTTTAGCCCCACGACTTTAGTCTGGGGCGACACGAGCCATTTTGATGTTTGCAACAAAGCAACTTTGTACTTTTAACTTGTTACTTTTGACTCAACACTTAGTCCTCAGTACTTTTCACTTCTATCCCGCGCACCTGATATAAAGTTTTATCCTGAAAACCGCGTTTGCGATAGTATTCTCGTGTACCAATTGACGAAATGACCGCTAAATTGGCATACCCGCGCTGCGTGCTAATCTCCGCTGCCCGGTCTATCAACAGTTTGCCGAGTCCGGCGTGTTGTGCTTTGCCACCGCTGCTTTCGCCAATGCCCAAACTTTGCCCGTAGACATGCACTTCGCGGATAATGGCGGCATCGCGCAAATCTTCATGCAGCGGGTCAAGGTCTTGGTGCGGCAATGATAGCCGCAAAAAACCCGCGATGAGGCGATCTTCTGTGATATATTGTAGGAAAATTTCATCGCTGCAACTGGACGCATACCCTACTTCATCTAAGCGCAGTTCATCAGGATTAATCGTTTGCTGTTTAATTTCGCGGGCGCGAATCTCTGGGCTGCGGCGATTGTCTTTGGCTAGGGCATCATCCACAATCTGCCGAAAATTCGTCAGTTGATTGCCGACCACAATATCGGTAGACGGAATATCACGGATAACACGAGTCAGGCGGCAATATTCGGGTGTCTGTTTAAACGCCTCTGTTAGCACATAGAGGAGTTCAGCATGGGTATAGGGACGCCACGAGCCATCCTGATATTTTTGCATCAGTTCGGCGCTCTCGATGAGCGAACACGGATAAATTTTGAGTTCGTCTGGGCAAAAATCCGGGTCAGCGAACATGCGCTGATAATCGGCGATGTCGTCATCAGGCGTTGAGCCGTATAAATTGGGCATCCAATGAGCATGAATTTTGAAGCCCGCTTGCCGCAAGAGTTTAACAGCGTGGCGCGTTGCTGCCACATTATGCCCACGTTTATTCACGCGCAGCACATGGTCATTCAAACTCTGGAAACCGATTTGCACTTTGGTACAGCCCAAGCGCCGAATACGTAACACTTCTTCCACGCTGATATGGTCAGGGCGCGTTTCAACGACCAGACCCACCACGCGGCATTCGGCGGTTTCATTCTCTAAATGCGCCGTTTCCAATTCTTCCCAAGTGGCATATTCATCCACCGGTGAGCGTTCTAATGCCCCAGCAGTAATGTTTTTCATCACTTCACGCGAGCGTGCCATTTCTTCGGCATAGACTTGCTGCACGACCTGATTATAGGTGCGCTCAAACGTTACGCCTGCAATGGTGGCAGTGGTGGTGTTGCGGTCTGGGTGTAATTGCGATTTTTCCAATAGGGCAGCTTCAACATCTGGGCAGCGATTGATGCCTTTCCCAAAATCATGCAGTGCGTCAAAAATGCGTTTGACGAACCAAATTTGATACGTTTCGGGATAAAATGACCAAGTGCCACCCAAAATAATCACTTCGATTTTATCGGTGGGGTGGGCGATATTGTAATACGTTTGCAGGCGCGAATAGGTTTGCAAATACGGGTCGAAGCTGTTTTGTTCGGCACGCTGCGCCCCCGGTTCATCGCTGAGGTAACTTTTGGGCATTCGCACATCGTTAGGGCAAAAGATGCATTCGCCCGGACATGGGAACGGCTTGGTTAAAACGGTCACGGGAGTCACGCCGCTTTGCGTTCGCATGGGTTTACGCCGCAGTTTCAGCAGTTGGCGTTCTTCATAGGGCGGCAAGCCATCTTGCCCGGCATAACGCCGATACGCCTCTATCAGATTGGCACGGCTGAAGATGCTGCTATTATCATCGCGGCGTGGGTTGGCGTTCAACAGCCGATTCAAATCTTGTGCGGTGGGCAAATCCGGCATTGCCACCACTTGGCGCAGAATATTGACCAACGGCACGCGATTGATTTCATAATCTAAGTCGTATTTAGACATCGTGTTTGGGTATCAATGGATTAGCTTCTGAATGCTGTCATTGTAGCAGAAGTGGCAAAAGTGGCATACAGGTATATTGTGGGAGCTAGGGCAATGGCATAACCAAAAGTGCGAGCCTGTTTCTTTTTGTAATTTACATTTATTTTTCACCACAGAGACACTGAGAACACCGAGAAATGGTAAAGAATCCTTAGTGTTCTTCGTGGTTCAAAAATAACACAATAACGAACTGCGACAATTATCTAACAGCCTCTAATCTTGCTCTTTTTGCCAAAAGATTTATGCCTTTCGCAAAATCTTCTCCATCGTTTTTCCCTTCGCCAACTCATCAATTAATTTATCCAAGTAGCGAATTTCCCTCATCGTGGGTTCTTCAATGTCTTCCACCCGGACGCCACACACCACACCTTTAATGAGCGCCCGCGCTGGATTCGGTTGTGGTGCTTCCGCAAGGAACGTCTCAACGTCAGTTTGTTTTTCTAGTTGTGCTGCCAACTGTGCCGGACTATAACCTGTCAACCAGCAAATAATTTCATCCACTTCGGTGTGCGTGCGTCCTTTTTTCTCTGCCTTAGCCACATATTCAGGATAAACCCGTGCAAAACTCATGGTATAAATTCGGTGTTTTTTCATGGTATTCCCCTTTCGATGATTTAAAAAATTGAATCTTTGTTCTATTATACAACATGTTCTAGGGGAAAGCAAAAAAATCAAAAAAAGTGATTTTCCGTAGGGTCGAGGCATGCCTCGACCCTACAATGACGCATTTTTCACCCAATCTGGACTGAATTTGATGGGCAGACATTATCTGCCCACGCCTCGCCTAAAACTCAAATTCATCATAGTCTTTACACAGATACACGGGTCCGTTAAAGACGCTTTTGGCTTCGTCTACCAGTGGTTCGGGGTCGGTGTTCCACACTTGGTAATGGATGAGGTAGAGCGATTTGGCATTGCATTCGCGGGCGATGCTGCCGGCTTGCTGGGCGGTGCTGTGTCCGGGAGGGGGTCCCGCGGCTTCGTGAATCAGCACTTCGACATCTTGCGCGATTTTACGCACGCCGAGGCAAGGTTCAGTATCGCAGCCGTAGCCCAATACTTTGCCATTGTGTTTATTTTCGATTCGCATCCCAATAGTCGGCACAAAATGCTGTACCGGAAATGCCCGAATCCGAAAATCTTTGTTCTCCAACAATGGGGCATCATCACGCTGACTCACCCGATGAAACGACACCGGGAAAAAATTGGGCCATTCTTGCCAGCCGTATGCCTCCATAACATCTTCAATACGGTTGATGCAGTGATGCAGCCCATAAATCCGCATGGGGGCTTTGCGCCCTAGCAACCACATATGCATCATCATGTTCGGTACGCCCGCCACATGGTCAGGATGAAAATGCGTCAGCACAATGTCTTGCAGCGATTCATCATCAATCCCCAGATTTTTGATTTTCCCCAAAGGATTTGAGCCAGCATCAATCAAAATTGGCGTGTCTTTTTCGCCAATCAACAAAAAATGTGTATAGTCATGGGTGGCATCATTGACCGCAGCCGCCGACCCCAGAATAACAACCCGCGCCATGTGACCACCTTCAACAGGAGTTGAATCCTATCAGTAAAACAAATCATCCTCTAAGTCGTAATTATATAGAAGATGTGCCGCTAACACCGTTAGAATTGCGGCGGTTCGGTTTGAATATGCCAGAGTTTTTTACAGGTTTTTATGACTTTAGCCAACCCATTTGCCTTTACGCTGCATTTTGACGGCTTGTTCGTGCAGTTCCAGAATATCTTCAATCACTAATTCGCGGTTTTGCGCGTGCAGATACGCATTCATCGGCGTCTCGCGCCCCACGCTGAACATATAATGTGTGCCGGGAACAACGTGAATATTTGCCGCCGGAAATTCCAGTTTGCCCAGCAAATCCATCATCGCAGTTAATCCCACGAGGGGGTCACGATGCCCCAACATCACGCGCATGAGGCTAAAATCGCGGGCAATTTCATAATTGCTTAACCGCCCCATTGCCATGAAGGTCGCGCCGGTAACGCCGCGTGGCGTGTTGCCATATTGGGCGGAATGTAGCTGCTTCACATGGTCAGTTGCGCCTGCTACCAAAGTATTGAGCATTTCTGGCTTGATGAAGCGTTCCAGTATTTGCAGCGCGGGCAGATATTGCAAAATGCCGATGCCTAGCCCCAACGTCGTATAAAACAAACGATGCGTTTCATCTTCCAGCAGCAGCGCCGGCGCCAGTGAGAGGCGTGTCATTTCACCGTAGCGCCATAGCATGGGGTTAGAATAAAACAGTGTCGCACCGCCCATGCTGTGACCCACGAAACTAATGACTTTGACGCGCGGTTCGCCCACTTGTCGCCGGAATTTCATCATATCCACCCATTTTTCCAGCGTCGTCATGCAGGCGGGTGGATTGCAAGTTTCTAGTTCCGGCGTGGTATCGCTGAATAACGATTCGCCAAAACCGTTATGGTCAACGCTGATGGCGACCAATTGGCGATTAGTCAGCGTCAGCATCCCCGGCAAATCTTCCCAGATGAGCGCGTTGCCCGTCCAGCCATGCACAAAAATAACATAGCCTTGGGTGTTGGCGATGCGATCTACCAGCATTTCATCAGGGAGGTCAAAATCTTCGGGGAAGGTAATTTGGAAATGAAAATCGTCCAACCCGGCTTCTTGCAAAAATTGGATGCCGACAGCGCGGTCAATCCATTCTTCGTCAATGAGCTTTTTCAGGTGATAATGGACAACATAGGTATCGCCTACGCGCCCAGTGGTACGTTTGGAATACCCAGAGACCCAATTGAGGTGTTCATTACCTGGCAGCGCCATATCTTCCGTTCCTAAATTGTGCCGCAGATTATACCTCTATTGTGGAGGATATGACGCCGTTATGCAAATAGGAGTCAGGTGACAATTTGCAGCACCCACAGCACGCAACCGCCTAATAAAATATGCGCGGCAGTGCTGAGGAACAGATTGGGGAAGCGCAGATACACCCGCGCCCACACAATGCCGATGAGGAGTGTAATGGCAGTTAGAACAGGGTTTTGCCAGGGCAGATGCATCGCACCGAATAATGCCCCAATACACAATGCCAGAATCCAGTGATTTTTGGTGAGATTTTTCAGGCGGGCAGGCAGATAGCCAAAATAGATGAACTGTTGTACTGGAACACTAATGCCCAAATACGCTAATGGACTCAACACATTGGCGACGCCCGGCGCAATCATACGGGCAACACTCGGTTGCAGCATAATGGCGAATGCCATGCCGGATAACCCCAAAGCAAACAACGCAAACACTGGCAAGCCGACCAGCATATTATCTAACCGAATGCCCAAACTATGCGCGTTAAGCTCACGATGTAGCAGCGGCAGCAGCGCAATGACAAAAAATAAGCCAAACACTTGAATCCGGTAGGTAGACGGCAGCAGCCCAGTTTGCATCACCATCACGGGTGCTAAGGTGATTAAGAACACTTCATATCCGATGCCAGCGACATCAGTCCGACGAACTGCGGGGGCTTGCGGTAACTCAAAATAAGTGGTCATGATGCCAGCCTTCAATAATAAACAATAATCACGTCTGGCGAATGCTATAAAATGGGTGATATATCCACACGATATATCAAGTTACTCCTCATTTTAAGGTAAACCGTTAGCTTGTCTACACTTGATACTAACAAAAAATAAACTTTTTACAAACCTTTACAACTTTTTTCTAACCAAAGGACTTTAGTCCTAGCCATGTCTTCGGTATAAAATCAGTGGCAGTTTTGGGGATGCCCTTGGGCGTTATGCCATTATTTTTGAACCGTCAAAGTACAGAATCAAAAGACTATTGCCAACGGGGCAATCATTTTTGAGTATAAAGTGATGTGCAGCGGGCTTAACGAGCGTTTATACCAACATTTTTGTGAATAGTTCAATCAAGTATCGGGCATCGTCATCGTTTAAATATTGGGCAAAATATTGGGCGATGCTTTTGGCATAAATTCCCCATGCATCGCGTTGTGCTGATAAACCATCTTCCGTGAGGATGGCGTAAAAGCCGCGGCGGTCTTGCGGGTCAATTTCGCGGCGCAAATAGCCTGCTTTCTCCAATTTATCTACCAAACGAGTTAAACCGCTGCGGCTAAGTACCACTTTTTCTGCCAAATCATGCATTCGCAATCGTCTATCAGGTGCTTCTGCTAGTTCAATCAGCACATCATACCAATGCAGTGGGATTTTTCCGGCAGTTTGCAAATCACGATCCATAGCATCAATCAAACGAGCATGAGTCGTGATAAATAAACGCCAAGCGGTCAAACGCTGCGGATCAATTTTTGTCATAAAACACTTTCTGAAATTACCAAGTTCTATCACGATTCTAACACAAGATAGTTGCATACGCAATCATTTTCTTTTATATTTAGTTGTATACGCAACTGTTGCACGCACAATCATATAAGGAGACCATGCCATGAAGTACCCTTTGTGTAACCTAAATGAGATCCCTGAAACCGGGACAAAACTCGTGGATTTTTTCGGGCGGCAAGTCCATGTTTATAAATCCGGCGACAAAGTGCGGGCAGTTGCCAACACTTGTATGCATTTTGGGGGCCCGTTAGATTTTAACGAACAGGAATGCAAATTTGTCTGCCAGTGGCATCAGGCAAAATTTGCGGCAGAGGATGGGCAGCGATTGAGTGGTCCTGCGCCTTCGCAATCCAAATTGATGTTCCTATCCACTCGCGTTGAAGAGGGTGTTCTTCATTATGTGTGGGGCGAATAAGATAATTTATCGGCGGTATTCATGTGAATCCGCCGATTTTTGGGGTTAATTACACCGAGACCAACATCTCACGGGCATGGGCAAAAACAACTTTGACCGCCTCTTTATCCTGTGCCAGCAGTAGTTCCGCGCTGATGTCGAAGGCAATTTCGGATGGTAGCAGTGTCACACTAAACGGGCGCGAGTGGGGGCGCGTCAGCCGTTTGAGCGCGAAGCGTTCCCATTGCGCTAATTCTTCGCTGATGGTCGTGGCACTTTTTTCAGCAGGATTCGGACTCAAGTGCTGAGTCTGTTCTGAATTTTGAACATCATCTTTGCTCAAGTTATCTTGCTCAACATGCGTTTCTGAAAGCACTTGTTTTGAATTGGTCTCCGTATCCTTTGTGGTTAGGTTTTTTGTTGTTAAATTCACGGGCAAGCTACCCCAAGCAACTGGCGCAAGCTGATAATATTTCTCGCGGATTTCGTTGATGCTCAGGATGCTTTGTGCTGTGCGAATCTCGTTTAGGCGGGTTTGCATGTCTGTTGGGCGAATATCTTCAAATTCCGCGATATGCTCCCCCGGATAAAACGGCAAAATCTCCTGCGTGATTTTTTGCGCTAGCCGCACCAATTTGGGATACAGCGTGCGCTCGATGAACATACGCTCGGCAACGGTGGCATTGGCTTCAGTGGCATTTTCGCTGACTAAGCCCACCGGAATACCAAAAATATTCAGGATTTCGTCGCGGTGTGCCTTGCGTCCCTGCAAAAAATCGAGTTCCGTGTGGGTTAGCCCAATGTTTTGCCATTCAACCGAGCCGCCGCGCAAAAATGCTGTCCGGCGTGAGGTGCCGCCGTAGCTACTACGCCATTCGCGCTTGAGACGTTCAAAATCGACATCACTGATAAAATCTTTGATGCTGACGACACCCGCTGGCACACCATTATCCTTGCCAAACGTATTGTAGTTCCAATGCGCCATCGCCCGGTCACTCTGCACTGCCAACCGTGCTGCTTCCAACGCCGATAAACCATAATAATCATTCGCCGGATGCCAACGTTTAAAATGCACCACTTCCACCGTATCTAACGGAATGCGTTTGCCATCAATCTCATACAGATAGCCGCGAATGTAGTGCTGTGCATCTGGCACAATGGTGATTCTATCGGGGCGCAGCAACCAGATTTCGGCGGGCAATCCACGAGCATCCCCCGCCAAATACCAATAGGCATTGCCCATCAATTCCAGAAATCCAAGCGTCTGTTCCAACAATTCAAATTGGCTCAGATACGGGTTCGGGTTTGCCAGCAAGCGTTCCAACGGATGATTCGTCACCTCTAGCCGTTGTTCGCCTTGCTGACGATAGACTTTTAACGGCACTAATGCCCCCGCTTCGGCAATGCGATTCACTGCTACATATACATAGGGCGATTGCTGATACACGCCGGACTGTGCGACTTGCGCCAGCATATTGCCGCCGTGCCAATCATTATGTACCGCCACCGCTTCGATATGCGGGATTTGGCGGCGCAAGGTTTGCCGCCGGGGCTGAAATAAATTGCTCAACCAGTTCAACATGGCTGTTTCCTCTCTGCGCGTCGTGCGCCTATAGAAAATCGGTACACTCAGCGTAGCAGATTTGGCAAGGTAAATGGCGAACATTTGGTCGAACATTTGGAACGTTTTTTGTGGTTTACCAACGCCAAATATCATCACAGAGCCACGAAATCACTATGAGCTACGCGCACCATCAAAGATGAAAAATGTCGTTGCTCAGAGCATTTCAGTATGTCAGCGATTAGTTTTTAGCTTTGTACTTTTGAATTGTTACTTTTGACTCAGCACTGTTTCAGAGCAGAACACCGAGCTTTCACAGAGAAAATAGCGAATCACGAAATTGCTAGGGGTATAATGATTTATCGGCGCAATAGGCGTAGCGGCAGCGCCAAAACCCGCCTAAAAATAGATAGTACAAAAGACAAGAGTCGCACTGATACTTCTGGGGATTTGGGCTGCAATACTGGATAGGCTTCTAAATCATGCGCGGCGAGAACTGCGTTGGCGGCGGCGATGCCTGTTGTTGCGGCGCGTTCCATCCAGAAGGACGGTGTATCGTAGCCAATCCAATCACCGCACGCATGAAGTTTTTGCCAAGGGGTTTGAACGTGCAAGCTCTCAGCAGTTGGTACGCGAAAGCGCGTATGCACTTTGCTATTGCGACGCACTGTGCCATGAATAAACGTATTGCGTAATTCGGGGAATGCCCGCTGCACTTCGGCAACCGCCAAAATCAACAGATGATTATCCGATTGGTCAAGCAAGCTATCTGCACCGTAAAAATGCACTTCGATGGCGCTGCCGCCTGTTTGCTCATGCCATGTCGTAAATTCAGGGTATAGACGATGCAGCCAGAAAAAATTATCTGGGGCAAAATCGCCCGTGAACATGCCGCCGGGCGTGCCGGGGCGTGGCACAGCACTGAACCACAAGCGCACGACGCTACAGCGCACTGCTGCCGGAAATATCATGGTTTGCGCTTCGGCGGCGGTATCCCGGCTATTCAGCAGCAAGCGGGCTGCGCCGGGGGCATTGGTCGCCAGAATGATATGATGGGCATACACTGATTTGATGCTTTTTTGCGTGGAATCTTCAACAAGAATGCGCCAATACCCTGTTTGTAGGGTCGAGGCATGCCTCGACCTTACTGAATCATTTGCTTCTCGAATCATTTCTAATTTCGTGACTGTCACAGCTTGCAGCAATGCGCCGCCGTGTGCCGTGAACGAGTCAATCAACGGTTGAAGCACGCTACGATGGGGGTTATCGGGGAAATATGCCATCTGCCAAGAGTCGCGGCGTAGCATGGTATAAAAGCGCAAAGCGGCAATGAAAGCACTCAAGTCTATCTCGTCGGGGTGTGCCGCCAGCAAATTCGCGCCGAGACCAGTGAAGGTTGCCCGTAAATTGGGCGTCCAGCCGCGGAAATATTCGCGCATGGTTAGCCCATCCAACGCCCGTTTTTCTTTTAGAGGGTCTATGCCAACGGTCAATAAAATGCTGACCAACAAACCGGGCAGCGATAAAAAATCCAAGGGCGTAATCGTTGCCCAAATGTGGGGATGAAACAACAATTGGAGATAATGCAGCGGCGCGGGAATCCAGCGAGAACGAACCGCATTGCCCGCTTCGATGCGGCGCACTTCGCGCCCCCAACGATTAATCCATTCTTCGCCGGGGGAGGGTATTAAGGTGGTGGTGGTAAATCGTGCTAAGGTGGCGCGTAAATTTTCGTAGCCGCCCCACACGGCATGAACACCATGTTCCGGCATGAACGACCATGTTTGCCCATGATGTTCAATCATATCGGGGTCGCCGCCTGCCAAACGCCCGCCTGCCCACAGCGCGTCGGCATCCAATACCAGCGGCGGCACACCTTTTGCTGCTAAATGCGCCGCGGCGGTTAAGCCTGCCACGCCGCCGCCAATGATGACCACCGGAAAAATGGTGTTGTCGTTATCCGTCATGCGTTTTTTGCCGCCTGCTCATAACTTTTGATGGTTAAGGCAGCATTCGTTTCCCACTGGAATTTTTTCGCGGTTTCCAGTCCGGCGGTGCGTGCCTGTTCGCGCCAGATGGCATCATGAGTTGCCCGCTGCAATGCCGCTGTCCATGCGGCAATATCATTGGGCGGCAAACATAACCCTGCGTCAGCCGCAATTTCTGGCAGCGATGAGACATTCGATGTGATAACCGGTGTACCACATGCCATCGCTTCTAGCACAGGCAGTCCGAAGCCTTCAAACACCGATGGATAAATGAACGTCTCGGCGGCGTTATACCACAATGCCAATTCTTCGGCGGGTACAAAGCCCGGCAGCGACACGGCATTTTGCAATTGATGACGTTCTATCGCCGCAAAAATGGGCGCATAATCCCAGCCTTTACCCCCCGCCAACACCAACGGCAAACGGTCAGAAGCAGGCAATTGGGCATAGGCTTCTAATAACATCGGTAAATTTTTACGCGGCTCTAGTGTACCCACAAATAACCAAAATCGCGCTGGTAAATTTTTTTGCTGCCGGAATGCCGTTACCGCATGTTCTGGCAAGCGCCGATGCTGCGTCGTATCGTAACCGGGGTGGGTGACGACGATTTTTTCGGGTGGAATATGCAGCAGTTGGATTAAATCTTGGGCGGTGCTGTGACTGATTGCCAATACTTTTTGAGCGCGTTGGCAGGTTAATGCCGTGAAAAAACGCAAGTATAATCGCCGCGCTGTAGACAAGCGTTCTGGATAATGCATAAAACTTAAGTCATACACCGTGACGACGGTTGGCACAGGCAGCACCAGCGGCGCGACGAATGCCAGCGCGTGATACACATCAAAATCGCGCAAATCTCGCGGCTGAAGCAATTGCTCCCACACGATGCGTTTAGTCGGTGATTCAGTATCCCATGCCGCGCGACGCATGTGGATATTGGCATATTCAGCTTGATTCGCCCGCCCGACCAGCGCCGTAAAGCGCCAGTCTGGTGGTGCTGCCGCCGGCAGATGGCGCAGCACATGATGAATATAATTATGAATACCTGCGGCGCGATACCCCGGTTGGCTTGCAAGCAAATGTGCGTTGAGTCCGATGTGCATGAGGATTTTTAACCGGGGGTGTTATCGGCAACAGGCAGCGTGAAATGAACGGTAGTGCCTTTATTCAATTCGTTCTCAATCCAAATACGCCCACCATGTTTTTCGATGATGTGGCGAGTGAGGTTTAGACCGTGAGGATTATCAAAAACATCTGACCAATATCTTGCATCGTGTAAACCATCAATCTGAACAGTTACAAGAATTACATTATCTTTTTGATTTACACGAATAACGATGTTCTTCTGTGCCGTGTGTTTATAAGCGTTATTAATTAATTCATAAAATACTATACCTAAACTTGTCGAATCGCATTTAACGAAAGGCAATTCGTCAGGAATATCTAAGATTAATTGTTGATCTGAGTATTCTATGTGGCGTTCAAATATAAAAATACTTTTTTGAAGAAGTGATTTGAGCGACGATGTTTCACGAGAAACCCATAAATTATCAGCATTCATAAGGGCTAAAAAGCGATACCATTCTAGCATTTGCCATGTATGTGTACCAAAGCGATGAATTTCGTTTATTAGTGATAGTAAATTTTCTTGTTCAAAATCTCCCTTTTCTATTAAGTGTCGTACCAATTCAGTATATACAGTTACAGGAGTAAATACTGCTAAAAGATCATGTCTTAGATTCGTAACATATTGGGCAATTGCTTTTGCCTCCTGTTTTTGCTGCCCCAAACTTTGGACGATACGATGTTTCAAAAGTGTTGCTGAAAACGGCTTGGTCAGAAAATCCACCAATGGTTTTTTGAGAACTGCATTCAAATTATCGAGTTCATCTTCGTTGGCGAGTAAAAGCGTAGGAATATCTGGCACACCATAGCGCCACGATTCTCCGATTTGTTCATAGAAATTAACGTCCTGCACCGCCGCTGTGTCTACTAGGGCAATCACCACATCTGCCATTTTCGCCAAAACTTCAGTGTGGTTTTCAACCGTGATTTCTGGAACAAGAAGCACAGCATACTCCGATAGCGATTGCACCGTTT
The DNA here is from genome assembly GCA_022842885.1 of Anaerolineae bacterium. Taxonomy (GTDB): domain Bacteria; phylum Chloroflexota; class Anaerolineae; order Aggregatilineales; family Phototrophicaceae; genus JALHOR01. The sequence continues at coordinate 34,757 of JALHOR010000008.1, forward strand.
CTATGATGTGTGGGTCGCTGCTGATGAGGAGTAATTGCGGCATGGGGGTATCCAATCTACTTGAACATTATCCCCACCCCTGCCCCTCCCCATTTCATGGAGAGGGATTCTCATTCCCCCTCTCTACGTAGTGGAGAGGGGGCTAGGGGGTGAGGTTAAAACACCATCTTCGCCAGCTTCAACACACCTTGACTCCAAGGCACACGGTGCGAGACGCCGGTTTGATTTTCAAACACATGCAAATTATCGAGATACCATTGGTAATTGCGAATCATGGCTTGTTTGTTGCTGTACTTGGGCTTGTAACCCAAAATGCGTTCAGCTTTTTCAATCGAGACAAATGAATCTTTGCTGGCAGTCTCGTACACCCACTTATACAGCGGCGAGATGCCCATGCTCTCTAGCAGCCGCAGCGTCCAGATGGCAGGTTCAGCGGGCAGCGGGATAATACGCTTGCCAAATCCGGCATAATCCAACACTGCCTGATAATCTTCCGCAAACGTCGTAAATTCTTTCGCGCCAATGTTGAATGTATCGTTGACTTTATCCGTATCTAATGTGGCACACAGATAAATGGCATCGCATAAATCTTCTACATCCAGCAGTTGATAACGATTTTTGCCGTTGCCCAATACGGGAAAATTTTTACCATCCTTCGCCCAATCATATAGCAGTGCGAACACACCCAAGCGTTCCGGTCCCACGAAAGATTTGGGGCGAATCACCGGAACACACAGGCGGTCACGATATTTGAAGCATTCTTCTTCGGCGGCAATTTTCGCTTTGCCATACGGTCCCACACCATCCAGTTTATCGGTTTCAAATAACGGATGATGGTCAGGAATACCGTATACTGCCGTAGACGAAATATGGATGAAGCGTTCCGCGCCGTGTTGATGTGCCGCTTCGATAACGTTGCGCGAACCATCAATATCCGTCGTGTAAATATCTTCGGCTTTATACAGGGGCAGTGCCGCCGCCGTATGAATGACAATATTCACGCCCTGCATGGCTTTATCTACAGCGGCTTTATCCCGAATATCGCCCTTAATTTCAATGATTTTGCCGCGTTCTGGATAATCAAACGGCGCAATATCCAGCGAGACCACCTCATGCCCACGTTCCAATAAATACCGTGCCATGTTGATACCAAGGAAGCCCGCGCCCCCCGTGATTAAATAGCGTGCCATTGTTTCTCCACTTGAAAAATATGAGTCAAATCATCGTCAGAATAAGCTCATTATAAAACGGGGATAGCACAGAAAGAATTGTCCTCATTATAAGCGGCGCGAGTCTAGCGATGTGTGGGGCAGCGGTCAATTCTGAATTTGCCAATCACAGCGGCGGCAGCCACATAAAACGCACTGCAATAAAAATATACGCCAGCAGCACGCCCGCCAGCAACCAAATGAGTTGCCGCGCAATTTTGCCCCGTTGCGCCAATAGCCGATACAGCGTGAGAACACCCACCATGAATAAAAAGCCATATAAAAATCCCTGATACCGCGCATGAATCACCGCCGCACGAATCTCGGCATGACCAGAAAAACGTATCCATTGGGCAGCTTGTGCCACCACCGCAAAAACAACGACAACAACGCTGCCATCCAACATTGCGCGGCGCGGAAAGCGCATAACCCGATAAACCGCATACCCCCATCCAAAAAGCATCAAACCAGTGATTGGCACCGCCAAAAACTGTAATTGTTTGCCGTCTGCCACATGAGCAATCGGCATTGGCACCCGATGCGGCATGGGCATCATCAATTCGGCTGGGTAACTTTCATAGGCACGGCTGTTCCAGTGGTTATAATAATCACTGTGCAGCGTCACATATTGCAGTGACCAATACGACCTTTCGCCATTCCCAAACGCAAAGGGCATATCAAAAATGCTGGTATCAAATGAGGTGAAAAAATTTGTACCCACCACTTCCCACATCGGACGTTGGGGTGTAGTTGCCCCCACCGGATTGCCAATATAGTACACAGTATTCAAAAGATTGAGGCTAATGGGAATCATCATCAAAAGGCTGACTGCGCCTACGATGAGCGTGCTGCGCCAGCGAATCTGACCGCCTTGCCGCCACAAGGCAATCCCACCCACCAGCATCAACATCACCCCATACACGCCAATGGGGACAATCCCATTCACTTTAAAGGCACCTGCCAAGCCACACAATGCCGCTGCCCGCACCCATAAAGTTCGGTCTGTCAGCCGATTGCTGCGACACATAAACCATAATGTAAAAATCCCTAAAGTGGCGAATAGCACCACCGGCACATCATTCCCGTACATCACCGTCATGCGCGTGTTCATGGGGAATACCAATACCACCGTTGCCACTAACCCCCGCAGCAGCGGCGGCAGACGGCGTAACCCTTGCCGAATAGCCAAAATCACAATCAAAGACCACAGCATCGCCAAAACAAATAACACCGCTGGCATATATTCCCTAAACGGGTCAGGCGATACCTGTTCCCCTGCCAGCAAAATCCATGCACTAAATACATAAAACAGGGGTGCCTGATGCGCTTCATATTGATACGGCGTCAGGGGTGGCTGCGGCATTTGCCCGGTTCGCATGATACTGTAGGTATTATCAAGATGCTGGGGCATATCATAGCTGATGTGCAAATCATAATAGAGATGATTATTCACCTGCAACGCGCCCACGATGAGCAACGGCAGCAGCACTGCTAGGCAAAAATCAACGAATTTGGCGCGTAAAGTCCTAGACATTAACAGGTTTGCCCGTTCACAAAAAGGTCACTTTGATGATAATCACGAGGGCTATTGGAAGACTAGGGGAAACCATGCAGACCATAGTGTTTGTGGATGTAGACAGCACACTCGTTGAAAATCGTTTTAGCCGCAAAGTGATCGGCACGTTGTTACAAGAAATTGCTGATGTCACTGGCAAACCACTACCGGAACTGGGCAAGGAGATGGGCGCAGAAAACAGCTATCGTCAGAAAAACGACCCGGATAATGTGCTGACGATGGATTGGGATGATATTGTGCTGACGCTGGCGACACGTTATCAGGTGACATTATCACGCCCATTGTTGGAATTATGGGAAGACATGGCACTGCCGGAGGATGTTGAAATTCTGGATAATTCGCCCGCTGTCATGCAGCAGCTAAAAGCCGCGCATCGCACATTGGTGGTTGCCACCAAAGGGTTGATGAAATATCAAATACCAGTGCTGCGGGCAGCGGGTTTAGAGACCGCGTTTGAAGATATTCTGACGCCGGATAAAACCGGTTATCTTAAAACGACCCGTGCGTATTTTAATCACTATCTGGATGCTTATCCGAATGCCTGTTTTATTCAGGTTGGCGATCATTATATGGACGATTTGATTTGTGCTAAACGCAACGGGTTTTATAGCATCTTGCGGGCGCCCATCGCTGAACTCGCTGATTTAACGCCCTTGGAACGCCCGGCAAAATTATCGGAATTTGTCTCGCAAATTCCCACCTATCCTGCTGATGGCAGCGATGTTTTGCCGGATGCGGTGGTGGTCAATTTGGCAGAAGTGCCAGACGTTATCGCCACACTAGAAATGCAGTTTCAGCGCAATGGGCATCGGTCATCCTGATTTTATGAATACAACCTCTTGGAAATGGGGCTATTTTTTAGCAACGTGGGCAAGTATCGGCGGCGTGGCACTGCTGCTGATGTTGAATCACACTAGCGATGATGGTGTTTTTTTTGGGCGCTATTCGTGGTCGTATGCTGCCATGTTGGGCGTGATGGGGCTGAGTACCGGATTATTAACCGTGACCGCATTCTTGGCATGGCAAAAACGTTTTCCCGATTTGGGACGATTTTTGCCCCGAAATCCCATGATGATGTGGGCGGCGGTAATCGGTGGCATCATTGGCTTGGCATTGTTTTGGTTGCTGCTACCGGGAGCGCGTTTTTTCCCGGCGGTGGCATTATTTTTGGTCTATAGCACCGCCAGTTTTTTTGTTGTGTGGGTGTTCATCTTGCGGCATATGGGCGCTGGTCAAATTCAGGTGCCTGTTGGCGCGATGGTAGGCTTGGCATTGGCGGTTAGCATCATCACGATTGGGCTAGTCATGCGTTATGTGGGGCGCGTGCCGCCATCGCTGATACTTGATGAACCTTGGCTCTTGGGTTGGGGCTATTCGATGTTCACTACTGGCAAGCCGTTTATTGCCATGTATCCCACTTTTCCCGCCGAATATGTGGCTTTATGGTCGATTCTCATGCCGCTGCAAGGCGCGTGGTCAGCGTTGACAGGCATTTCATTAGAGAGTGGGCGTTTATTCTGGTTGCTCATCACATGGTGCAGTGCGCCCTTTATCTATCTGACGGCGCGGGATGCCTACGGTAAATTCGCTGCATGGGTCGCCGTTTGTCTGATTCTGTTATTGCCATTGCCGCATAACTATTTACGTTCTGATATGGCAGTGCCGTTATCACTTTCGGCGGGCTTATATTATTTTTTCAGCGCCCGGCGCACTGGGCAGAAGTGGCGCTTTTTTGCATCCGGCATATTTTTTGCCACCGTCGTCGAAGGGCATACGCTGGCAATCTGTTTTATTATTGCCATTGGTGTGCTGTTGACGCTGGAATATGCCGCGCAAATCGGGCAGCGCCGTCGCCTATTCTGGAACAGCCATTATGTGGCATTTGTGGCAGGCGGTATTACCTATGCCATCCTCTTTATTTTTTTGCATACTTTTTTATGGGGATTTTCGCCGTTTGACTTGCTAACAACGATTGATGGCTATTATGGCTTGAATGCCGACTTGGGCATGGGTGCAGGTAGTGGCATGACGCGCATTATCAATAATGGCGTGGCATGGGTGGTCAATTATCTCGTTATTCACCCGCTGGAATTTTGCCTATTCATCAGTGGCGTAGCATTTGCGATGTGGCGGCGGCAAGCAGCAGACCGCTGGTTAGCGGCATTGGTATTGGTGGCATTGCCGGTTTTATTCGTGCTGCTGCCCAAACACAATATTTATTATTGGATTCATTTTTTGCCTTTTACAGCCTTGTTCACAGGCGCATTCTTCGCACAGCTTTTCCCGCAACCGCCGCTTGCAACCCGCCTTACAGTCGCGCAAGCTGCTGTTTTGGCAGTAATGGTAGCCTTGGCAGCATCACAAATTATCGTCGCCGGGCGCAATACCCAAAATGCTGACCGGGCGATTGCCATCAGCTACGAAATTGACGCGGTGTTACCCGCTGAGGTACACGATATTTGGGGCTGGCAAGTCTATTATTACGGTTTATCTGGGCGACGCTTTGTAAATATCGAAAGTTTTACGACTCAACCCGATACCCAATGGATGCAGCGTTTTGAAGTGCCAGCACCGCAAGCCATCATTATCACGCGCGGTTTAGACGATGTTCACCAAAAAATATGGGCATATATCGAACAGCGTGGCATGATGCTGGCACAGTGTTTTCCGCTGGATATTTATGGGCAAGAGGTGTTGTTGTTCATGCTGCCGCAATTTACGCCGCCTGATGCGCCCATCCACTGTCGCTGAATTGTTCGGGTTTGCGAAAATCGTATATCAGCGGTTGCGTTGTTATTCATTGCTGATTAAACTCACAGTCGTGTTGGATAGAATTTTCTAACCGGAGGGGGGCGGGCAAATGAACCGCGTTTTCATCTCCTATTCGCGTAAAAATGAAGCGTTTGCCGAGCGTATCGCCCGTGATTTGAGCGATGCCGGGCTGGATGTATGGATTGACCTGCGCCAAATCCAAGTGGGTGAATTGTGGGAACAAGAAATTTACCGGGGTTTGGAACGTGCTGAATTTATCGTCTTGTGTTTATCCCCGGCGGCGCTAGCAAGCGAGTGGGTTCAGCGTGAAATTATGACCACCAAAGATGCCGGCAAACGCATTTATCCGGTGATGGTGGAAGAGTGTTTTAAAGAGCTACAAGCGCACCCCACGCTCAATTGGTTGACTGCCGTGCAGTTCATCAAATTTGAAGGGCGCTATGAACTGGCATTCCCGGAATTGCTGCAAGCCCTCCCCGGTGGGCGCAAACTGGGTGCCTACGATATTTATGACCCAGCGAGTATTCCCAACCCGTTTAAAGGCTTAGAAGCCTTTCAACAGCGCGACGCTGCCTATTTCTTCGGGCGCGAAGATGTCATTCAACGGGCAATTAACCGGATGCGCCGCACGCGCTTTTTGGCGGTGGTTGGTGCTTCTGGCAGCGGCAAAAGTTCCATTGTGCGGGCGGGCATCATCCCCCAGATTCGTAATGGCGCACTGCCCGACTCGAACACATTTCCTGTGTTGATTTTTACCCCCGGCGCGAATCCGCTGGAATCATTAGCGACCCGCTTGCATCCTCTCATTGCCGAACACTACCCAGAACGCACGCCCGATGATGTTTTAGCTGACCTGCGTGATGGCGGCAAAAGCCTTGGGGTAATTCAGGACGCTCTCACCGATTTGCCGCCGTCGTCCCGATTGCTGTTGGTGATTGACCAATTTGAAGAAGTCTTTACCCGCGCTGGTGAACGCGAACAACAGGCATTTTTGGAATTGCTCACGCTGTTGGCAACTGCGGATACTGCTCGCACGCAAATTTTAGCCACCATGCGCTCCGATTTTTTTGGGCATCTGAGCCGTTTCCCAGAATTGGCGGCGCTGTTTGAAGGCGATAATTTGCTGATTGTGGCAGAGATGACGACTGCCAATTTGATACGGGCGATTGAAGGACCCGCGCAAGCTGTTGGTCTTAAATATGATACGGGCTTAGTGGAAAAAATTCTGGAAGAGGTCAAGAGTCAGCCGGGGTCATTGCCGCTGCTGCAATATGCCCTCAAAGAACTCTATGAACGGCGCGAAGGCGCTAAATTGACAACGGCAGCTTATGAAGCCATTGGCGGCGTGCGCCAAGCATTGGCGAAACATGCCGAAAATATTTATGCCGGATTAAGCAGTACCCAACAAGAACAAATGCGGCGTGTTTTGTTGCGCCTGGTTGAAGTGGGCGATAGCGGCGAAGCCACGCGGCGGCGCGTGCCACGCAACGAACTGCGTTTTCGGGATATTGCCGATGAAGAAGAAGATGCCATTCTGGAAGTGTTGACCGCGCCAGATGCCCGTTTGCTCATCGCCAGCCGCAGCATCAATGCAGGTGGGACAGAACCGGTTATCTGGTACGAAGTCAGCCATGAGGCGCTCATCCGCGAATGGGAACGCTTTAAAGGCTGGGTGGCTGCCAGCGTAGATAATTTGCGTTATGAAAGCGAAATCCGCAAAGCCGCGCAGGATTGGCACAACAGCGGGCAAGACCCAGCGTATTTGCTGACGGGCAAACGCCTGACACGGGCTGAAATCTGGTTGGAAGACAGCGAAGCCGTGCCGTTACAGCGCGAATTTATTGCCGCCAGCATCGTCGCCCGTTCTGAACAGGAACAAGCCGGACAAGCGCAATTAGAGCGCGAATTGCATTTACAACGTCAATCGGCTCGCCGCACGTTAGTCGGTTTTGTGACCAGCACGATTTTTCTGGTGATTGCCGCGATTGCCTTTTTGGTGGTGAATAATACCAATGCTGAATTGGCAGAGAGCCAGCGCCAAATTCAGGAAGCCAACAGTGCTTTGGCAGAACAAATTACCATTGCCCAAGACAATGAAAATACCGCGTTAAGCCTAGCCGTTGCCGCCAGTGCCGGACAAGCCTTATCAGATAATAACGGTGATTTGGCATTATCGCTGGCGATTGCCGCTGTTACCGGCGAAGCCACCCCGCCCGAAGCCGCCCGTACTTTGGCGGATGTGAGTTTTGCGCCCGGAACGCGCTTTCGTTTACCGACCGACAGCCGCGTAACGGCACTCGAATTTAACAACGACGGCTCACGCTTGGCGTTGGGCTTCCAGAATGGCACGTTGCAAGTGCGCGATGCTGCCACCGGAGACGTGATTCAAACTTTTGAGGGGCATACTAGCACGGTGAATGATGTCGCCTTTAACTTCGATTCGACCCAACTACTCAGTTCTTCTACTGATGCGTTTGGCAATTTCTTGTTATGGGATGTGGCGACGGGGACATTAATCCGTGATTGGGAAAAATATAATAATTTGCGCGTCAATTCCGCTGGCTTTTTAGGTACAGAGCCGATTAACGTTACCGATGATGTGACGCAGCTTATTGTCGCTGCCGATGGCACGGTGATTGTGGGGACGCGGCGTGGGGCAGTGCGACGCTTGCAAGGCGAAAGTGTCGTTTGGGAACGGTTTCCTTTCCCCGAACTGCCTGCCAATAACCAACCACGAGTCACATCGCTGTCCTTAAATCCTGATGGCAAAACCGTTCTCGTCGGGTTCACCAATGGCAGCATGGTCTTGGTGGCGCTGGAAGATGGCGACGTGGTGCAAGAATTTACGAAGTTAGATAACAGCGTCGTTGGGTTGGCATTTTTGGGCAGCGGCACGCAATTCGTCGTGGCAGGTAGCGATAATGTGCTGCGCTTGTGGGACAGCATCACCGGGCGGCAAACCAACACGTTTGAAGTGGATGCCACTATCACCGCCTTTGCGCTCAATCGGACTACAAGCACGGTGGCAACAGGTATCGCCAATAATACGCTGCGTTTGTGGGATATGGGCGGCAGTTTGGAACTTTCGCGCACCAGCGAAGGCTTCATCGCGGGCGTTGCCATTAGCCCGGATGGCACTCGTGCGGCGATTTCTGGCATTGCGGCTGGCACGGTGCGGATTCGGGATACGCGCACCGGGGCGCTGGTGCAAGATTTGGTCTTGCCGGATGTAACCGATTTATTGGCGGGCATCACCTTCAGTCCTGATGGCTCACGATTAGCCGCTATCACCACAGGCGGCACACTCAGTTTATGGGATCCGGCGACCCTGAGCCTGATTCGCACGGTGAATACCGGGCATGATGGGTTTGTGTTGACGCTGGCATACAGCCGCGATGGCAGTTTGCTGGCAACCGCCGCCGCTGACCGCACGATTATTATTTGGGATGTCGCTACTTGGGCGCAAGTCCGCACGTTAGCAGGGCATACCGATAGCATCACGGCGTTGGCATTCAATTCGGATGGCACACAATTGTTATCCGGCTCCACTGACCGTACTTTGATGTTGTGGAGTCTGGAAGATGGCAATGTGATACAACGCTTCAATGGGCATACTGGCGCTGTCAAATCGGTGGCATTGAATGCTGATGATTCGTTGGCGATGTCGGGCGCGAGTGATGGCACAGTGCGCGTGTGGCGCGTCGAAACTGGGCGCGAAATCCGGCGTTTCACCGGGCATGATGCTGATGTGACGGGCGTCGCCTTTGTGGGTGATGGCGATATGCTGTCCGCCTCATCCGATGGCACGGTACGCTTGTGGGATAGCATCAACGGTTTTGAACTGCGGCGTTACAGCCTCACCAATGAACGCGGACGCTTGGCAGGCGTCAAAACCATGTCCGTGCCGCTAAATGGCAATCAGGTTCTCGTCGGGTTAAGCGATGCGACGCTGCGTTTGTTACAACTACTGCCTGAAAAAGAAGATTTGCTGGAATGGACACGCGCCAATCGTTTTATCCGCGACCTGACATGCGATGAACGTATTCAGTTCAACATCGAAGATATTCTGGCGCAGGGCTTCGCTGACCCACAGCAAGGCACAGTGATTTCGTTATTCAATGATACCGGCAGCGTGGTCGCCAACTTGCCCGATGGTACGCCACTGCGGGTTTTGGCAACTTCTGATGAAAATGGACGTATTCGTGTATGTACTGCCGATGGTCAGGAAGGCTTCGTCCAGAATGCAGAATTGGCAGAATAGGGTTTCCAACCCATATTAATGAGACCGACGTAACGCCTGCTAAAAATACGTGTTATCATGGCAGATGTTTCGTCTCGCTAAGTAATTTTGAGTCATTCGGTATGAATGACACGAATAGGGAGTCATGAGGATGTTGAATACCATCCAGCGTATCGCCGAACAAGGGAAAGGTTTCGATAAAGCCGCCGCCGTCATTCGTCTCACTCGTTGGCGGGAACATGTGCCATTCACAATTCCGTTGACCGTTGTGGGGGCAATGTTGGCAGTCAATACCCATAACCTTGTCTTGGATTGGCGCTTGTTGTTCGTGACGATCGCTAATATTTTGGCGATGTGTTTTGCTTTCATGATTAATGATGTCGTAGATGCCCCCGACGATGCCCTGAACCCCAAGAAAAAAGCTCGCAATCCCATTAGCAGCGGTATTCTAAGCTACCGCGAAGGCGTGTGGTTATCCGGCTTAACGTTTGCTGCCGCTTTGGTGTTGTATGCGGCGGGCGGCGGTTGGGCATTTTCGATTGGCACGCTGACGTTGGTCTTATGCTTGTTATATTCAGTGCCCCCCTTTCGGTTGAAAGCACATGCCATCACTGATGTGACATCGCATTCACTGATGCTAAGTGGCTTGCTGGTCATGGCGGGCTATTTCACGTATCATAATGCGCCCGGTGCGGCATGGTTGGTGATTTTGAGCGCCATTTGTTTTTCGGCAGGTGGGCAATTTTATAATCAGATTGATGATTATGAAGTGGATAAAGCCGCTGGCTTAAAAAATACCGTCGTTTTGTTGGGCAAAACCCCCACCATGATTTTGATGAATTTGTGCATGGTCGGCGCGGTGGTCTTTATGGTGGCGGCGATTTTCGCCGGGGCGTTCCCAACGTGGTTAGGCACAGTCGCGTTGATTACGGCGTTTGTGACCGCGTTGTTTACTTGGGATACCGATATGCGCGGCAACAAAGCGGATATGTCCGGCGCAGTGCAAAAACCCGGTTTGATGATTGCCAACATCGTCACTTTGTTGTGGGTCGCACAGACCATCGGCATGATGGGGTAAAACGACTAACAGCCAAAAACTAATAACGGGCATCTCCACTAGCGGGGATGCCCGTTTTGAGTCGCAGCGTATAGCAAGCGATGGTTAAACGTTTCTCAATTTTTATTGTAATTTTTTTAGTCATTTAATCATAACACCCCAAAATCGCTTTATAATCAAATTAATTATAAACCCTAACATGTATACCATATCGGGGAGTAAAAGCTGATGAAGAAATTGCTTATTGCAATATTTTTGTTGTTGCTTGCGGGGACAGCTATGGCGCAATCGGGGTTATCAGACGAAGAGATTGAGCGCCTCTCGCAGAGCGTTGTCCTAATTGGGGCAATGCAAAATGGCGAGATTGTTGCCACCGGGTCAGGCACGATTGTGACGGCACAAGGCTTGATTTATACCAATCGGCATGTGGTCGAAGGCGCGGACGACTATGCCATTTTTTTGCTAGAAGATATGAATGAACAACCTGTGTTGACTTATTATGCTGGGCTGGTGGCAATGTTTGAAGAAGCTGATTTTGCTATTCTTCAGATTGACCGCAATACGGAGGGCAATGTGGTGATTCCCACCACGTTACGGCTGCCCTTCATCGAAACTAACGAAACCGAAGATGCTACCCGTAACGATACGATTTATGTCTTTGGGTATCCCGGCATTGGTGAAGGTTTCTTGGTCGTGACCGAAGGCAAAATTACGACGGTACAAAACGGCGATATTGGCAATCAACGCATGGTGGTGTGGTATCAGACCGATGCTGAAATTGCGCCCGGTAACAGCGGCGGTTTAGCGGTCAATGAACGCGGTGAACTTTTGGGCATTCCCACGCTGGTACAAGGCGAAGACCGGACTGGCGGGCGTTTGGGCGGGATTTTGCCGTTTGGGGCGGTCTTGGCATTATCTGAATCGGGTACGCCCATCACCACATCAACCACATCGGGGCTGGGGGGCAGCGGCGGGTTGGGGGGTAGTAGTGGGCTAGGCGGCAACAACAATAATAATGCCAATGCCGAAATGAGCATTGAAATTACGGATGTCGAATTTAATGCCGAAAATAATGGCGAAAACGGCATGATTATTCATGCTCGTATTTTGGCAACAGGTTATAAAGGCGTTCAGTTGCGGGCAGCCGTTTTCTTCTATTGGGACGATGGCACGTCGGTGATGGCTGCCGAAGATGCCACCGATCATCGGTCTCCGAGTGGTTTTTTGACCAGCCAAGAAGTGCTTGTGCCAGAATTTGATGCGACCGAATGGGCGGATTTCAAATTTTGGGTGCCGAATGCGGCGCTGCCGACGGGCTTAACGGGTGTCCATGAAGGGGTTATCATCGCTGAAATAGGCGTAGACGGCGAAGCGTTTGACGCGAATAGCAATGAATTTCCCTTCTCACTCAATTATGGTGATGCACCAGCAGTGACACAGGGCGAAACATTCACTTGTGAAGGCGTGACCGTGACCAATGGTGTCGAAATCATCATCAATATGCGCCCGAACTTCACTTACACGGCAACGGCGATTGGCATTGGTAATTTTGACCCGGTGATTGGGGTGTGGTTCACCGAGAATCCCGCCGAATCGCTGTGCAATAACGATACCAGTGATGCCACACGGGTGCGCGTAAATCTGCCGGACACAGGCTTAATCACAGGCAGCAATATCAGCGCCCAAATGCCGTTCTCGCACAGCAGCAGCGACTTAGCCAATATTTCGGTTGTTATTGGCGAAGCCCGCAGCAGCACCGGGGAATTTGTGCTGGTGTTGGAAGGCATGGCAGCCACCGAAGCCGATGGACCCGGCGACCCTTTCACGGTTGACATTAATTCAGTCTTGATTGCGGGCGGCATCTTGGATGTGTTCATGATTGGCGCTGAATCGCAGCTTGACCCGCAAATTTTCTTGGTGAATGTGGTAGATGGCAAATACGAAGTTTGGAAAGATGGGGAAGGCGACGATATTTATTGCGATAACGCCGGCACCCAATTCTGTTGGAGCGACGGTGTAACGTTGGATGGTGGCGTTGTGACCAATGCCACCCGCCGCGATATTTTTGCCGATGAAAATGATGCGGCGCTACGCCTTGGCATCGAGTCTATGGATCCGCAGTTGATGAACTTTTTGATGACCAGCTATAAACAAACGCGCGGGCAATATATCTTGGTCTTCCGTTTCCGACTAGGCTAAGTTGACCTGAGTGACGATAAAATGCCCCGATGGTGTCCGCTATCGGGGTATTTTTGTTTGCGCTTGGTTTGTCATAAACATAGAGAATTATTACGAATTTTAATGCTTCTACTCAGAACTGGCATTATAATAAGAACAACAAGCAGAATGCGTGAGGTTATCCTACCGATGAAACATGGATTTTTATTCCTACTGCTGCTGGTATTCGGCTTCAGCAGCGTTCAGGCACAGTCGTTATCACCCACTGAAATTGACCGCATTTCGCGGACAGTGGTTAAAGTGGGGGCGCTGGATGCCGAGGGTGATTTATTTGCGAGTGGATCAGGGACGATTGTGAATGCGCGGGGTCTGATTTATACCAACCGTCACGTCGTAGATGGCGCGAGTGATTTTGAAATTTATATTCTGGACGACATCAACGAAGAACCCATATTGCGTTATCATGCCACCTTGGTCACGCTCTACAACGAAGTTGATTTTGCTATCTTGCAAATTGACCGTGATGCTCGCAAACGCGCCGTTGACCCTGATACGCTCGATTTGCCGTTTATTCTCCAAGCGGAACAGCCTGTGGTGCGTGGTGAGCCGATTTATGTTTTTGGCTACCCTGAATTGGGGAATGGCTTTTTGGTCTTCACGCAGGGGCAAATTACCACTGTCCAGAATGGCAACATCGGCGGGCAGCGGTTGCCCATTTGGTATCAAACCAATGCCGAATTTTCGCCCGGTAACAGTGGTGGTTTAGCCGTCAACCAATCCGGTGAGTTCATTGGCATTCCCACTGCCGTCCAAACAGAAGATGAGACATTAGGGCGATTGGGCGGGCTGCTGCCGTTAAGTGCCGCGCAGGCAGTATCAGCGGCGGGGTTCGGGTCGGATAATGCGGCGGTTGATTTGCCGTTTGCGCCCGGCGAAGGTGGTGTTGAATTTGAATGTGACGGCGCGACGATTCAAAATGGGGTTGAAATTCGCATTAAGCAAATTCGCCCGTCGTATACCTATACTGTCACCGTGATTGGTTTGAATGATTTTGACCCGGTGGTGATGGTGCGCGAGACGGATCGCCCAGACCGCGCTAAGTGTATGGATGATAGCACTGATATGCGCGTGTCGGTGGCGCTGCCCGTGTTGGGGAATGTGACTGCCAACAGCACCTCTGCCCAATTGGAATTTTCGCATCGCAACAATGATTTGGTGGATATGTCCATTCTTGTGGGGGATTATCGCAATAGTCCCGGCGAATTTTTGGTGATGTTAGAAGGGCTGGCAGTCACGCCTTATGATGGTGCTGGCGACCCCCTCGTCGTGAATCTGAGTGGTACGATGATTAATGCGGGCTTTTTGAACGTCTTCATGCTCGGTATCGAAAATCCACTTGACCCGCTGATTTTGGCAGTGGACGAATCGATTGAAGATGTCTTCCGCGATCCCGGTGGCAATTATGTCTATTGCGATAATGCGGGTGATTTTAGTAGTTGTTATGGACGCACCCAGACCATGACGCGCACTATCATTAATGCCGCCGATGGCAAAGAATATACGGGCGACGATAAAGACGCGGCGGTGCTGATGAGTACCTTCAATTTTGAGCCGCAGCCGTTGGTGTTTTTGATGAGTGGCTATGAAGAAACCCAAGGCAAATATATTGCCGTCTTCCATATGGGAGTACGCTGATTTTGCTTATGCCGGGCGCGGTTTTAGCACATAAATCGCGCCAAAGGGATGAACTTCATAATTTTGGGTGGTGTAGCGGCTTAAGCCCGGCGTGTAAACGATGATATAGTCCGGGTTTTCCGCCATGCCATCGGCGCTCTGGTTGGCATTTTTCATCCCATGCTTGTTTTCCAATAAATAATCATACGATACCCCCATGCGATACAACGAATCAACGCTGTTCCACGGTAGCACCCACCACAAATTTGCCATTTCCGGCACAATATCATATTGAATCACGGGGTTTTCTGACTGTTGCCAATCAGCAGCAATAAAATCTGTGACCGCTTCAATATGCCGATACAGCCACACATTATAACGGCTGTAGACGGTATCCTGATGTTGGGTAATGCGTAAAACGCGGTCAGCACCCACCGACCATAAATACAACGTCAGCACCAAAACCACTAGCAGCGTGAACCACGTATTATTTTTTTCGGTAGCGCGTGATGAGGTCGCCGAATACCGTTGTTCGCTTGGCAGCATGGGTGGCGTCGGTTTGGCATCATCATCAGCATCAGCAAATTTTAGGCTGGATACCCATGCCAAGCCATATGCCACGACCACCCATTGCAACGACACCAACCCGGCATAATATGACCCTTGTTCGCTGGGGTCAGCGCGAGTCACGATTAAACCCGTGATGAAAACCAGCATAAACACCAATAGCAATACCAATCGCCCCGCTGGTGTTTTGACGATAAGGCGCTCGTTTAAATTTGCCTGTTGGGCATGGCTATCTTGAAAACGGACAGTATGCGACGGGCTGACATGGCGACTGCGCTGGCTGCGATAGGCTGTTCTAATAATGACAGGGGTAATTTTTGGAGACCGTGCGACATCCCGCCCGAAGTGCAGGATAGCCCCACCGCTGACCAAAATAAATATGCCTGTCATCAAAACAGATAAGCCGCTGGTGAAACCACTGATAAAAGGCAAAGTCTGGTTTAGCGTCGTTGTTTCGCTGACGTTGAACATGCGGAGTGCATCCCAATATTGGCGCGGCAAACTTAGCACGAATGTTAAGAGGCGTTCTGGCAAGGTGGGTGTGGTTGGTGTAGATTCAACGGGCGGGATGGATGCAGTTTCCGGTGGTGGCAAATTTCCGACGTGACGGGGGGATTAGGGCGCTGGGTGGCAGAAGCGGCGGGCAACTGCTGCCCAATGGTTTGTTCATATTCTGCCAACACTTCTGCCGGAATGGGCGATGTGCGCGTGAGAAATGCCCGTAAATCTACAAAATCGCGCTCGACTTGAAAGCGCACATACGGCGCAAGCAGCAGTAAGCAGACCCCCGCCCCTACTAACAAACTGCGCCACTGCCAACGGGCGCGGCTGACCAGCGCCACTATCAGCATTGCCGGGAAAAGCATGATAGCGGCAAAATGTGTCATGAAAGCGGCGGTGGCAAAGATGCCCGCCAACGCCAAATGCCGTCCCTGCGCCCGAATACGCCATTGCCACACATGATAAAATACGGCGATAAAAAATACGGGCAGGAGTAATTGCGCCCAGGCTATATAACTACTGCTGACGCTGATTTCGCTGAACGTAAAGAGTGCTGCTGCGATAATGCCTGTGCGCGGCTGAAATAATGCTGCCCCTGCGAGATAACAATATAATGTGCCAATCGCATTAAAGACCAACAGCGTCATGAGCATGGCAATCTGTACATCATCGGTGATGATTAGCGCGGGCAGATGCAGCCATACTAGAAACGGCATATTGTATGCCGCCACACTGGAAAGCGTGCCATACACTGGAAATGCACCCCCCTCCAGCCATGCTTGCCCCCGCGCCACCACCGGCACAATATCAATATCCCAAACCATGTTCTGCGCGGCAATGAGTTTTACAGGCAAACTCAGGCAGAAAATGAGAAGCAAGAGTGACCACGAATGACGATAGGTTGGCGTTGCGTTCATAGGGGTAAATGATTTTCCATGCTAAAATAAATGAAGTGGGCAGTTAAAGGGATTTTATGCCAGCATTGGATAAATGTCATGATTCGGTGGTGCGGGCGCTAGAAAAAATAGGCTGGAAAACGGATGCCATGCCATTCACACTTGATTTAGCGAATACACAACTCTTTATTGATATTGTTGCTCGACAAGTGACAAATTCCGAGATAATGATGGTTGTAGAAGCCAAATGCTTCTCGCGCTTAACATTACAAACGCATGATTTGTATGTAGCAATTGGACAATATTTAATATACTGTAACTTACTTAAAGACCTAGGCAAATCCATTCCGCTTTATTTAGCCATTCCCACCCATGCTTATGAGGGAATTTTCCGACAAGCTGCTATGTCAACATTAGATGAAAGTAATATTTGGCTCATTGTTTTTGATATTGCAACTGAGGAGATTATAAAATGGATCAAATAGCTGAACATCTATTACTACATCAAGAACTGGTTGACATTACGCGGCATGAAGTCGCTGCTTATGTTGCTAACTCCTTTACCTCAACTTTGTACGCATTGTTAGATGATACTCAGAAACGGTATGCGGTGGTGGCGCTGCCGCATTTACCGCGCCCGCATCCCTCACGAGTTGTTGTCATGGCGCGAGTGGTGGAAGATAAAATTATTATTGATGAGGATATTACCGATAAACCCCTAGTCGAAGCTCTTATGACCAATGCAGGTGTTCCCCGTGAGCAAATTGTGCTGGTTTATGCCGGGGAAACTGAGCAATAGGCATACAAATTATTGATTGGACTTGGCTTTTAACCCTAACCGCTTGCCTGTCGCCCGAATGAAGCGGGTGAAAGACGTGTCTTGGAGATACCCATGCTCCTGATACCATTGGACGGTATCTGCCACGCTTTGCGGCATCGTAATTTGCGGCAACCCTAATTCGCGGTGGGCTTTGCTGGCATCAAAAAAAACATGGCGAGCGCCTAAGCGAATTTGATTGGCATCTATGGGCGTTTGGATGTTCATGCTCCGCAACATATCTACCACTCGCGCCATGATGGGCAGCACAAAATTGGGCGAATACACCCATCCTACCGGACGTGGTACTCCAATGGTATCCGCAATCAGATTAAACCACGCCTCATACCCATAATTTTCCGTGCTGAGGATATAACGTTCTCCGGTGCGTCCTTTTTCGGCGGCGGCGAGATGCCATTGTGCCACATCGCGCACATCCGTAACCGCTGCGCCACCGGATGTCCACGGGGTTAGCCATTGATATTGATAGGTTTGGACGATAAATGTGCCGGAAATCAAATTTAAATCGCCGGGACCAATGACAATCACTGGATTCACGGTGACAACATCTTGCCCTTTAGCAACAGCTTCTGCGACGATGGCTTCTGCTTGGACTTTGCTATACCCATACGGAAAATGCTGCACGGGCAAATTAAACGGCACACTTTCATCTGCCAAGGGGTTATCCCGCAAGCCGACTGCGGCGGCACTGCTGGTAAAAATCACTCGTTTAACGCCAGCGGCTTGGGCGGCTGCCAACACTTGGCGCGTGCCATTCACATTGACTTCTATCATCCAGTCTTTGTTAGCACGCCAATAATCTGCTACTGCCGCCACATGGAATACCCAATCGCAGCCCTCACACGCCCGGCGCAGGGCATCTGGTTCTGTCACATCTCCCAACGCGGATTCGTAGGGCAAGCCCGCTAGGGCAGTTAATTTGGAAGATGCCCGATGCAGCACACGCACACGATGCCCGGCTTGTGCCAACACGCGCACCACATGCGACCCCACAAAACCCGTTCCACCTGTGACCAGTGCTTGCATAACCGCCATCCCCACCCAGAAAATAAGCGCCAGTGGCATAAACGCAAAAACGACATCGAAAACCGGTGTCGTTGCCTGATACTATTATCAGAATGTTTGAGGTTGTAATCGGAACGGACGGGATTTGAACCCGCGATCTCTGCCTTGACAGGGCAGCATGTTAACCACTACACCACCGCTCCTTACACTCCGCATAGTGTAACAGGGGGCAGGGGGTGTGTCAAGCATGAGTCTCCAGGGTAATCGCTTCAAAATAGAGAAAGAGGGATAATCGGGCAAAAACGAGGAGAAGCCCGATGAACCCTACTCTACCCACCAGTCTGGAAGAATGCTTCAGTGACCTACCCGACCCGCGTGTTCAAGGGCGGTGTGACCATAAATGGATGGATATTCTCATTATCGCGGTGTGTGCTGTCTTATGTGGGGCGGACAGTTGGGTTGCGGTGGCAACGGTGGCAAAGGCGAAAGAAGCGTGGTTTCGCCAGTTTCTCAAGCTGAAGAATGGCATTCCCTCGCATGACACCTTTAGCGATGTGTTTGCCAAAATCGATGCCGACGCCTTTCAGGTCGGCTTCATGCGCTGGGTGGAAGCGGTATTTCGGGTGACGAAGGGACAGGTGGTGGCGCTGGATGGCAAAACGTTACGCGGCAGCCACCGACGTGGGGTCGGTCAGAAAGCACTCCATCTGGTGAATGCTTGGGCAGTGAGCAATGGCATCGTTCTGGGACAACGCAAAGTGGATGGCAAAACCAATGAAATCACCGTTATTCCCGAACTTTTGCGCTTGCTGAACGTGTCCGGGTGTATCGTGACGATTGACGCTATGGGCTGCCAAAAAGACATCACCCAAACCATCCGCGCTGAAAAAGCGGATTACATTCTGCGGGTGAAAGACAACCACAGCCAGCTCAAACAGGATATTGAAGACTGGTTTGCCTATGGCGATCAACAGCACTTTAAGGGAATGCTGGTGGATTTCCACCAGACCCTCCACAAAACCAGTGGACGCATTGAAATCCGCCAGTGCTGGGCGATTAGCGATCCCTTGGCATTTGAACACCTGCGTCATTACGCGGGCTGGACAGATCTCAATAGCATCATCCGGGTTCAACGGGAGCGGCGCTTGGGCGAGCAGGTTTCCCGCGAGATCGCCTACTACATCAGTAGCCTGCCGGCGAATGCTGCCCAATTACTCCAAGCCACCCAACACCACTGGGCAATTGAAAACAGTTTCCATTGGGTGCTAGATGTGACGTTTGGCGAAGACCATTCCCGTATCCGCACCGCAGAGAGTGCCGAGAACATGGCGGTACTGCGCTCGATTGCGCTCAACCTCCTCAAGCGCGACACTTCCAAAAGCAGTCTGCGCCAGAAACGGTTCCGTGCTGCGATGGATAATGATTTTTTGCTTCAACTGCTCACACGGGTTTGAAGCGATTACCCTGCATGAGTCTCGATTTTTCATAGCGAAACGCCTATCGTTGTCGTTACTGCCGATGATAGACAGAAAATGCCAGCAGCACCTTTTATTTGAACCAGCGCAATGATAAGGAAACCAGCCATGCCTGCCCACCTTGCTTACACTATCCGCGAAGCCACGCCCGACGATGCCGAAAATATCATTGCCTTCATGAAAATATTGGCAGATGAACCCGATAATGGCACATCGTATTCGTCGTCGGCTGAATTTACCTATACTGTTGAGCAAGAACGCAATTTGCTTCAACAATATCAAGATGCCGATAACCATGTCTGGTTTGTGGCAGAAGTGGATGGGCAGCTTGTGGGGTATATTAATGCTGCCGGAGGCAAACGGGCGATGTATCATACGCTGACTTTTGGGATTGCCCTAGCGCGTGACTGGCGTAACCAAGGCATCGGCACAGCCTTGATTCACCATTTGATTGCGTGGTGCCAAGCCAATCCAGTCGTCAGGCGCCTGCAACTCACCGTCTTTTCCAATAACCCAAGAGCATTTCATGTGTATCATAAATTGGGCTTTCAGCAAGAAGGCATTGCCCGGGCTGAAGTTAAAAAACATGGTCAATTTCTGGATGGTATCTTAATGGCAATGCTGTTTGAACATGATAATGATGTTTAAGCGACGATAAATAATAACTAGATTTCATTTTCACTATTATTTGTAATTGATAAGGTGTGTTGCAGACATTTTGGATAATCATTAAGGTTATGCAAAACAAGGTGACAAATTACGCAATATAACGTAAAATAACTGAAACAAGTTGTGATGAGCAAATATCATGTTGAATCATCAGTTTGGTACTTATCGAATTTTAGACAAAATTGGCGATGGGGCGTTTGGGGTTGTTTATAAAGCCTATCATCCCTTCCTTGACCGCGAAGTGGCTATCAAGACGCTCAAAACAGCGCATATGACGGATTCGGAGCAGGAACAGCAGTTCATGCGCGAAGCTCGCACGATTGCTCGTTTACGCCATAATAACATCGTCACGATTCATGAATTTGCGACGACGCAAATGGAGGGGCATCCTCTCACCTATCTGGTCATGGAACATCTGACGATGATTAGCCTGCAAACACGTTTGGCGGCGGTTCGCCGTTTTTCTGTTATTGAAGCGGTGCTGATTCTGGAGCAATTGGCAGATGCGCTGGATTATGCCCATGTCCGCGGCGTAATTCACCGCGATTTAAAGCCCGCTAATATTTTATTTAATGATGCCGGGCAGCCCGTCATTGTGGATTTTGGACTGGCAAAACTGGTGGCAACCACCACCACAACTGATTATGGTTTCAGCACGCCTTTTGAGAGCAGTTTGATGGGAACACCGGCGTATATGGCACCCGAACAAGTGTTAAATCGGGAAGTCACCGCGGCGACTGACCAATATGCGTTGGCGCTGTTGGCATACCAAATGTTGACTGGACAGCATCCGTTTGATTTGAGTCGCACGATTTTTCAAATGCTGCGTGACCGGGTAGAAAGTCATCCCACTGCGTTATATGAAATCGCCCCGGAATATGGCAATGATGCCAGCAAAATACTTGAACGGGCGCTGCTGGCAAACCCAAAAGAGCGTTACCCCACTTGCGGCGATTTTGTGCGCCAATTAGGACGGGCGCTGCTGCCTGACCGCTATATTGCCGATGTGGTGACGGTGAGCGACCCCCTCCAAATGGGCATGTTGAAAGCCGCCCGCGAAACATTGGCACGCGGGATGTATATCTTAGCGGGTTTAACCTTGATGGGCGTGCTGATTTTATTGGGCATTATTTTGAATGGTTATAAATCGGGCGCTCAGGCGGTGTATGTTTGGGATGGCATTTACAGCTATGGTGGTGTTGAAAGCGATAACAGCCGCATTATTTTAGGCACTTTTCCGGGCAGCCCAGCGGAAAAAGCGGGCATTTTGCCGGGTGATAAATTGCGCGGGGATTTGCTGCTCGATACTGCCGCGATTGATGGGCGCTACAGCGTGAATGGTTTACCGCGCCACATGTTTTCAACAGCATGGCAACCGGGTCCTGGTGATGTAATTGACCGTTTTGTTCAGCGCGGTGATACACTTATCAGCCTGCGAATGACCTTAGATCGCTCGCCGTATCTGATGATATTATTTGTCATGTATGCGTTGTGCGCGGCAGGCATTGTTGGAATTGCCGCTTGGTTGCTGCGGCGGTGGGGGGCTGAACCGGGCTTACAAGTATTGTTTGTGCTATTGTTGGTGGCGGCTGCCTCACAATATGCCCAACCGTTAGTGCCGTTAGTGCCATTTTTGGGATCATTTTTATTTTTTGCGGCATTTGCCCTGATTGCCAATTTTTTTGCGGTGTTCCCAAAACCTTTATCGCTGGTGGTAAAAGCACCGTGGTTGCTGCGCGGGTTATATGTGCCGATACTGTTGCCGTTTGCCATGTTCGTCACTGCCCAAAGCCGGGATAGTGGTTTCTGGTTTACAATTCCGATGCTGATTTCTGCGAGTTATATCCTGATTGTGACTCTTTTTATCGGATTGCGCTGGCGTGAACGTCAAGATGCTCATCAAGCGGGATTGCGTTGGTTTTATATGGCGGGCGGGCAAGTCTTTGTGTTGGGCATGGGCTTGGTCATTCTGCGTTTGCTGACGCCGACGGCTCTGCAAACGATTGGTATGACGGCTTTCGCCCAAGATATGCTGTATCATGTGACCCGCAATGGTGTGATATTATCCGTCGTGATGAGCGTGGCAATTGGCTATCATCGGATTCAATTGGTACTAGGTTCGTCGCTGCCGGCGCTGGATGCACCAGAAAGACCGTGGGAGTATTCACCAGCGTTAGAATCACAAACTTTAGTCATGGATGCTGATATTTTGAACATGCGCGAAATCGCCTGAGAGTTTGTGGCTTATGGTCAATTTTTCCATTGCCCATCGCTTACTACCTTTAACGCTCGAATCACCGCAGTTAGTGGATGCTATTCAAATTTATTGCACCGTCTGGCAGCGTGACGCCACTGAAGCCTACGACTATTTCAGCACGAATGCTCAATATCCGCATTTTCGTGGGTTTGTTGTTTATGTTGGTAATACAGCGGTCGGGGTTGGTTTTGGCAATCAAACGCTGCCGGGGCAGTGGTGGCATGACCGTGTGGCAACCCGCATTGGCGCTGTTCATCCGATGCTGCAACAGGCATGGTTGCTTTCAGAATTAGCCATTTTGCCCGACTATCGTAATCAGCACATCGGCAGTTATCTGCATGATTGTTTGGTGCAGCAAGCGGCGTTCCCCACGCTGCTGCTAACGACGCAGATGAGTAATCATGGCGCACAACGGTTTTATCAGCGGCATGGCTGGCGCGTGCTGCATAGCGGGTTTGCTTTTCATCCCGGACAAAGTTTATACCGCGTGTTGTATCGCCAGCAAAAAGCCACCTTTGCAATACCAGATTAAGGCATGGTTTGGGTATCAACCATTGCCATCAGGTGTTTCGCCCTCATCTTCGACTTCCACATAGTCAAAATATAACAAATCGGAAATTTGGCAGTTGAAATATTCGCAATGAATAACCCCGACAAATTGTTGGATGCCTTCATTGAGTATCATCGCAAACGTGGCAAAGATGACCGTTGGATTCAAACGCAATCAATTCACAACAGCCCTTTCCGAATTTGTGCGCGATGTGCTTTCCCCACGTCATTATGCAGTGGCGACGGATGATGTGATTACCCCCACTTTGAGTGGTTTACACATCGCCAGATTGTGCTATGCTGTAACTAACCAAGCATGAGGACAAATCCCAACTATGACCCGCGACATGCAAGAAACCTCCCACGATGACCAGATGAAAGACATGGCACTGGTGATTTATTACCAAGTCGCCAAAATGCTGAAAGCGGGGCAAACGCCGGAACAAGTCGAACAGGCGCTCATCCGGCAGGGCATCAAACCAGAAACAGCCCATACCATGCTGACCCGCGTGACCGAATCGCGGTTGCGAGTAGCAAAACGTGATGGTTGGCGCAATTTGACGTTTGGGTTCATCATCTGTTTATTGGGTATTGCCTTGGTGACCGGCTTGTTTACAGGCAATACACCAAAAGGTGCTTCTGAAATTTTTAGCTGGATTGCTGTTTTCGTCGGGGGCTACTGGTTTGTGCGCGGCACGGTGCAATACACCAGCACAGGCAAAACACGCTAACCTCTTATGCGAATTGACCATGTTGCCTTATGGACGCACGATTTAGAAGCCTCGCGCCAGTTTTATGAACGGTATTTTGGCGGTATCGCAGGCGAAAAATACAGCAGTGTCCGCCGCCCGTTTGCATCCTACTTTATCACTTTTGCTGATGGCGCACGCCTAGAATTGATGACCCTTCCCACGCTAAAAGATACCCCAGACAAATCTGAGCATATTGGTTGGGCGCATGTGGCATTTACCGTGGGCAGCCGCGAAAAAGTCCATACCTTGACTGAGCAGTTACGCCAAGATGGGTATCGTATTATGAGTGAACCGCGTTTCACAGGCGATGGTTATTACGAGAGCGTGGTGTTAGACCCGGATGGCAATGAAGTCGAAATTGTAGCCTGAAGCCCCTGTTGCATCCTACCAAAAATGCAGTTATCATTCAGAAAATCCCTTTAAAATTTTTTAAAAAGGATAAGCTGATGTTAAAAGACTTAAGTTTGGCAGCCGATGCCCCGTGGCGGGAACGTTACCGCGCCCCGGTGATTGCATGGTCGAATATTGCCACCCAGAATCCGCAGCATGGTCTTGTGTGTACCAACCGTGATGGCATTTATCAATTGTATGCGTGGGAAGTGGCGACAGGCACTTTGCGACGGGTGACAGATGCCGCTGCCGGACTCATCAATGGTTACATCTCTGCTGATGGCAATTGGATTTATTATTTGCACGATGCGCGTGGTGCGGGCAGCGAAATTGGGCATTATTATCGCGTGCCGTTTGCGGGGGGAACGCCCGAAGATTTTACGCCACAATTGCCCGAATATGCCTCTTTTTATTTTGCTGAAACGGTGACGGGCAATCACTTTGGGTTTATGGCAGCCAATCAGACAGGATTTCACATTTATGTGGTAGACCATGCCAGTGGTGAAGCTCTATTGCATTACGAAAGTGGGGCGCTCTCGGTGGGTCCCAATCTATCGTATGCGGGCGAAATCGCCGTGATTGCCACAACGGAAAAAAGCGGCAGTACCGATTACAGCATCGAAGCCTATGATGTCGTTACTGCTACCAAGCTCGGTGAATTGTGGGATGGCTTTGGTACAAGCATCCAGCCCGTCGGATTTATTCCGCGGGCAGGCGATATGCGTTATCTGGCGACAACCAACAAAAGCGGTTATGCCCGCCCGTTGATTTGGAATCCGCGCACGGGAGAACGTCTTGATATTGCCTTGCCAGAATTATCGGGCGAAGTGTATCCGCAGGATTGGACGGAAGACGGACAATATCTGTTATTGATGCAGCTTCATCAGGCACAATATCAACTGTATTTGTACGATGTGCCAGCGCAAAAACTCATTACCCTGAATCACCCTGCTGGCACATATTCGGCGGCGTATTTTAGTCATCGCCATACGATTTTTGCCTGCTTGCAGGACTCGACCAATCCAGCGCGACAAGTCGAATTAGAGTTGCTCACAGGCGAACTGAAACAAACGCTGCTCATGGCGGGGACACCCCCTGCCGGACGCCGCTGGCAAAGTGTGACCTATCCTTCCAGCGATGGCACGCCGATTCAAGCGTGGTTGGTCACGCCGGAAGGTGCAGGACCCTTCCCGACAATTGTACATACGCATGGTGGACCCACAGCAGTCATGACCGAAACGTATGCGCCCGGCTGCCAAGCATGGGTAGATCATGGGTTTGCGTGGTTCAGCATCAATTATCGTGGCAGTGTGACCTTTGGCAAAGATTTTGAAAAAGCCATTTTGGGTAACTTGGGCGATTTAGAAGTTGAAGATATTGCAGCCGGTGTGCAGTGGTTGATTGCGAATAATATCGCCATGCCCGATAGCATCCTCAAAACCGGCGGCTCGTATGGCGGCTATTTGACGCTGCAATCATTGGGCAAAAAACCCGATTTATGGGCGGGTGGCATGGCATTGGTAGCAATTGGTGATTGGCGTTTAATGTACGAAGACCAAGCAGAAACGTTGCGCGGTTATCAGCGGGCATTGTTCGGCGGCACACCCGATGAAAAACCAGAGGCAATCACAAAATCATCGCCGATTACGTATGCTCAAAATGTCAAAGCACCACTGTTCGTGATTCAAGGCAAAAATGATACGCGCTGCCCCGCCCGCCAGATGCAGGCTTACGAAAGCAAACTCACCGAAATGGGCAAATCCATTTATATCGAATGGTTTGATGCCGGACACGGCTCTAAAGCCATGGAGCAGCAAATTGAACAGCAAGAAATGATGCTGCGGTTTGCGTATCGTGTGTTGGGATAACTCAACATCAATTGAATGCCGCAACTTGTGCGATACTGCTGCGTATAAGGGAGTATATTCGGTAAATCAGGAGGCAGGACGATGGGGTGTTTACGAGCGATTTTGTGTATTGTGTTCCCGCCGTTGGCTGTTGTTGACCGTGGCTGTGGCACAGTCTTGATTGTGTTCGCGCTGACACTGGCGGGATGGGTGCCGGGTGCTGTGGCGGCGTTGGTTCTTAATTTTGTCGCCACCGATAACGAAAAATACAAACGCGATTAAGCGTCAAAAGCCATTTCAGCAGGCTCAATAAACCCCACCGCATGGTGGGGTTTTTAGAGTCATACCTTTTTATTCTGGCAGCGATGCGCTACGCTTTTAGGCAATTCACTGGTTGTTTTCGGAGGCGCGAGACTATGCCGCTTGCCATGCATGAAGATTTACTGCCCGGACACACGTTCCAAGAAAAATTTGCCTTTGCTCGCCAGTGCCACCTGACCGGGGTAGAACTGGATGGTGCTGATTTATCCGCGAATATCCTTACGGTGGCGGCGGCGATGGATGCCACTGATATGCACATCGCCGCCGTGAACTTGACTGCCCCCACTTATGCTGACTATATTTCGCCTGATAGAGACCGCCGGATGCACGCCATAGACCGCCTGCGCCAGACGATGAGTGCCGCCTGTGATTTGCAAGCGGCGTGTGTGACGATTGTGCCACATTACAGCGTACCCGGTGCCGCCATGCTGCCAGATTTAACGCCGTTTCGGACGCAAGCGGATTTAGAAGCCGAAATGTTCGTTTGGTTTTTACGCACAGTCAATGATTTGGCAGCCGCGATGGACGTGGTGTTATGTATGCAACCCATCAATCGCTACGAATCACATTTTTTGAATACGATTGGGCAAGCCGGTGAATTTTGCGCGGCGATACAACACCATCCTTCAGTGGGCATTGCGCCGCATTTGTTCCACGCGGCGTTGGAAGAAAATGATGTTTTTGCGGCTTTGCGTAACCATGCGCCGTCTATTCGCCATGTGTATCTGACTGACCACAATCATCGGTTGCCGGGCATGGGCTGGCTCAATTTAGAGACCTTATCCGCGACTTTGCGCGAGATGAATTATACGGGTTGGCTGACCATCACCAGTGCCGATAGCCACTATAGTGATACGGCGTTGGCAGAGTGTGTGACACGCTTGCATCGGGCAGGCATCGGCTGAGTAGTGACAACGACGCTTAAGAGGGGTGATGCGATGCAGTGGATACGCTGGCGTTGGTTGCTGTTGATATGCCTGTTGTTTATCGGGGGAGTCGTTTCCGCACGGGAAATTTTCCAAGGGGATGCTTGTTTCGTTGCTGCCGATGAAGTCATCATGGGCAATGTATTTGTGCTGTGCGAAGAATTGATAATTGCCGGGCGCATTGAGGGCAATGTTATCGGGGCAGCATTGCGCGGCACACTAACCGGGCAGATAGATGGCAGCGTGTATCTGGTAGGGGGGCAAGTGGTGCTGTCAGCCCAAGTGGAGCGCGAAGTACATTTTGCCGGGTTGATGTTGTGGCTACAAACGGCTATTCCTGATACATTTCCGGCAGCAATGGACTCCACTACCACCCCTAAGATTGGCGGCAGTGTGTTGTCTTTCTCGCTTTCCACTCGTTTAGCCGATGAGGCGGATATTGGCGGTGGGCTGATTGGCGTGGGGTATCAGGTCATTGTGCGTGGGCGTGTGGCAGGTGAAATCAATTTTTGGGGGTCAGGGCTGACGATAGATGGTCAGGTTGGCGGCAATGTGTATGCGTCAGTGGGTGACCCGGCATCCGATGGCACGCAAATCGAGACGTTGCTGCTCCCCTTTGGTTTTGAACCTGATTTACAACCCCCCGGCATGACCATCACCGAGCGCGGCACTGTCCAAAAAACGCTGGAATACAGTGGTCCCGTTGCCGGGCAATTCCCGCAAGATTGGCAAATCCCGACGATTTTTAACAGCACTGCCAATGTCCCCTTA
Organism: Anaerolineae bacterium; assembly: GCA_022842885.1. Lineage (GTDB taxonomy): Bacteria > Chloroflexota > Anaerolineae > Aggregatilineales > Phototrophicaceae > JALHOR01. The sequence continues at coordinate 63,226 of JALHOR010000008.1, forward strand.
CCGACAGCGGAAAGCCCGGAAACACTGGTGGTTTATGCCAACAATTTTTTTTATGAAGCCACCATTTTATTGACCGCCGGACTTTTGGGGTTGATAGTCCTGCCAGAAATTTTCCATATTCCCCTTTCGACCATGCGCCACCAAGTGGTATCCAGCGTGAGCGTGGGTATGTTGGCATTCATTATCTCGTTCCCGATTGTGCTGATGATGGGGGTCTTAAGCCTAGCGGTGCTGGTAGTGCTGCAACTGCTAGGGCTGAGTGGGATTGCCGTTGTTTTGGGGAGTTTGTTGGCGCTCATGAATTTTGGCGGGGCGGGTATTTTTTATTTTGTGGCGATTTTTGTGGCACGGGCATTGGTGGCATTTGCTATGGGTCGGCTGCTGCTGCGTTTATTTCGTTTTTCCAATCGCGCACCGCGCCGTGGGCTGCTGAGTATGGTGGTGGGTGGGCTGCTGTTGGCGCTGCTGATTTCGCTGCCCGTAGTGGGCTGGGTTTTTAATGCCGGAGCATTATTTTGGGGCTTAGGCTCAATTTTGACGACGATTCTGGGGCGTTTACGCACCATCCGCGAGACAGTCCCGGCAGCAAGTAGCACTTGGCAAACGCTCTCGGCGGCGGTGGTGCCGCTACCTTCCCTCACACCCACGCCACCTGTGAACGATGCCCTATTACCGGCTCAGGCTGAACCCGCTACGCCTGTGTCTGTGTCACCATTGGCACTGATGCCCCCCGGCATGACGGACTTGCCAGAGGGTTTTGACCCTGATTTTTTTGATGAATCATAAGAGTCTGTTTTAAATTTTGTCATTTACCGCAATTTTGAACCGGAGAGTCACTATGAAATGGTATCACTCCAATATATGAAAATTGACGGTTTAATGAACAGCTAAGTGACATTCAGTTTTTGACTCAGCACTTAGTCCTTAGCACTCAGCACTATTTTCACAGCAGCCTCTCACGGGGCATATTGTGACATTTGGTAATGCACCAGCCGCGCCAAATATTTTTGGATGACTTCTCGATTATGCGTATCCCCGCCGGGCATGTTGGCGCTGATGAGCATGGGCGGGGTCATGCCGCTTTCTGCCAATAGTGTCGCTGTTTGCACGGTGAATGCCTGAATGATGGCACTGCCTATCAGCGTCGAAGCCGCACCACTATGAATACCATCCCCAATATCAACCAGCGTATCGCCGCGGGGAACATGCGTATTGATGACAATATCGGCAATTTCAAACAGGCGTTTGCCGCTGCTGTGGCGTGGTTCAACTGACTGGCTGTGGGTCTGCGAGGTGATAGCAATCACGGTGAGGTTCTTTTCGCGGCACATCAACGCCATTTCTACCGGCACCGCATTAATGCCTGAATTGGAGATAATCAGTATCACATCGCCAGCGTGCAGGGCGTAGCGCCCCAAAATAACTTTTGCCATGCCCGGCAAGCGTTCTGCGTCGCCATCTATCACATCTTCAATTTGCAAAAATGGCACTAAGCCCCCCGCCCGCCCAACCGCATCCCGTGCCACCAATGCCGAATGCCCGCTGCCAAATAACAACACCTGCTTTTCTTGCAGAATTGCAGCGGCAGCTTTTTCGGCGGCGGCATGGATTGCCGGAGCCGACTCGCTAGCGACCTGCTGCATCACTTGGGCAAGTTGGGTAAAATAAATGGCGATATTGTCCATCGTTTTTTCCTGTTTTGGTCACTATTAAACTGGATAATGGGATAGCGTTACGGATGTCATTTGACATTCAAAATCTATGACATTGTGGCTCGTTTTTCAAAACATGCCAGCAATCATTTGACATCTATTTAATCATGCCTTAAACTAAAAGCAATCAGTGATTGGAATGAATATCATCATCATGAAGCCAATAAAATTTTCGCTGAATTATATATTTTTACAACGGCAATAAACACGCGCCTGTCTTAATACAGCGCGTGTTTTATTTTTCAGTATCGTTTTAGTGTGGTTAGAAAAGGAGCAGCAACATTATGGACACTAGCCTGATTAATAAAATTCAAAAAGCCCGCGATTATGCTATGGAGCCAGAACGGATTACGTTCCATACGCTAACCATTGAATTCCAAGGCGATAACAATGCGTATACGCTGGGTTTGGGGGCAGATGGATGGTCTTGCACTTGCCCCGGTTTCCACAAATATGGCATTTGCCCACATGTGATGACCGTCGAAAAATTGTTTAAACCCATGCTCAAACGCGATCCCCTGCCCTATGCCCCCGGACAAAATATTGTGAGCGATGTGAAAAAAGCCCATCGTTATTCATTAGAATTAGAACGGTTGAAATTTGTTTCTTTTGATGTTACCTTCCGCGGCGATAACAAAGACCATGAAGTGACCTATACGCATGGCACATGGCACAGCACCTCAGCGTATTTCCAATCGCACGGGATTTGCCCCTATACGATGGCGATGGAACGCATTTTTAAAGGCATGGTCGAACCGATTATGCTGGTGCGCCAAGCTGAGGTCGAATAATCACCTATCAGGCAATAAAACAACCTATCATTATCAAAACATTGCCGGGCAGCCTATGCCCGGTTTTTGTTTTAAACTTATTTTCACCACGAAGAACACAAAACACACTAAGAAAAATTATTGAACCGCAAAGTCGCCAAGAGCGCAGAGAAAAACCAATCATAGCATGTTGCATAGGGGATAGTGCCACAAAAACCACCGATGATGAACAGAATGTCGTGAATTCTAACCTAATTTCAACAATCTTATAACTATAACAGTTTATTAACTTTGTCCCATTTCCCCTATACTTAGGGTATCATTAAGTCGTAATTTTCTAATTGGGATAAATACAACGCATGGACAGGGTATATTTAAGCGCCGGACGTACCAACATTGAGGACTGTGTGGCGTTAGCTGTAGAACGGGGACTGGGCATTGAAATTATGGCGTTTGCCTTCCCGGATGTTTTGGATGGTGATTGGCGCTATACCCAAGCGCAATATCAACAGCTTTTACACGATGTTCCCGGACCCATCACCATGCACGGTCCCTTTATGGATATGGTTTCTGGTAGCCCCGACCCGCGCATCAATGCCGTTTGTGCAGCGCGTTACAGTGCCGCGATTCGCATTGCATCGGCATTGGGGGCGAAGCAAGTGATTTTTCACGCCAATTTTATCGGCACGCTGCATAACACCTTTTACCGCGAAGGTTGGCATAAGCGCAATGTTGAATTTTGGAAACCCCTTGCAGATTATGCTGCCCAACATGATGTGGTGGCGCTGCTGGAAAATATGTGGGAATTTGACCCCACGATTATTGCCGATTTGCTCACGGCAGTGAATCATCCGAATGTACGCGCCTGTTTGGATGTGGGACACGCGCATTTGTTCAGCAACCCGCAGTATCAGTTTGATGATTGGCTGGCGGTGATGAAACCGTGGCTGGTCGAGATTCACATGAATAACAACAATGGCATCATTGATGAACATCATGGTTTTGACTGGAAACACGGCGTGCTGAATTATCACGACATTTTGCCGCGTATCCGTGCCTTAAACCCGGATTTGGATTTGGTATTGGAGATGGATACCGTCAAAGATATGCGCCAAAGTTTGGCATATTTTACGATTCGGGAACCGGCGTAAACCATAATCGTTAGCCTCATTTGAGGCTAAACATCAGTTTGTTCATTTTCCAACACTTCTCTATCGTGCATTTTGCCAGCCGCGCACTATGATGAAACGACAATCGGTTCATAGTGCGATGCGGTACAGATATGCAGACGATTCCGCGAATTGTGATTATTGGCGATAATTTGCTGGCGCGGGCGGGTTTGGCGGCGCTGCTGGCACAGTTTTGTGATGTCGTGGGGCAAACATCCGCCGGGGCTACCATCGCAGACGATATGGATGTGTTTCAGCCGGATGCGATTTTAGTGGATTTGGGTTGGACGCCGGAAAAATTGCTGTCTCAGCTTACCCCCCTTAACGATACGGATATGCCACTGGTGGCACTACTGACCGATGATAACGCGGCGGCAGAGGTGCTAGCGTTATTGGCGCAGTTCCCCGTGTATGGCTTGCTGCGCCAGAATACGCCGCCCCAACGCATTCTAGCGGCGCTGAATGCGGCGCTGGATGGCTTAATTGTCTTAGACCCGGCACTAGCAAAACACATCCTGCCTATGACTACTCAAACGCTCGATACCCCGGCTGAGACTTTAACGCGGCGCGAGATAGAAGTGCTGCAATTATTGGCAACTGGGCAAACCAACAAAGCCATCGCCCGTAAGTTGGGCATCACCGACCACACCGTGAAATTTCATGTCAACGCAATCATGACCAAACTGGGCGCCCAAAGCCGTACCGATGCGGTTGTACGGGCGACCCGCGCTGGAATGCTCTTTTTATAGGCGCATGAACTCACCAATTTGAGCTTAGATAACAGGATTGCCCGTTAGCAACCACAGTACACCATTGATGAACAATATCACCCCAAAAATCAATGCCGCCCATCGTAAAATGCGCCCAATCCAGTGCTGTATCGTCTGTTGCAGCTTTGTCAAGGATGCTACAAACCGCGCCTGAAAACGCAAGAATAACCATAGAAAGGCGAACAACGGCAGCGCAAAAATCAGGTTATATAGCCCTAAGGTCAAAAGTACCTGAATTGGCGGTAGATTGGCTTCCACGATACGTTCAATCGCTACAAAATAGGGCAAAGCCGTTGTCAGTTCATTGCCCATCACGACCACCCCTAAGATAAACGTATGCAGCGGACGCAGCGATGTGGGTTTCTTCGCTTCCATCGGGGTTGCGGCGGCTTGGGTTTGGCGAAAGGCAAAAAATAGCAGCAGCGCCCCCAAAATAGCGTGTAGCCAAGGCATCAGGGGCGTGATAAGCGTGACCACTTCGGCAAAGATGGCGCGAACCCCGCCTAATACCAGCAAGCCCCCAATAAAATTGGCGATGACAATGCCAGCGATATAACTCAAAGTTCGTTTTGTCGGTTGCGGCGTTGTTAGCAAATAAAACTGAGCAATGAACAACGACGGATTCAGACTGTCTAAAAATGCGATAGTGCCAATGCCAGCTAAGAAGATGAAGGTCATGGAAGAGTCAACCTTGTGTGATGAGAATGCCAATGGTGCGTTTAAAGGTGGGTCAGACGCAGCAATTCGTCCAACAAGGCTGAACGCATCGTTTCATTGGGGATGCCATTCAGCCAACTATTGATCCAGTAGGCATCGGCAGCAAACCGGATAATGGTTGCGCGGGCGGCTGGCAGCCCATCCTGAAGTGCCAAAGCATCGAACTGACGATAAATCGCCTGTACCTGCGTGATAAATGCCGGCTCCTCTGCCAAAGAAATGAGCAGCAACCAGCCTGTTTCTAAATCGGCGGGTTCATCAGCAAAGGTGGCGCGGATATATGCCCGCAACCAGCGTCCCGGTGCAAGGGGTTCTTGTTGATAATATTGGTCAATAAAATGCTGAAAACGATTCAGAAATTGCTCTAACAATGCCTGCATCAATGCATTTTTGGAAGCAAAATGATGGAGCAAGCCCCCTTTGCTAATGCCGGCTGTTTTAGCGACAGTATCCAGCGTTAAGTGCTGTGTCCCTTGTGCGCGGATAACTTCTGTGGCGGCTGCCAATAATTTGGCGCGTGTTTGTTGAGCAGAATCCAGTTTCGTCGGCATCAAAATCTCCTCAAAATAAAGACCGTCCAGACGGTCTTTATTAAGATACCGTCCAGACGGTCTGATGTCAAGTGAGAAACCGGAATTATTTTTGCTCAAGTTCAAAACGAGTGGTTTTCCGTAGGGTCGAGGCATGCCTCGACCCTACAACAACGTACTTTTCACACAGGCTGGACATGAGCCATTACTTTTAAGAAGGGGTGGTATATTCATCTAAAATTTCATGGGCTTTTTCTAAGGCTTCTTCACGGGTTTCCACAAAAATCGGCATCCTTGGGATAAGCGGTGCCAAGACTCTGCTCATCACTTTGGCAAAAGCATTCCCCTTGACGACAATATAAGCGACGCTGTGGGTATCCGCTTGGGTCAAGCGCCGGATTTGGCTGGCATCAAACGGGATATTCAGGGCTTTAGCCATATCAGTGATGGAAACACAATGGGTATCGCCGGATTCGTCAATTAATTTGCGGGCTGCTTGCCCCGCTTGGATCATCTCCTCCAGTGTGATATTGCCTGACCACTCCGCACAATAAATTCCGGCTTCAATACGTACATTCACTATGGGCATTATGATTCGCCTTATGAAATAAGAAAAAAACCAACTATATTTAGTGTAATCGAAAATCATCTACACAAACGAAAGATTTTTTTATATCTCCCACCTACCCATTTTGATAGGTCTGACCTCACCTGACAGGTGATGTTTTGGGTAGGGCAGATATGCGATGATGTCGGCATCAAATAATTCAATGGAGTAATGAGCATGTCAGACATTTTGAAAAATCTTTCGGACGCGATGGCAGATGCTGTTGAGGCATTAAAACCGTCTTTGGTGAGCGTGGAAGCGCGGCGGCGTTTGCCTGCTACGGGCATCGTTTGGTCAGCCGATACGATTGTGACGGCGAATCATGTGGTAGAACGCGATGACGATATTCATATTGTGCTGCACGATGGCTCACGCCATGAAGCAAAATTAGTCGGGCGTGATGGTCAGAATGATTTGGCAGTGCTGCGCGTGCCGGGTGCCAATTTGACTCCGGCAAAGTGGGGTGATAATGCCAAACTGCGCGTTGGGAATCTGGTGTTGGCATTGGGCAAACCGGGCAACCAAGTTCAGGCGACTTTGGGCGTGGTGAGTGCCTTAGTCCCCGGCGTGCAATCGCCACCCGATGAGAAAAAAGGCAAACGCGGTTGGCGGCGCATGGGGCGGGCTTTAACCGATGGATATGTGCAGACGGATGTGGTGATGTACCCCGGTTTTTCGGGCGGCGCATTGGTTAGCGGTGATGGCATGGTACATGGTTTAAATACTTCTGGGTTTGAAACTGGTGCTAGCGTGACTGTTCCAGTAGCGACGATTCGCAATACTGTTGAAACGTTGGTCACGCATGGCAAAGTCAAGCAGGGCTATCTGGGCATTGGTGTTCAACCCGTGCGCTTGCCGGAACAAGTGGCAAAAGCCATTGACCAAGAAACTGGCTTGCTGATTATCTCGGCGGAAAATGATAGTCCGGCGGCGAAAGCAGGCATCTTTGTGGGCGATATTATTGTTTCGCTGGATGGGGAAGGCGTGGCACATCTGGATGAATTGCTTGGCTTGCTGCATGGCGGGCGCGTGGGCAAGACTGTTCCGGTGGTCATTGTGCGCGGTGGCGAACAACGCACTATGCAGGTGACGATTGGGGAACGGCAGTGATTTAGCTGTTGGCTCTTAGCTTTTGGCTGTTAGCAATCAGCTTTTAACCTGTGAGTAAATCAACACAAAGACTTTCGCTCAAGTTCAAAACGACTGATTTCCGTAGGGTCGAGGCATGCCTCGACCCTCCAAACACATACTTTTCACTCAATCTGAACATGAGCCAAGATTTAAAAATGAAGTTAATCGCCAAAGCGCAAAAAATGACTATAAAAAATCATCTTTGTGTCCTTTGTGTTCTTCGTGGTTCAAAAATAACTCAATAACAGATGCTAGGATTTTGGAATGGCGACTCTCTGGGAACAATTAAATGCTTCGGCGGCGGATGTCGTGGAGCGCGTGCATAAAAGTGTCGTGCTGATTCGCACGGGCGAAAACAGTGTGGGGGCTGGCACTATCTGGCACAGCGATGGTTTAATCGTCACCAGCGCCCATGTGGTCGTGGGGCAGCATGTGCGCGATAAACTGGAAGTGGTGCTGCATAATGGCGAAAAATACGCTGCGCAAGTCATGGCATATGATACCGAGCGCGATATTGCCGCCTTGAATATTAACGCCACCCATTTACCTACAATTCAACCCGGTAAATCCAGCCAACTACACGCTGGACAATGGTTGATGGCGTTGGGGCATCCTTGGGGCGTGCCGGATGTGTTGGTAGCAGGCGTCGTGATTGGCACGGGTCAACATCTTCCCGAAGCGGAGGAACGCGATTGGATTGTGGTGGACATGAAAATGCGTCCGGGACATTCTGGTGGTCCCCTGTTTGATGACGCCGGACAATTGGTGGGCATCAATACCATGATTCGCGGACCCGAAGTGAGTTTTGCTGTTCCGGTGGATGTGGTGACGGCTTTTTTGAAAGAAGCACTCGGCGCACCATTGGCGCAAGCTGTCAAAAATCCTAACCCTATCCCGGCGGATGTGGTTTATATCTAATGGGCGTTATCGCAAGAGAATGTACATAGACACTCTCTTGCTTATCGGACAAAGCACTAAAATAGGAGGGGGAGAGGTTTTGCCGCCTATCTCTCCCAGTGTTATTCGCTAAGGCGGTGGTATCTGCACGAGGTTATAAAAATGGGTGTTGTTTATGTGTGCGAACCATGCCCGCAGTGTGCCTATCAACCACAGCGCCGCTTGCGCTTTCATACCGGGGTTATGGGCATTTTTATCGGATTAGCCACCTGTTATGGTTGTCATGAGCTTGTCTCGGTATTTCCGTCACGGGCGAACATCGCGCCCAAAGCTGCCGAAACTGCCGGAGTCGAAAATGGCGTGCGTTATTCGCAGCAGGTCGCGCGGGTAGTGGCAGCACGCGCCGATTTATATCCCAATGGCATCCCCTTTGATACATGTTTGCACTGCGGCAGTCCCCATATTGAACACTGGCATATCTGGGAAGATGATTATCTGCTGCGGGTAAACAATATAACATATTTGCCGTGTCCCCAATGCGCCAACGGCAGACTAAAACTCATCACCGAAGGCATGTGGGATTAATCAGGTTTTTTTGCTAACTTTGTGGTTAAATAAAGCCAGAAATCACGTCATGATGCTGGCAATTCATAATGTCTATTCCCCCGGCGTTACCATCGGCAAATTTTAATCGTCCGCCGCGCTTGCAATTGCCCGCGCTGCCAGATGATGTTGTTGAGATTCCCCCACCTCCCAAACCGGCTGACATGCCAGAACAAAGCCTATGGATTACCATCTTGCCTGTGTTGGGCATTGGGGTGATGGCATTGTTTTATGTGCTGCGGGCAGTGGGCGGCGATACCTTTGGCAGCGCCATCTTTGCCATCCCGATGCTGCTGCTGGCGACCTTCACCATTGGCGGCACCATTGCGGCACAGCGGTGGCGACGACGCGAATATCGGCGGCGGCAAATTGAAAGCGATACCAATTATCTGCGCTTGCTGGAACGTAAACAAATTCAGCTACAAGCTGCACAGGATGTACAACTGGCATTGTTGCAGACGCAGTATCCCGCGCCAGAAACGTATCTACATCGGGCGCTTTCGCCGGATGCCCAATTGTGGGAACGCCGCCCAGAAGACGACGATTTTTTGAGCGTGCGTCCCGGTTTAGGGCGCGTGTTATCCGCAGTAAAAATTCGCACGCCCCACACCGAAACCGATGCTTCGTTATTAGACCGCGCCCTAGCATTGGCAGACCAATATCGTTTGCTGCCGGATGCCCCGGTGGTGTTATCGTTGAAATCTGACCATGCGCTCGGTGTATATGGCAAACGCGCTGCTGTCCTCACCAATACGCGGGCGCTGCTGTGCCAATTGGCGCTGACGCATTCGCCGCAGGATTTGCATTTTTATTTGATTTCGTCCAAAGCTAGTCTCAACGATTGGCGTTGGTTGCGCTGGTTGCCGCATATCACTTCGACTGAATCCGCGCCACAAGCAGAACATATCGCTTTCACGACAGATGCGACCCGCCGTTTACTTGGCACTTTGGCGCAGTTGATGGATGAGCGCCGCGAGAATCGCCAAACCTCACGGTTGCCGCATGTGCTGGTGATTTTTGATGTGCCGCAGCTTGCCGATATGGAGAGCGTGTTTACAACGCTGCTGCGCGAAGGGCATTTAGTGGGCATATCAGTCATATGCCTGACGACGCAGTTTGAAGAAGTGCCAAGCGATTGCCGCACGGTGTTAGAAATTACCACCGATGAGCGTTTTTTATACCAGCATATCGGTGATAACAATGCCACCATCGTCGGCAGCCAACTCGACATGTTACCAGTGCAAGATGCCGAACACATTGCGCGGGCATTAGCCTCTATCCAAATGACGGAGATGGGCAGTGCCGGGCGTATCCCGCCGCGCGTGGATTTTCTAGAATTGTATAACGCCCAATATGTCGAAGATTTGCTCGACATCATCAAGACGCGCTGGCGGCGGCAAATTCAAAAAGGTGTGTTGCCGCATCCTGTCCCCATTGGGCGCGAAAGCCTTGCCGTGACCACCGAATTATTATTTGATGAAGACCATCACGGTCCGCATGGCGTTCTGGCGGGGACAACAGGTTCAGGCAAGAGCGAATTATTACAAGCATTGGTGTGTGGCTTGGCACTAGAACATGACCCGCGCTTGTTGAACATGCTGCTGATTGATTTTAAAGGGGGCAGCACGTTTAATGTCTTTGCCGAATTGCCGCATGTTGTTGGCATGGTCACAAATCTGGATGGGGTGCATATCCGGCGCACGCTGGAAGCCCTCAAAGCCGAAATCCAGTGGCGGCAAGAATTTTTGAAACAAAAGAACATGCGCGACATCACCCAATATCATCGTTATTTTTCGCGCAGCGATGACCAGATTCGCAGCGCCGAATATGAGCCGCTGCCGCATTTGTTCATCATCGTGGATGAATTCGCGCAGCTTGCCCGCGAGATGCCGGATTTTATGCAAGAGTTAGTCCGTACCGCGCAAATCGGGCGCAGTTTGGGCTTACATCTCATCCTAGGCACACAAAGCCCGATGGATGTTATCACCGATGATATGAACGCCAATTTACAATTTCGTATTTGTTTGCGCGTGCAAAACACTGAATCCAGCCGTGCCATGCTGCGCCGCCCGGACGCCGCTTATTTGCCTTCGGGTCAGCCGGGGCGTGGCTATTTGCAGGTGGGGGAACGCGGCGTTTTTAAATTGTTCCAGACGGCATATGCCGGCGCCGAATACGAACCCGACAGCGGGCAAGACCAATCGCTGGTGTTAGAACTTGTTACCGATGAAGGCAACGTTATCAATTTACTGCCGGAAAATCCTTCATCGTATCCCGGCTTGGATGCTGCCCAACCGTATACCGTCGCCCGTGCCATCAGCGATTTAATCACCGCCTACAGCGAAAAACATAAAATCCCGCATCAGCGTCCGCTGCTGCTTGACCCGCTAAATGACAAAATCACATTGGCAGAGCCGTATCAGCGCATTAAACCCGGTGGTTGGAACGGGCAAGTGTGGCAATCCGCCGGATATGACCATGAAGGCTATCCAATCCCCATTGGCAGCGCCCCGATTGGGCTGGTGGATGATGTTTATAATCGCACGCAGCATCCCTTGTGGTTGCATCTGAACATGCGTGAGCAAGGCAAAGATGGGCATGTGTTGATTGTGGGCAGTCCCGGCAGCGGCAAAACGATGGCACTTCGCACGATTGCGCTGAGTTTGGCGCTGCTGCACGCGCCGGATGCGGTGCATCTGTATTTTTTGAGTTTTACGGGGACAGGCTTAAATGATATTAGCCAACTGCCTCATGCTGTGCGTGTGATTCATGGCACGGAGACAGAGCGCGTGCGGCGTTTGTTTGGGCGGCTCATCAAAATTTTGGAAGACCGCCAAGCCGCTACTGCCCGCAGTTATAAGCCGCAAATTGTCGTCTTCGTTGACCAGTTCGAGCAATTCCGCGATGCTTGCCGAGATACGCATTTGGGCGATTTTGAACGGCTCATCAATGAAGGGCGTAGTGCGGGGATTTATCTGGTGTTTACCGCCAGCAGTGTCGCCGCCGTGCCGGATAGATTGCGGTCTTTGGTGCAGCAGCGCATCGCGTTACACATTGGCAATCCGAGCGATTATGTGCTGATGGTGGGACGCATTGAAGGCGTGATAGATGACCATCTGCCGCCCGGACGCGGTTATCTATATCAAAGTCCGCCGCTGTTATGCCAAATCAGTTTGCCTGCACGCGGCACGAATCCTGATGACCATGCCGCCGCTGAAGATATGCAGAACACGATTTTGGCAATGCGCCGCGCTTATTTGGCTATCAAAAAAATTCGCCCGGATGCTGCTACATCGGATGATTTCCATGCGCCGGCGCCGGTGCGCGAACTGCCCATACGGATTCCGTTTAATGCGCTGTTGAATTTACAACCAACGCAATATGACCCGACATTAAATATCAAGACACCATTGGGGCGCTGCGATGATGATGCCCTGAGTCTGTTTACATTAGATTGGCGTGGTGCGGGACCCGATTTTGTGGTTACGGGGTCGCCGGGGTCGGGCAAGACAAATTTGCTGCACGCGGCGGTTTTGATGGCTGCCCGCCAATATGCGCCGCAGCAGCTACGCTTTATCTTGGTAGATGTGAATCGTCGTAGTTTGCACCCGCTGATTCCCCTCAAGCATGTGCTGAAATATGTGACCGATGCTGCCGATTTACGCGCCCAATTGCAACAATTGCACGCTGAACTCGCTGCCGCGCATACACCAGAAAATGAGGTCAGGCCGGGTTTGGCGTATCCTGCGACTGTGATTGTGCTGGATGATTACGATTCACTCACAGAAGCACTCGCGCTGGAACAAGATGTGCTGCGTTTGTTGCGCGATTTGCTGCGGCAGTATGGCGATACGCGCTTGTTCGTGTGGGCAGCAGGCTATTTGGAACGTACTAGCGACCCGCTGCTGAAACATATTTTGCTGCGCCGCGCTGGTTTCGCGTTTTCCACCAAAGAGAGTTTGCAAAAATTGTATGTTCGCACGGTGCATCTTTCCGGTGATGCCATGCCCGAAGGCAGAGCCTATTTTGCCCGCAACAACGGTGTTCAGGTGGTGCAAATCGCTTTGGTCGAAGATGCCGCGCAGCAAGTGTCGCAGGTCAACACCAGCGTTTGGCGCACATCAGACCGGGCAGCATGGCACACCTTAGCGCCGACCACGCCCGCACAGGCGGCAAATCCGTTGGTTGCTGCTACGTCTCCAAATTCAGGCGATGTGGAGATTGATGTGGCAGGCTTAATTGAGGATTTGTTGGGTAAACCACCGGAGTGAAAAATAAAATTATCGAACCACAAAGAACACGAAGGACACGAAGAAAAATCTTATGAACCACAGAGACACAGAGCGCACTGAGATTTCACGGAGAAAATAAAGATAGAACCGATTTATCTGGTTTTGAATGGATGTTAAACGTTTTTCACCGCAAAGGCGCAAAGAACGCCAAGAAAATAGAACAAAAATTTCACCACAGAGATACGGAGCGCACTGAGGTTTCACGGAGAAAATAAAGATAGACCCGATTTATCTGGTTTTGAATAGATGTTAAACGTTTTTCACCGCAAAGGCGCAAAGAACGCAAAGGAAACTCTTGTGAACCACAGAGACACAGAGCGCACTGAGGTTTCACGGAGAAAATAAAAGGGTTTTATGAAAATACCTACAACTACCCAACTTACTGATAGGATTCAAGAAATTATTGGAACTCCTTTTGAGTTATGCGAGATACCGGCAGGTAATTTCATTTTTGGCAATAAAATCGCTGGGAATGGCGAGAGAAGGCTAAGATTGCCTGCTTTTGCAGTTGCCAAATACCCTATCACTTATGATCAATTTCAAGTATTTCTAAATGCCGTAGATGGTTTCTTTTATACACGCTGGTGGGAAGGCTTGCAAGCGGGTCAGAAACATAGTCAACAATATGGCGAGCAAAAATGGAAAAATGCGTTTCATCCTTGTGAGAATGTAAGCTGGTACGATGCAATTGCCTTTTGCCGTTGGCTATCGGCGCAGCTTGGCAGCATTTACGATATTGATAAAATTCTGGATTGGTCAGCGCGGCTTCCCACAGAATTTGAATGGGAGAAAGCAGCACGGGGTACGGATGGGCGTTTATATCCTTATGGTAACACCTATGACAAAACAAAATTAAATAACAGGGGTTTACATACAACACCCGTAGATGCTTATCCACAAGGGGGATCCCCTTTTAATGTGCAGGATATGGGCGGTAACGTGCTTGAATGGTGTTTGAGTGATTTCAGGAATCCGAAAATCAATCCATCTAGAGAAATTCTTGATTCAGGCAGGGCGCGGGTAGCACGCGGTGGTGGCTTTTTATCGTCTCCCCGCATCCCCAGCACAGCTTATCGGCTGAAAAGTGGACCTCAACGCCGGAAAGATAAGATTGGCTTTCGGATTGTCTGTGCTATATACACATAAAATAATTAATAAAAATATTTGATTTATCCTTCACCTCTTTGTGCTATTGCGACTTTGTGTTAAGTTTTTGAATCCCTCTTCTTTTCCAACACTCGCTTGAATGCTGCTATTTGGCTCGTAAAACTAAGGTGTGCCAGTTTGATTGTGATAGTTTCGCACCAACATTCCGCCAGCATGGCGCAGCCCCAAACGTTCATAAAATGGCACAACATTGTCATCACACATCAGGTCAATGCTGTAGAGATGGCTCAGGCTGGCAAGCATCCGTTTGACCAATTCACTCCCGATGCCTTGCCCCTGATATGCCGACAGCACTTCCAAATTTGGAATGAATGCCGCCAGCACCCCGTCGCTTATCGCGCTGATAAAGCCGACGACGCGCCCTTCAGCCAGTGCCAACCACACTTTGTAACTGCCATGCAGCAGCCGCAAATGCGTTTCCGGCGTCGGTGGATTGCCCCAACCCACAAAAAAACCTTGCAGTTGGTCAGCCGTGATGGTATCTAGCAAATCGGTATAGATGATTATGGTAGTTTCTCCGGTTCTCATGAATTCAAAATATAAGTTGTCTTCCCTGTTTTATGAGCTATTTTATTCCGCCTTATGTTCCAGCAATCGTTTTAATGCTGCTTGCCAAGCATCCACACTCATGCGGATTTGCTGGCGTTGGGTGCTGGTGAGCGTTGTGGGGAAGGGCAGATGAGCATCGTTGTAGTGCTGGTGGTCACGGATTTGCGCGGCAATCCCGGCAACCTCATAAGCGCGAGTGTAAGCAGGTTGTAAATCTACTGGAATAACGTCCGTTTCCAACGGCAGAGCAATGCGTGGCAGCGATTCTGCCAGTTCAATGCCAATCAACTGTGGAATTTTTCCGGGCAAATAGACCAGCACATGATAGGGATAGGTCTTCATCAAGATGGCATCCATGAGGCGTGTCAAAGAGCGTGTCAAATCAATCTCAACAAAATTGACACCATTGCCCAGCAGACGCCAACGCCGATTTTGATATTCCAGTATCTCTTGCGGACTGGTTTTATTGCGGGGAGAAATCAATTCCACGACTGTAATCAAGCGCCCGGTGTCCATTTCATCAATAAAAATGGCTTCTTGCCCCATTGCCGCACTTTCTAATGCCAATCCCGATATTGCCTGAATACTTTCCGCTGCTGTGCTGTAATCCAACTGAAAACCGACGATAGGCGTTTCTGATGAGCGTTCAACAAAAATATCGGGTTTGCTGCGTTCTGTGATGGTGAGGCTGGTCTCACGCCCGGCAAAATAACCTAATTGTTGTAACGGGTTTTGGATTTGCTCCAGCAAATAGCCAATCATGCCGGCATGAATTTGGTGAAAATAACGCCCCGCCTCTGCCCAGGGGTCAATCTGACCCGGAAAAGCACCTTTTTCCAACAATTCTACATAAGCCACTGGTAAGCGTGGTCGCATAATAAAACTCCTATGCTCATGCGATGCATTATATCATGTGCTATCCAAAGTAGACGACATCACCGCCTTGACACGTCCTGAACCCGCTGTTATGATAATTTCATCTCATTTAGAGTGGGCGAGAGATACGGCTCAGTGACCCCACAGCAACCCCCGAAGCGTCGGGACGGTGCTAACTCCGTCAGGTAAAAGTCCTGGAAGATGAGCCGCCGACGATTAAATTCTGCGCTCCTTCCAGTATGAAGGGGCGTTTTGCGTTTAAGAGGGAGAAACGAATGCCAGCACAAACCTATCCGATTTTAGAATTTGATACGACCACCAGCGCAATGATTGAACCTGCTGAAATTTTGCGCCCATTGGACACGATGCCTGAAGCCGTCGTCTTGTGTTTTTTCCAAGAGGTCATCACCGCCATTTGTGGCGATGGCAAAGCCGAGATTATCTTTCGTCTCAGCAGCGAAATCGGCAAAAATCCGGTTTATCATTTGGAACAAAATGGGCAAGCTGTCGCCGTGATTCATGCTGGCACAGGGGCGCCGTTATCAGCCGCCTTCATGGAAGAAGCCATCGCCTTGGGTGGTAAAAAATTTATCGCGTGTGGCGGCGCAGGTGTTTTGGATAGCAGTATCGGTGTTGGGCATGTGATTATTCCGACGGCGGCGGTGCGCGATGAAGGCACATCGTATCATTATCTGCCGCCCACCCGCGAAATACAGGCAGATTTAAGCGTCGTGCAGCATATTGTGGACGTGCTAGAAAAACATAACATTCCCCACGACCAAGGCAAAACGTGGACAACCGATGCGATTTACCGCGAGACTCGTCCCAAAGTAGCACAGCGCCGTGCCGAAGGTTGCATCTGTGTCGAGATGGAAACTGCCGCGTTTCTGGCAGTGGCACAATTCCGGGGGGTGCAGTTTGGGCAATTGTTGTATGGCGGTGATGATGTCGGCGGCGATATTTGGGACAGTCGCCGTTGGAATCGGGATGTCTCCACCCGCGAGAAATTATTCTGGCTGGCGGTGGAATGTGCGCTGAGTCTTTAATTGAAATGAGACGCCGAGAACGCAGAAAAAATATTTCACCACAGAGGCACAGAGTTCACGGAGGCTTCACGGAGAACCTTCACAAGCCATTTGAGAAGTCTTATTTGTAGGGGCGAGGCATGCCTCGCCCCTGCTGGAAAACACCCCTTTTCAAATGGTCTCTCAGGGCAGTCAAAAGACTAAGAAGATTGGGAGCAATATTTACCAAAGTGTTTAGACTGCCAACACAGAAACGGCGTACAATAAAAGT
Source organism: Anaerolineae bacterium (assembly GCA_022842885.1). Lineage (GTDB taxonomy): Bacteria > Chloroflexota > Anaerolineae > Aggregatilineales > Phototrophicaceae > JALHOR01. The sequence continues at coordinate 80,312 of JALHOR010000008.1, forward strand.
GTCATCATCCGCCCTTTGGCAACCTATCCTAAAAACTGATATGAGGCGAACCATACTATGAACACCATACCATTCAGAACTCGACTTTGGGCAGTCGGCTTTTTAATCCTGACAGCTTTTTTTTTCTTTATGTTTAGCTCTGAATCAATACCGCCAGCACTATTAGGGTTTCTATTGGTTATTCCTCCGCTTGTATTATTTATCCCCATATCTGAGAAACAACTTCTTAAGCTACAAGCTGTGGTTTTGTTACTCACTCCGATGCTTATCATGGGTTTCTGCATCGTGTTTTTCATCCAATTAACAAGTTCGGATAATTCAGGAGATAATATTTGGCTAACCCTTTTCCTATTATTAATGCCGATACTTGTATTATTGTGGTTTTGTTTTCGGATTTTCTGGTTTCAATGGGCGGCTGTATTGGCTCAATTGGGTATGCCTAATTTAGCCATCGCGCATTACACCAATTTACTGCGTTTAGCACCAAATTCACCTATTTTATTCAGCAATCGCGCTCTTTTGCATTTGAATCAAGCCAATTATGACGATGCTTTAGCCGATTATGACCGGGCGATTGAATTAGTTCGCGCACAAAAGAAACAAGACAATGCAGCCTCAACCGTTGATTTTCGTTCTAATTTAAGCGGTTTATATGGCAGTCGGGCGGCGGTGCATATTGCCAACCATGATTTTGAACCCGCTATTGCCGATTGTGATACGGGTCTTGCTATCCCTGACCTGAGTCCGATGGTGCAAGCCTTCTTGCATCATAACCGCGCAGCCGCATTAAGTGAACTTCAAGAGTATAGCGACGCACTTATAGATATTGAGATGGGTGAGGAACACGCCCAATCTTTACCAGACCATCAGGCGATTTTGCTCCCCATGCTGCGTTCCCAAAAAGCCTTGGCGCTCTATCAATTGGAACGTGAAACAGATGCCGCTGCTGTTTGGCAAACGTTGGTTCGCACTCACCCTAATTATCAAAATGTTGAGTGGCTAAAAAACGATATGAAATGGCGCGATTGGCAGCTTGATGTTGCCAAGCAGTTGATAAATAACCCATCGCAGGTCAATGTAGCGTGAAAATGAGAGAATAACCAACATGAAATTAGGGAGTAAGAGCTATTTAGCGATAATGGTTATTATTGCCATCGTTTTTGTGGCATCAACATTATTGCCAAATGAGATTGTAGAAGATTTTGATAATCTGTTGGGATTAGTAAACTTTATTGCAGTGATAGCATTTGTGATGTTGATTTCTTCGCTATTTGAACTCATAACATTGAGTCATAAAGTCTCTTGGCTGGTCTTGATTTTAGTGGTGATGATTTTGTTTTGGGCGCAAAAATGGGCACTTTATAGCCAAGTTATCGAACAATCTACATTTATTGCATTTTTAAAACTCTTGTCAGTAATGCTACTCATTATCCTTGTCACATTTGGCTTTTTTTCGTTATGGTTTGTTTGGGGTAAGGTCTTGGTACGTTTTAGGCGGCAGGATTTAGCCATCGCACATTACACCAATTTGCTGCGTTTCACGCCTAAACTTACCATCCTATACTGTAGTCGTGCTTTTGAAAAAAGTAAAATTGGTGATTATTTTGGTGCATTAGAAGATTATAACCGGGCAATTGAATTGATTCGCACTCGAAAAAATCAAGCAAAATTTTCAGGTACCATTGAACTTCAGTTAGATTTAGGAACTCTCTACGGCATTCGTGCTGGTGTATATCATAATATGAATGAATATGAAAATGCCATTGCTGATTGTGATACAGGATTAATGCTCCCGGAACTAAGACCACTATCAATTGCGCTATTGCATAATATTCGTGGTGCATCGCTGATGGAGTTGAAAGAGTATGAAGCAGCATTAGCAGATTTTGAACTTGATGAGCAAGTAGCCATCAGAGCCACTAAATATTCTACCGAAATTAATTTTATCCCTTTACTTCGTTCTCAAAAAGCATTGGCGTTGCATCAATTGGGACATGAAACAGATGCCGCTGCTGTTTGGCAAGCATTGGTTCGCACTCATCCGAATTATCAAAATGTTGAGTGGCTAAAAAACGATATGAAATGGCGCGATTGGCAGCTTGATATTGCCAAGCAGTTGATAAATAACAATACACAGGATAAACACTCGTGACACAGCCCAACAGCGCCGATAACAAAAATGGGGCAACCAACGCCGATGCCCATCTGCGGACTGACGAAATCGCTGCCTTGGCATTCACGGAAGCGGAACGAAATGCCATGCGGGCGTATTTGCAGCGTACCGAAGTGCGCCAATCCACGCTGCATCGCATCGGCACGGCATTCATCAGCGGTGCGGGGCTGATGCTGCTGATTCCCATTTTTTTCAAAGATGCCATTACGGCGCTGGTGGATGTGTTGATTCAACAAAGTGATGTGCTGCTGCCTGTTGGCGCACCTTTTAGCGACCTTGTGCCGGGATTGGCGTTATATGCGCTAGTGAGCTATCCGCTGCTGCTGAGTTTGGGAATTCCGGTGTATGCCCTGCTGCTGCTGCTAAAAGACATTGTGCATTTTTATTTTACGTTGTATGCGCCCGGCTTTGCGTCCACCCTGCATCACCCGACGTTTTCTATGTCGGCAATCGCTTTTTCGTCGGATGAATCGGCACGGGTGAAAAAAGAAGTCATGCGCTTTCAATATGCTGACGCGGAACGCATGAAATATATGATTCCGTTCAGTGATGCCAAACGCGAACAATATTTTGACCATTTGATTGAAAATACCAATGGCGAAATTATCCCTGCCTCACGTCGGTTGGAGAAATTACAAGCATTGGACGTACTACCCCAAAATTATGACCCGCTGACGGTAGAACGCTTTGATGCAGCGATGGGTATTGCCCGCGCTTTAGACCGGACGTTGGTCGCAGAAGTGGCGTATTCGGAGATGGCGCAAGTCCGCAATATTTTGTATTTGCGGCGACTGCTGCTGCGCTACATGAAGGCACTGCTCATGTTCATTTGGACAATGATGATGGTGTTTATCATGCTGCCGTTCTTAAAATCGGGGCGTTTTTCACCGTTGATGGTCATGGCAGTGGGTTATTTGGTCTGGGCGATTTTGGCAATGCCAATTGTGCGTCAACCCTTAACGTGGGTGTATCGTCATCTACACATGATTGAGATTAATCAGGTGGATGTGCAATTGATGCAGCTTGAAATGCATATCGAAAAATTCGTTTGGGCAGCAGTGGTGGCATCGGCGGCGGCGGTGGTGTTGACGATGAGATGAAAGTTAAAAGATGAAAGTAGCAAGTTAAAAGTGCTGAGGACTAAGTGCCGAGTCAAAAGTCCCTAGTTCAGAGCAAAAAGACAATAACTGCTTTGTTGTAAAATTGTGTTGTGCCGCCAGAAACTAACGTTTCCGGCTGCCAAAAAGACAAGTCTGCTAAAGAGACTGCTTCAAGAATGCCTTATGCTGATTAAAAATTAAATTGGGTCACTGTAGGGGAGCGCCGATGTGCGCTCCCTTTGGTAGGCGACCACATTGGGTCGCCCCTATACATACCCTGATTATTTTGTTGAAATGCGATAGTACTTCGTCCTGTAAATCTTTTGATTTCGTGTAGGCAAGGGTTTAGAAACCCTCCCCTACGGCGTGAAATTTAGAAACTTATCGGATGAAGCATTTAGTCTGGAGCGACACCAGCAATTTCAATGTTTGCAACAAAGCAGCTAAAAGCTATTCGCCAACAGCCAACAGCCACTAAGAAATGGTTTCTGAGCATGATGACACCTGCATTGACAGTGGATTTACAGCAGTTCCGGGCGGCGGCACAGCAGCGTGACGCCGAACAATGCCAGTATTTGCTGAAAAAAATGCTGCAAATGCTGAGTTATTATGCGGCAGTGGCGCTTGTCTTGGAACGCTTGCATGGTTTTTTGGATATTTTCGAGAGCTACTATCCTGATGAAACGTGGGTACGAAAATTATTGATTGCTACAGCGTCCTTTGGCACAACGCCCGATGACAGCGTGGTCGAGATAGCGATGCAGCAGCGGTTTAGTGCGCCGGGCTGTGGCAATTATATGAAGGCACTGTATGATACCACGCAGGCAATGCAAACCAAACACACGGGCGAATCCCGCTTAGGTTATATGGCAAGCGCCGTTGTGAATGTCATCATGGCGGAATTGGTAGAGGCATGGTACGGCGAGCAAGAAAACTTATGGGAGCGCGTGCGTCAGAATCACTATGACCCTATCACGCAGCAGTTCACTGACCCAGAAGCGACGCAAATTGCCTACACTTTTTGGATGGATGATAGCACCGCCAAGTTGGATACCGCGTGCTGGCTGGAAGTGATTGCCAGTGTGGAAAAAGCCTTGCAGCGCATGGGATAAGGGACTTAGCCATCAGCGGTCAGCTTTTGAACCATGAAGAACACAAAGGACACGAAGATGATTTTTGCACTTTTTGGTGCGTTCTATAGTTAAAACAAGTGGTTTTCGGTAGGGACACGGCATGCCGTGTCCCTACAAATACCCGATTTTTCACTCGTTTTGAACTTGAGCGCACAATAAATGTCAGTTGAGATGATGAGGCAAAACACGATGAATGCTATCCCGCTAGAAGCCATTAAAACGATCACTGTCGAAGATTTGATGAAAATTGCCGCACAAAAAAACAATAACTCGTCCATCATCATCGAATGCAGAGACTTGTGCCAAAATTGCTTGTCTTAGCCGGACTCGTCGCTATCGAAAAAATGCAGCTTGCCGTTGACTTGGCACAATACTGGACAGATGCCGGGCAAGCGGTCACGGTGATTGATAATATTGCCCGCCTGCGGATTGACCCGGTGTGGTTGAGCAGCGAAATCCTGATGCGGTATGATGGCGACATCGTGCCACTGCTGCCGGAATTTGTCGCACATATCACAACAGAAATAGCGATTGTGGCGCTATCAGAAAATAGTGTGCCGGATGATTTGTTCGTGGTGATTGATATGCTCAAAGAAACGCGACAAGATTTAGACATTCACACCTTCGCCTTGTTAGATTTACGGACATGCGATTGTTTCCCGATGCTGCGCGAAGTGTTTGAACAATATGCCGATGCCGTACTGCACGCGCCCTTTGCAGTGGGTGATGTATTGGAGGCGCTGCCATGAATTTGTTGCTGTTGGTACTGCTGATGGCGGCGGTGATTATTGCTGTGCTGGTGAGGATGATTATCAACCAGAACCAGACTGCCAAACAAAAAAACGCACAATCATCGTTGAGTGATGCTGGTGTGCGCGATTTGTTGGCACAAGGGCGCGATGACGAAGCACTACAAATTTATCAGCGGTTTACGGGCGTGGATTTGTTCACCGCGAAAGATGCTATCGCTGACCTCAAACGGGAGGTGCAGTTGGGTGAAATGGAAAAAGACCTCAAGCGGCGGTTGCGTTTGGGCGATAAAGCCGGCGCGATTGAACAGTATCAGCAAGCAACGGGCGCAAACTTGGCAGAAGCACTCGCCATTATAGAAGCGATGGAACAGAAAAATGACGATAATGTTAGACGAAAGTGATTAGCTCATGGGCATCGGCATCGCTGAAATTGTGATTATTGCGGGGGTGTTCTTGTTGGCATTTGTTTTTCGTGTGTGGCGCAGTCGCGCTCAAATGCAAAACGTCGCCAACGAACAGCCGCTGTTTGCCCGTCCCCAAGTGCAAAGAGCAACGCCCGTCATCCCCGGTCAGTATGAGAAGGTCACGGAGGTGGATTGGGCAGTGATTGCCGATGAGCGCGTGGCACAACATCTGCCCGATAACAAACTTGCGGCGATTAAAGCCTATCGGGAAATTACGGGCGTGGGTTTAAAAGAGGCAAAAGATGCGGTGGATTATGCCATTGACCACCCGGAAAAAATCCGTAAGGATTTCAGCACGTTACATGTTTCCATGAGCGATGCGGGTATCCGTGATTTGCTGGCTGCTGGCAAATTTGAAGAAGCGGTCAATGCGTATCGCACGTTTACGGGGGTAGACACCTTCACGGCGCGTAACGCGGTCGAAGAAATGCAGCAGACCTTGTATCGGGGTGATTTGGGAACGTATGTGAACGATGAAACGATTCGCCAAGCATTACGCGATGGCAAAAAAATCGAAGCGGTCAAATTCTATCGGCAGTTATACAACGTTGGGCTGCGCGAAGCGTTGGATGCGGTGAATGAGATAGAACGAGAAGAACGGTAAATCATTATGTTGCAACGCTTCTTACAATTTCATTCCGCGACGCGCATTGCCGCCATCCTGTTTTTGGTGATTGGGCTGGTGGTGGTGATGTATGGGGGATGAGACAAATAGCTAGTGCGAAATCCCTAGTCCGTAGTGTTGAGTAATGAAGATGTGGGCGCAATTTAAAAAACAAAAATGACCGGACAAAACGCAATGTTCAAGTTCAAAACAAGTGAAATTAGATGAGCGTAGGGGAGGGTTTAGAAACCCTCCCCTACACAGCCCATTGAGCCAAACTCTAAATAAATAGAAAAATCTTGTGAAAAAGCAATTGTTCCGGGAATTCCTATTTAAATGGAGGCGTAAGATGATAAAACTACTGGATACCGTTGCTCTGCTTGATGACATTCCCGATAAAAATTTGCGGCGTGGGCAAGTTGGTACAGTCGTCGAAATTCTAAAAGAAGATGGTTTTGAAGTGGAATTCAGCGATAACGCAGGCAAACCGTATGCCATGCTACCGCTGAAATCACACCAATTGATGGTGCTGTATCATGAGCCGCTGGATGCCGCCAGCTAATTAAAGCAATGCATAATTATGGAGAGAAAGATACGAATGGTCACAAATACACAAGAACGCTACAGCTATCAAACACGTACCTACACCAATCGGCGCTATCTGGACGCTATCGAAGATCATGTCGTGATTTTTGATGGTGCGATGGGAACAAATATCCAGCTTTATAAACTGACTGCTGATGATTATGGCGGCGAAAGATATAACGGCTTGGGTGAAGCACTCGTCATGCATCGCCCAGATGTGATTCAGGAAATTCATGAATCTTTCTTGGCAGTCGGCAGCGAAGTGGTGGAAACCTGCACTTTTCGCGGCAATCGGTTGACGTTGGGCGAATTTGGCTTGGGCGACCAAGTGTTGGAGATTAACCGGACAGCGGCGCACGTTGCCCGTCGTGCTTGTGATAAATATGAACAATTGACGGGCATTCCGCGCATGGTGGCAGGCAGCATGGGTCCCAGCGGCAAACTGCCGTCCGGCAATGACCCCGATTTGAGCGATATGGGCTTTGAAGCATTGGCGCGGCTTTTTTATGAGCAAGCGCAAGGGCTGGTTGAAGGCGGCGTAGATGTGCTGCTGGTGGAAACCAGCCAAGATATTCTGGAAGTCAAAGCGGCGATTCATGGTATCAATCAATATTTTGCCGATAGTGGGCAGCGCGTGCCGTTGCAGGTGCAAGTCACGCTCGATGTGACCGGACGCATGTTGTTCGGCACTGATATTGCCGCCGCATTGGTCACGCTAGAGCCACTGCCGATTGATGTGATTGGCATTAACTGCTCAACAGGTCCCGAATATATGCGGACGCCGATTAAATATTTGGTGGAAAATAGCCCGTTCCCCATCAGTGTTTTGCCCAATGCTGGGCTACCGATTAACGTGGATGGTGAGGCATACTACCCAATGGAACCCGACCCTTTCAGCGATATGATGGCAGAATTTGCCCGCTGGGGGGTGAGTGTGGTCGGGGGGTGCTGCGGCACACGCCCGGAACATCTCGATAAAGTGTATCGCAAAGTGCATGGGCATTCGCACCAAGATTTGGTAGAACAGCGTGCCAAACGGGTCGCGCCCTTACAGCGCGATATTCTTTTTCCGGCGCAAGCATCATCCGGCATGACGGCTGCACCCATCGCCCAAGACCCCGCCCCAACCTTGATTGGCGAGCGTGTCAACAGCCAAGGCAGCCGCAAGGTCAAACGTCTGCTGTTGAATGATGATTATGAGAGCATCGTGCAAATTGCGGTTGACCAAGTGGACAGCGGCGCTCATATGTTAGATGTGTGCGTGGCGCTGACAGAACGTGGCGACGAAAAAGAGCAAATGGAAAAACTCGTCAAAAAATTGGCGCTTTCCATTTCTGTACCCCTCATCATTGATACTACCGAAGCCGATGTTGCCGAAGCCGCGTTAGCGTTGTATCCGGGACGGGCGATTATCAACGGCAACAACCTCGAAAATGGGCGCGAACGCATTGACCAAATTTTGCCGCTTGCTAAAAAATACGGCGCAGGCGTGCTGTCCATGACGATTGATGAAGATGGCATGGCACATGACCGCCAGAAAAAATACAGCATCGCTCAACGCATTACCGACATTGCTGTGCAGGACTTTGGGATGCGTGCCGACGATTTGATTTACGATGCGCTCACTTTCCCGCTGACCACCGGACAGGAAGAATTACGCAATGATGCCGTCGAAACGCTGGAAGGCATCCGGCTGATTAAGCAGCATGTTCCGGGTGTGAAAACCGCACTTGGCATCAGCAATGTATCCTTTGGCGTGACGGAAGCTGCGCGTGGCGTTTTGAACAGCGTCTTTTTGTATCATGCGGTGCAGGCAGGCTTGGATATGGCAATCGTCAATCCGGCGCATATCACTCCGTATTCAGAAATTCCTGATGACCAGCGCAAATTGGCGAATGACCTAATTTTCAACACCGACCCAGATGCATTGCCGCGTTTCATCCAATATTTTGAACAGAATCAGGTGGCGGTGGGTGGCAAAGAAGTTGAAGACCCCACCAAAGATATGACTAGCGAACAAGCAGCACATTGGCAAATTGTGCATCGCAAAAAAGATGGGCTGGAACGCCTGATTGATGACTGCCTGACACGCCAAGATGCTGTTGGTGTGCTGAATAATGTGCTGCTGCCCGCCATGAAAGAAGTCGGCGATAAATTTGGCGCGGGTGAATTGATTTTGCCGTTTGTGCTGCAATCCGCAGAAGCGATGAAAAAAGCCGTTGGTTATCTAGAACAATTCATGGATAAAGTTGAAGGCTCAACCAAAGGCACGGTTGTTCTGGCGACGGTCTATGGCGATGTGCATGACATCGGCAAAAATCTGGTCAAGACGATTCTGAGCAACAATGGTTACACCGTGCATGATATTGGCAAGCAAGTTCCTGCCAACACCATCATCGAAAAAGCCATCGAATATAAAGCCGATGCGATTGGCTTATCGGCGCTGCTGGTGAGTACGAGTAAACAAATGCCGCTGATTGTCAATGAATTAGCGCGGCGCAGCCTCAAATTCCCGGTGTTGATTGGCGGCGCAGCCATTAACCGCAAGTTCGGGCGGCGCATCCTGTTTCTGGATGATTCGGGCGACCCGTATGAACCGGGTGTTTTCTATTGCCAAGATGCCTTTGAAGGCTTATCGGTGATGGATAAGCTGGTTGGCAATGACAAAGACAGCTTCGTGACGCAAATTATTGACGAAGGTTTGATCGAACAGGGTAAACCGGAACGCCGCAAACGGGCATCGCGCAGCGGAGGTGGACGCACGCTGGCAGTTGCGCCGGATTTGCCGACCCCACCATCATGGGGCGTGAAAAGCGTGTTAGACATGCCGTTGCAAATCGTGTTACAGCACCTGCACAAGCCGGAATTGTATCGCTTGTCGTGGGGCGCGAAAAACAAACAAGGTGCGGAATGGGAACAATTAGAAGCAGAATTTGAACAACGGTTGGCACAGATGACCCGCGATGCTTTGCGTGATGGCACACTGAAACCGCAAGCTGTTTATGGCTACTTCCCGGCAAACAGCGATGGCGATGATTTGATTATTTGGGATGTAGACGCTTGGACGCAAGATAGCCGACTCGTTGAGTCTGCCCGCTTCAATTTTCCGCGTCAGCCAGAAGGGGAACGCCTGTGCATCAGCGATTATTATGAGCCGGTGAATGGGCGCGGCGTGGATGTATGCGTGCTGCAAGCCGTGACCGTTGGGGAACCCGCCACTGAAGCGTTTGATAAACTCCAAGGCGCTGATAATTACAGCGAAGCCTATTATTTTCATGGGTTAGCCGTGCAAGCCGCCGAAGCGACTGCTAATTACATGACGAGCATTGTACGTAAGCAGTTGGGCATCAGCGACTCACGCGGTAAACGCTATTCGTGGGGTTATCCTGCTTGCCCAGATTTGGATGATCATGGGCTGGTGTGGAAACTCATGCCGGAAATTGTCAGCAACATTGGTATCACGCTGACCGAAAGTTTCCAACTCGTGCCAGAACAAAGCACCGCTGCCATCTTCGCCCATCACCCCGACGCCAAATATTACAGCGTGGGCAGCCTAGACCGCAGCGAACAGATTTTGGGGTAGATTCAAAGGTGATTAAGAGGATGCAGCTTTGATGCTGTGTTCTCTTTGATTTTTAGGATGGATAGCCTATGCGATTGCTTGATTCTTTAATCGTAATATCTAATGGAAGCGAACATACCATTGAGCTTTATCACGGTGATTTAACCAACATGCCACCGACCCATGCTGTAGATGTTTTGGTTGTTTCAGCTTTTCCAAATGATTATTCCGCAACACCATCTTCTTTGATTGGTGCATTAGACCGAAAAGGTATCTCGATCAGGCAATTGGCTCATAAAAAGCAAGCTGATTTGCGAGATTTTTATTCTTGTTGGTTATCTTATCCAATTCATTCAAAAGATTCTGGTATTCAATTTAAGCAAGTTCTTTGTTTTGAGCCATTATATCGTGGTCATCCAACAGAAGTAGTGAGTGATATTTTTCAAAGTTTGATGCCGTTTGTTAATGGCACCCCACACATTAAATGCATTGCAATGCCTGTAGTGGCAACTGGTGAGCAACGTGTTCCAATGGCACGAATTCTAGAACCCTTACTGGATGCTGCTGTCAACTGGTTGGCATTGGGATTGCCTGTTAAAACAATTAAGATTGTCGAATTTTCTGAGTCAAAAGCCACTGAATTAAAGGGGGCTTTTGCAGTGCTAAAAAACAGATATATTAACTATAAACCAAGTAAGAATCGTAAATTCAGTTATGATTTTTTTATCAGTTATTCGCATCAAAACCTTGCCGAGATAGAATTTATTTATAATTACCTCAAACAGTTAAATCCGAATCTACAAATTTTTCTAGATCGCAAAGAATTGAATGTGGGAGCCTCTTGGCAACAGGAGCTTTATGAAGCTCTCGATGATTGCCACAAAGTGCTGGCAGTTTATTCACCCCTCTATCTATTATCCAAGGTATGTAAAGAAGAATATCATATTGCGTTGCTTAGACACCGTGATTCTGATCAACCTGTGTTAATTCCCATGTACTTATACACATGTAATTTACCAAGTTATATGCAATTAATTCAATTTATTGATTGTAGAGAAGGCAACAAAAATAAAATTCGTAATGCTTGTGAAACAATTTTAAAAATGGACTGGCTGTAGAAAGCCGATTAAAGATACTGTGCCAAATATTACAGCGTGGGCAGCCTAGACCGCAGCGAACAGATTTTGGGGTAGGATAAATCATATCGCCTATAGTTGAAAGCTATAGGCGATCCAGCTTCGTTTGCTATTTAAGAAGCTATAATAAACGTTATCGTCAATACAAATTGGGACACTCTTATGCGAAATGTTATCATGCACCCCGGTGAAGATGGCTATTGGGTGATTGAATGTCCCAGTCTGCCCGGTTGTATTTCGCAGGGCAAAACACAGGCAGAAGCACTAGAAAATATCCATGAAGCGATTGAAGTGTGGATTGAATCGGCGATAGCGCACGGCGACCCGATACCGGAGGATACTTATGTTTTCGCCGCTGTGGGCTAAACTTCCGGTTGTCTCAGGGCGTGAAATTGTAAAGGCGTTACAAAAAGTAAATTTTTATGTGGATCGTCAAAAAGGCAGTCATATTGTGATGCTGCGCGATGACCCCTAT
>JALHOR010000008.1:92305-99584 GCA_022842885.1 Anaerolineae bacterium
AAAGGCACCCTACGCAGCATTATTCGACAAGCAGGTCTCACAGTCGAAGAATTTATCGCTTTGTTATAGCCACAAAACCAGCATACTATCGTGTTTTCAACCGATGGCTTTTTATTTCTGCTTCGGGAATAATTTTTTCACCGCCAGCGTAAAGCCGGGTAGCACGTCGCCGCCGTTTAGTGTTTCGTCGAGACTATAGAGCGTAATTTTCAGCGTATCATTTTCCAGTGTGCAAACTTCGACAGCGGGAGTGATGGTGAGGATAATCCAGCCCAAGCGCGTGCCATTTCGCAGATAATATTCAATGCGCTCGCGCAAACTTTCCAGCGTGTCATCGGGCGATTGAATCTTGACGGCTAAATCTGGCATTTGGGCGACAGCGCCTTTGGCAACAATCTCTGTCGCATAGCGAAACGACACATCGGGCAACCGCGAATTGTAAGCATCATGCGGTATTCTGTGGCGCACTTCCACACCTACGAACCCATCAATATCGTTATCTTCAGTCCACTCATCTAAAAATCGAGACATTTTGACAGCAGCAAAACCATGTAATTCAGTGGGCATTTTTTCCACAATCTCCCCGTGAATGAGTTCGAGTAAGCGGTCACGGTTTTCGGGTCGTGCTTCAAATTCTTCAAATTCATCCACCGTCATAAGTTTGGTATGGGGTATCATAGCGTGTATCCTGAACTATTTTCCTCATTATAGCGCGAAAAAATCATCGGACGGTGGGCGAAACGGGGTATAATGGCAGAAAATAAGCAGCACACAGGTTTGAAAAAGAATAGAGGCTAACGAATAAACTTTAGATGACAAATATGCCCCGCAAACGATGACAGATTTATAGCAGGCTATTCCTCTAGTAGATATAATGGAGTTATTAGTATATAGGAGTAGGGCTGATGTTCAAAAATATATCGCAAAATCAGATTATTGCTGCTGTTATAGTAGGGGTTTTTGCTGTGATTGCAGCGTTTATACAAAGACCCAACTCCGACCCTATCGCTCAATTAACCGCTGACGCAGCCAATACACAAGTTGCTATTTTGGAGCAAACGCAAACTGCACTGGTGAAACTACAAACAGCCATCTTCGAACAAACGCAAACGGCGATGGCATCTATCACGCCGTCAGTTACTCCTAGCCAAATTCCAACACCCACCAATACGCCACGCCCACCCACCAATACACCGACACAAATACCTGAAGGTACTATTTTAATTGATGTTAATTTTGAGAATAGTTCTTTAGATGATCTGATGGTGACTTCAATGTCGGGTTTATGGACTATACTATCAGACGAAGAAAACAATCATGTCTTTGAGGTAAATAAACCTTCAAGTTGGGCGCAATTAACTTTTGGTTCGCCAAGATGGCAGAATTATGAATTTAAGTATAAAGTTCGAATAGTGGATTATCAGGGGGATTACCCTGTTGCAAACGGGCGGGTAAGAAACAATAATTTGCTTTCAAATTTTCCATCTTATGTTTTTTCAATAACGCCTTTATATCGAGGATTTGCATTGGATTATTCAAGTAATGGTAATTGGAACAATCTTGCTGGTTCAGAATTTAGTTTTCAACGCGATGTTTGGTATGATATACAAATAGAAGCTCAAGGCTCACAATTACGCGGTTATATAAACAATTCCCTTAGAATCAGTTATTCTGATTCTAGATTATTAGAAGGTTCGATTGGACTTGAAGTTAGCCCTCACGCCCATATTCAATTTGATGATATTAAAGTTACCGTTTTATCATCTGAAAAATAACTTTATCGCCTATATCTTCTACAATTCTTAACCATCGTGTTTTCAACCGATGGCGTTTTCTATCACATTTCCCCGCGCAGCTTCTCACGCACGCGCATGAGCATCTTGCCGAGTTGGTTGTGTCCGTACCACGCGCCCGTTTTTTTATCGCGGGTCATGCCAAAAAAGCGGTCATTCCACGTATTGCCTTCGATCAATTCAGCGTCGCCTGTTGCCAAAAGTTGCTCGCGCAGGTCAGGATAGCGCGTGAATTTTTGCAGAATCAAGTCTTCCATGAGTTGCAAGTTGTAGCTGCGCCAATCGGGCGGTGGCGGAATTTTCCTGCCCATCGCTTTGGCACCGGCGGGCGTTCTTGCCATTTGGACTTGTTTACGTAGGTCAATATCGGCGGTCTTTGCCGCTTGATAAGCGTGTTCCACAGTGGGATATTCCAAGTTCTCATATTCGACGAGCGACGGATAAAAATTCGACAAGAAAAAATATGCGCCGCGAAATTCAGTAATGGGGTCGCTCATTTGACCAAGCCTAACTTGCGTAGCTCATAGAGAATGATTTTTTCAAACGGGGTGTTGGTGGCTGCCAGCACATAATGCACGCCGCGCCGCGCACACTCATCGCGCACCCCATCTAGCCAAAGCTGTAATCGCTGCTCATAAATGGTGCGGAGTGTGGAATCTATAGTGACTTCCTGCGCTTGTCCGGTTTCAACATCAATCAAGCGCAAATCACCTGCCAGCGGCGGATTCAGTTCGTCATCTGCCAGCACATGCAGCAAGACGACTTCATGTCCTTTTGCCAACAGCGTATTGATGCCATCTATATAACCGGCTGGCGAGAACAAATCACTGAGGAGAAAAACCAAACCGGGGCGTTTTTCGCGCAAGGCAAATGCCCGCACCATCGCATTTAAATCGGTGGTACCGGATGTTTGCAGCGTATGCAGGTAACGCAGCATTTTCACGGTTTGCCCGCGCCCGCGTGCGGGTCCAAATTGGCTTAAGCCGCCCGTATTGAGCGCCGTTAGCGTCAGCCGATCCCCTGTGGAGAGGCTGACATAGCCTAAACCTGCCATCAACCGCTGCGCGAACAACAAGCGATTTTCGTCCGGTTTATCAGGCGGCGACCAATTCATGCTGGCAGAGGTATCCAGCAAAAGATGTACCGCCAAATCTTCTTCATCTTCCAATAATTTGATATACGGTTTATCCAGCCGCGCATACACGTTCCAATCAAGTTTGCGTAAATCGTCGCCCGGTGTGTAATTGCGATAATCAGCAAATTCGATGCTGGTGCCACGCTTGATTGAACGCCGTTCTCCTTTCATCGCACCCGCGCGAATCTTGCGGGCGGTGAGCATCAACGCATCTAAACGGCGGCGCACGGCTTCAGGCAACAGCAGGTCGGTTTCGGGCATGGGGGAGTTCCTTAAAAATGCACACATTGCATAAAAAGCATTTTAACATTTTTTGCCGGGCAACAAGGGCGATATGCCATAAAAGTGGGTGAAATCATCTTTTGAAAACAATTGTTGTTTTGCTAATCCCTGTCATAAGCCTAAAATTACTGCTTGTTCTATGACGATAAACAGCACCTATGAAATTATGTTTTTGTTTCATCATCAAATCAACAGCATGACCTCACAGACAACTTTATTTTGGGGACTGCCAACGACGAGTATTTGTTTTACTTTCTTCATAGATATTCATAAATGCAAACTCAATGGTCAACACAAACAAGATGTAACGATCTTTTGGAACATAAGAGGCTGTTTTTACAGCGTGTTCTCGTATAAGAGGGTCATCGGTGAGAGTTGCACGCCCCGTCACGTAAAACTCACCACGCACGCCACTAGAATCTTCAACGGAACAGTGCAAGGTATAACGCGCATCACGTTGTAAATCTTTGCCCTTGGGCGATGTCGGCTCCATAAATAGAAACAACTGCTCCCCAATAATTGGAGTCACGGGATGTACACGCGGACTTCCATCAGCACGCAATGTCCCAAGATATGCCACCTTGCCTTTGAAACGGGTTTCTCCGAATTCTGCAAATTTTGGTTCATACTGTGCGAATTCTTTCCAACTTGCCATCATATACCCTTGCTAATAGATAACGCAAAGTGAAGAAACAAAGAAATTTTAGGGTGAGGGCTAAATACAGCCTGAATAGTGGCAAGCATTTTAACATTTTTTATGGCGGTGCGGCATTTTCGCTAGGATAATAGGGGGTGAAAATTGAGGTTGCCAAGAGGAAAAAATGCGCTTTTGGTTATTGCTGATATTGGGCGGGGTATTGTTCGCGCCCATCGCTGCCCAAGATAGTCCCCCGGAAGATGATGCGTATGGCGTGACCATCAACACGGGCGAAGTGCAATCCGGGTATATGCTGGTCTCGCTGCTGGATTCGCAAATAGCATTTTTGCTATCTAACGATGGGCGCGTGGTGCATTACTGGCGCAGCGCCTACGAACCCGGACTTTCGGCATATTTGCGCGACGATGGCACGCTGATTCGCACCGCGGCGATTTCCAATTGGGCGTTGGGTAATTTGCTTTTTTTCATGAATGGGCGCGTGGAATGGTTTGATTGGGCAGGCAATTTAACGGGGCAAGTGGATTATCTGAGTGATTTGTACGTGGGGCATCATGATATTGAGCCGCTGCCAAATGGCAATATTTTGATGATTGCCTATGACCGTTATAGCGCCGCTGAAGCCCTCACCGCCGGACGCAAACCAACATTGCTGCCATTCATCGGCTCGGTATGGAGCGAAAAAATTGTTGAAATTAACCCGGCAACGGGCAAAGTGGTTTGGGAATGGCGCGTGTGGGAGCATCTGATTCAAGAGTATGATTCGGGCGAAAATAATTTTGGCAGCGTTGCCGATAACCCCGGCAAAATTCATCTCAATTTTGTGGATGGGCTAACACTGGCGGATTGGTTGCATTTTAATTCGATTGATTATAACGCCGACCTTGACCAAATTTTGGTAAGCGCCTCATTTTTTGGCGAAATTTGGGTGATTGACCACAGCATCAGCACGGAAGAAGCGCGTGGCACAGCCGGAGATTTGTTGTATCGGTGGGGCAACCCAGAGGCACATAACGCAGGCAGCGAAGATGAACAAGTCATTTTTGGGCAGCACGACGCCCAATGGATTCCGGCGGGTTATCCCGGCGCAGGCAATATGTTGATGTTTGATAATGGCGATGGTGGACGCGATTATTCGCGTATTGTGGAGATAACGCCGCCTTTAAATGCCGATGGTCGTTATACGATGCTGCCGGGCAAACCCACGCTGCCAGAAACGATTACTTGGGAATATGTCGCACCAGAGCCACAAACATTATTCGCGCATATTGGCGGTGGCGTGCAGCGCCAACCCAATGGCAATACGCTCATCACCGATACCAGCAAGGGGCGCATCTTTGAAGTCAAGCCGAATGGTGACATTGTATGGGAATATTTTTTGCCGGCGGCGGCACGACCATTCCGGGCAGAACGCTATGCTGATTTACCGATTTTTGCCACATTAGATCCGCAAGCCGACACTAGCGCCGAGATTGGGTTTACAACGGCGTGGCAGGTCACTTGTGCTGACGATACCACGCTGCGGTTATATGGCTTTCGCGTTGATGATGCGGCGGTCATCGCTGACTATGAAACACAATTTGGTGCTGCCGCCGAAAATGAATGGCAAAAAGCCGCCTGTGCCGAACACGGCGGCTTACCATAAAGTTAAATTTTGATTGTAGAATATCGGACTGCTTAAAAATCACGGCGGAGACACGGTGGCATCCGGTTGATAAACACCATATTCATAATCATCATCCCCCACAACTCCCCATGGGTCTAAAGTCGGTGCAGGCGGTGCTTCGGCAGTTACGGCGGCTGGTGCAGAGCTAGTGGTGTCAGTGCTGCCTGTTGCGGGCGGTTGTTCGCCGCTGGCAGGGGGTTGCCCTGAACTGGCAGGCGGTTGTTCGCCGCTGGCAGGTGGCTGTTGTCCGGCGGCGGCAGGGGGCGGGGTTGGCACGGGCGTCCTGATGAAGGTTGGGACTTCGGTAAATTCGCCTTTTACGGGAATAGCGTCGGTTTCGCAGGCAGTCAAATCTTCAAAGAAGCGTCCATCTGCCCACACTATAGCGCCGCTTGCCGCTTCGATTTCAAACCAAGGTTTGCCATTCACATACGCCCGCGCTTCGGGGATATAGACTTCATCGGCAAACAGCAGCGTCAGCACCACGTTATTAAAGCCCGGTTCTTGATGCCCCGATACTTGCGCGACCCGCGCTTCTAAGAAGCAGGTTTCGCGTGGCGCTTGCATATTTTCGATAAAGGCTTGGCATTCGGCATCAGACACATTGGTGAAATATTTCTGGTCTACCCAAACGACTGTTCCCGATTCGGTGGTGACTTCAAACCACAATTCGTCTTCAACAAATTCGATGTTGGTGGCTTCAAAGGTCACATCGGCAGTTTCGATTTGCGCCAACACCGTGCGGTTATAACCCGCGCCCACATGCCCCGGCAGTGTGCGATTGCTAGTATCCGGTTGCAGCGTACATGTAACAACTTCGCCATCGGCAATTAAGGGATAATTGAGCAGTACATCGGGCAGATTATAGACCGTGCTGTAATAGGCTGTCCCCAAAAAGCCGGGGGCATTTTCTTCCAAAAAGCGCGGTTCGCTGAAACTTGTCAACGGCACACGGCGCACGATGAAAGTGCCATCCGGTCTTGTTAAGGGTTCCCCCGTGACTTTGTTCAGGACAAAAGTGCCGGCACTGGGCGGTAAAGGTGTCGTTGCACTCTTGCCTGCGCCTGAGTCGCCTTCTGCCTCAGCCGTAGGTTCTGGCGTTGCTTCGGGCGTGACCTCCGGTGTTGCTAACAGTAGCGCATCGGAATTTTCCGGTGTAACGCCCGGACGGGGCGTGTTGGGCGAGAGCCGCGCAAACGAAGTTTGTCCCGCCAATAACACCACTTCCTGCGGGCTATCGGGGTATAGGCGCACTTCGCCCGCAATCACGGTGATAAACATGGCTTGCCCACTGCTGAAATTGCCGAGACCCAACGCAATGGTTGAGCCAATGCGAATCGGCACTTCGTTCACTTCTAACGTGACCGGCTTATTATCGGGACCTTGGATGACAACCATATTGGGGGCATCTTGGCAATCGGAGGGACCACCTGTTTCAAAAAATAATTTTTGCATCGGTTCAGGGGCAGTGTCATCAAAGGCACTCTCTAAAAAGACATCGCCTAACATGATGATACGCACAGCTTCTTCCGGCGTGATGGTTTCCAAATTGGCACGCGCCCGGAAATAACCAATGCCCCATTCATCTTCTTCCAAATCGAGCGCGGCGGTTTGCGCCGTATGAATGAGGGGAATATCAATTGTGCCGCCGGGTTCTTCAAACTCATCGCCAACACTGGCATCTTGGAAGGTTGCTTCCATGCGGTTATAGCCATAACAGCCCAATGTACCATCCAGCGTGCCGCAGT